>CALLPT010000220.1 GCA_938015575.1 uncultured Acidimicrobiales bacterium
CCGTTTGCCCCGAGCATGTTCAGCTCCAGGTCGCAGATGTGCATCGACCCGCCCTTGCCGTGGTTGTAGCCGGTGGCCTTGCCCATGAGCTCGGCCATCATGCGAGCCAGGTCGCCGCCCTTGGCGACCAGGTGGCCATGACCACGGTGCGTCGATCCCACCTGGTCGTCGTTACGCAAGGTGGCGCATACGCCGGCGGCGACGGCTTCTTCACCTACATAGAGGTGGATGAATCCCGGCATTTCCGAATTCTCGAACAGGGCGCCGGCGGCCTCTTCGAATCGCCGGATGCGCACCATCCGGTGGTGGAGGTCCACGAGGACCTCAGCGGTGATCTCCATCTGACGATCATGCCAGGGAGTGGCATGCCAGATGGAGATCACTCACCTGAGCGAGGGGTCAGGAGTAGACGGACTCCTTGCCGAGTTCCTTGACCAGCAGGTAGTAGAAGACGGGGCGCAGCTTGTTGCGGCGGCTCTTGCCGATCTTCTTGACGGCGTTGGCGATGGCCTTGTCGAGTGCTGGGCCGTCGGGGCAGCCGAGCTTGCCGACGAGGTACTTCTTCTTGATCGTCTCGAGTTCGCTCTTCTGACCAGCAGCGACCAGCGATGCGTCACGGTTGTACAGCGAAGGGCCGAGGGACTTGCCGATGGCCTCGAGCAACGGGCGATCGATGGCGATCTTCTGCTCCTTCATCTGCTTCTCACAGCGATCCATGACGGAATCGAACTTGCTCACGCTCTCTCCTTGCGTTTGACTCGCCCCGCATTTGGAGGCGCTAGGTCAGACGCACGACCGGACAAGAATGTCGCGTCAGGTTGCAGCTTGATCGAATGACTCGGTGACCTCGGCCCCGGTGAAGCCGGCTCGGCCCTCGGATCGAGGGCGACGTCCGAGCGCGTACTCGGGCGGCAGCAGGTCGGTTCCGCCCATGGTCTCGATCGAAACAGGATCGGAGTAGTAGCCCAGCGCGTAATTGCCCATCGTGTACCCCATGAGCTCTTGAAGCGCAGGATCGAGGTCCTTGGCGATCTCGGGCGGGCACGACAGAAACTGGTTCTCTTCGGTGCGCAGCCAAGCCAGGCAGTACGTGATGTTGATGCCGATGCGGTCCGCGGTCGAGCGATTCTCGCCTCCGCTGTGAATGACCGAGCCGGTGTAGAGCAGCACCGAACCGGCGCTCATCACGGCTTGTGCGCGCTCATGGTCCTCGGCGCGGCGCTCTTCTTCCCACCCACTACTGCCGGGGACAACACGAGTGGCGCCGTTCTCTTCGGTGAAGTCGGTGAGGGCCCAAATGGTGTTGAACTGCGGTTCGAGCCCGTCGGGGATGTAGCCGCCCCAGGCCAGTCGATCGCGGTGCAACGGTTGTTTGCCCTGGCCCGGGTGGATGTTGATGACCTGGGTGAGGTGCAGCTGAATCCGGTTGGTGAACGGTTCGAGGAACCCGTTGGCCAGCCCGAGGATCCGCTCATCCATGACCAGCTCTCGACAGGCTTCGCTGCGGGCAACAAGTGCACCGGTGCGCCCGGTCTGGCGACCGGTGAAGTCATCGCGCCCGAGCGGGGTCGCGTCGATCCAGGGAGCGAGTTCGTCGACGACGCGGTAGTGCTGCTCGGGCACCATTGCGTCGCGGATGATCGCCGCCCCATCGCGGCGCATGACCGCGAGGATCTCATCGAGATCGTGGTCTGGGTCGAACGTCACCAACTCGGCCATAGCGCCGAGGTTAGGTCGCGGCGTCAGTCGGTGCCGAAGCGGAGCGAGTCGTCAACGTCGGGCGCGTCGTCGGGCATACGCGTCGATGCGGGCAACGCGCCCCGTTCGAGCACGTCCACAATCACTCGTTCAAGGGTTGGGCGCGTCAGGTCCTTCACGAACAGGTCGGGCGGACGCATGTACAGGTGCTTGACCGCCGGCGATGCCCGGAACTCGCCCTGGGCGCGCGCAACCTCGAAGAAGTCAAAGGTCCACACATTGAGGGCGTATCGCTCCCCCGTCGACAAGTAGACAACCACGTTGCAGAAGTCATCGACGTCTTCGGCGAGGTGTTCGGCTTCGATCCACAGGCGAGCTTCCATCGTCTCCACCTTGGTGTAGTCGGCACGAAGCCACAACGTTTGAGCCAGATCCTTTGAGCCAGAACGAACTGCCGGTGCCGCTTATTTGCCGCCATGTGTGACAGCTCGTGCCAGACTCCGGCGTGCTCTCTGCGCCGACCACATCACGATCGCTGATCCGCAACGGCGTATTGGTGTCGACCATGGTGTCGACCGCCTTTCAGATCTTTGTGGTCTCGGTCCTGGCGAGTGTCCTGATCGACGACTTCGGGCTGAGCCGATTCGAGCTCGGCTTGATCGGTTCGCTGAACACCGCCGTCGGCGCGGTGACCGCACCCTTGAGCGGTCGCGTGACCGATCGCATCGGGCCCCGTCAATCGTGTGCGGTTGCCCAACTATGGACCGGCGTGGGTTTCGTGATCATGGCGCTCGCGAACTCGGTGTGGGTGCTCGTTTTGTCGGCGATCGTGCTCGGGATCCCCCAGGGTTGGGGTAATCCGGCCACGAATGCGCTGATTGCCGAGCGGGTCCCGGCTGGAAACCGCGGCGTTGTGACCGGCATCAAACAGAGCGGTGTGCAGCTCGGGATCTTCCTGGCGGGTGTCAGCCTGCCGGGCCTCGCGGCATCGATTGGCTGGCGCGGTGCCATGTGGTTCTACGCAGGCCTGTTCGCCTTGTTCGGCTTGCTCCCGTTCGCCTTGCCGAAGCACCACCACGAGCTGGCCAACGACGCGGCCGATGCGACGGTTCCTGCGGCGCCGGCACGGCCCTACGACATGCGAGCGGTGTGGCTCATTGCGTTGTACGCGTTCCTGATGGGCACCGGCGGCGGCGCAATCGGTCGCTTCCTCGCCCTGTTCGCCGAGGAAGAAGGCGGTCTGTCGAACACGACCGCCGGCCTGGTGCTGGCTGTGTCCGGACTGGCCGGCATGGTCGCCCGCGTCATCGCCGGGCGGCTGGCCGAACACCGGATCGCTCCCCTGCCGCTACTGGCCATCCTGGCCGCGATCGCGGCCGTGGTCTGCCTGCTGCTGATGATCACGCTGTCGGTCGGCACCTGGCTGCTGTGGATCATCGCCTTGCTGTACGCCGTCGGCCACGCCGCCTGGAACGCGGTCGCGATGCTGGCGATCATCCTCGGTGTCGACCGCAGCCAAGCGGGCCGTGCATCTGGCGCGGTCATGTTCGGGTTCCTTGGTGGGCTTGCGGTCGGATCGCCCATCGCCGGGCTCGTCATCGACGCGACCGACAGCTACCAACCAGTCTGGGCAGGCGCCCTCGGACTGGCGATTGCCTCGGTGCTCGTGGCCCGCTTCGCTCATCGGGCCGCGCACACGGCGTAGCCCCAAACGTCGGCCTACGTGGTGAGTTCGGTGAGGGCTCGGGCGCGGAGTTCGCCTCGCTGGATCTTGACGCCGTTCGGCCCGTCGGTCACGGGGAATGCGGCAACCGAAAGCACTCGTACCGGGCACTTGAATCGGGCGAGCGTCGCACGGCAATGCTCGATGACCTCGGCCTCGTCAATGGCGGCGCCCTCGGCTGGGATGACAAAGGCGACCGGACGCGCGCCCTGCTCCAGTCCGACCGCGACGACTTGGGCCTGGTCGATCGCTGGGTGTTCCAGCAGCACGCCCTCGACTTCGGCCGGTGCGACCAAGAACCCGCCGAGCCGCATGACGTCGCCCATGCGGGTGATGTATTCGAAGCTGTTGGGTCCGTCCTCGCGAGCGACGTCTCCCGTCTTGAACCACGGGCCGTCGAAGTGGCGGTCGGTGAGTTCGCGATCGATGCTGGCCCCGCCGTCGGCCAAGTAGCCCTCGAACAAGCTGGGACCTTGCAGCTGCAGCTCGTCGTCGACGACGCGGCAGGCGGCCTGCGAAGAAACCAGCGGTCCCGCCGGCCGCCACCGTTGCTCCAGCGGCAGGCCTCGACCGCCTCGCCATGCGAACAGGGCTTGCACTTCGCTCATGCCATAGAGACCCGACAGCGGCACGCCTCGTGCCTCGCACCGCTCAACGATTCCGTCAAGTGCGCTGTTGAATCGGGCATACCCGGCGGTGGTTATCGAGGACAGATCGGTGTCGGTCCCGAGCAATCGGTGAAACAGGTCGTCGCTGCCGTGGAGCGAAGTGACTCGGTGCTTCTCGACCAAGGCCGCGGTGGCGTCGACGTCGAACGCCCCGGGAAGCACCACGGTCGAGTTCCCTGCGAGCGCCGCCCAAAACACGGTGAAGCCGAAGACGCCACACAGCGGCAGGGGCACCAAGACCACCGACCCCTCGTCGTAGCCGAACGTCGCCGCGACGTCGCCGGCATGGGTTGCGATCGAGCGTTGATTGTGGACGACGAGTTTGGGTGCGCTGGTGGTGCCCGAGGTCGTGAAGATCACGTAGCGGTCATCGGGTCTCGGCTGGCCGCGGTCCTGCGCTACCAGGCCGGAGTCGGCAGTTCCGCGGGCTGTGTCGGGAAGGTCAGTCGCGGTTCTCACGGTGATGACCGCGCCGGAACGTTCAATGATCGACGTTGCGAGCGACTCGGCGAACCGGAGATTGACCGACATCACGACGAATCCACCGATCGCGGCTGCGGCGAGCAGATCGAGATAGAGATTGCTGTTCGGCATCTGCACGGCAACCCGATCCCCGGGTCCCACGCCCGCCCCTCGCAGGTCCGAGGCGAGCCGTTCGCCTGCTTCGAGAATGTCAGCGCAGGTCCGTTCGTTGCCGTGCTCGTCGACGACGAGCGAACGCGATGCCCTGAGGAGCTCAACCACCGTCTCGACATGGATTGTGGTGGTGGACGACACCGGGCCGGTGCCCGTAGCTGCGTCAACGCCGGTCATGCGTTCGCCTCGCGCAGTGCGGGAATGATGCGTTCGCCCACGGTGCGAATGACCTCGAAACGGGGATCGAACGGCGGCAACAGCATCATCTGGTCAATCCCCGCCGCGTCGAGCTCGA
>CALLPT010000221.1 GCA_938015575.1 uncultured Acidimicrobiales bacterium
TCCCGACGAGGCGCGGCAGTGCCTGGATCGGGGCGCCTGGCTCTCGTTCAGCGGCATCGTGTCGTTCAAGTCGGCGAAAGACGTGCAAGAAGCTGCCGTGTTGTGTCCGGCTGATCGGATGCTGGTCGAGACCGACTCGCCTTACTTGGCGCCGGCGCCGTACCGCGGCAAACGGAATCAGCCGGCCTGGGTCGCTCGCGTGGGCGAAGTCCTGGCTGAGCTTCGTGACGAACCTGTCGAAGCGGTGGCCTCTTCGACATGGGAGAACGCGCACCGCGCCTACCCCCGCCTCGGAGCGAGCTGACCCGTCTAAGCCGCCGGAGCCTCGGCGGTCGGCGATCTCACCGACTTGGAACCCGCTGGGAGCTTCTCACCGACTTGGAACCCGGAAAGCGGGACGTGAGTCGGTGAGAACGCAGGGGCGGTTGGTGGTTGAGGCAGCCTCCGGTTCCGTCAGCCGGCGGGCCGGTTGGCCTGTGACCGTGATCACAGGCGCGCCTACCGGCGCCAATGTTGCGGTTATATTACGGAGCTTCGTTCGGGTCAGCTTGCTGGTTCGTCCGAAGTCGTCTTGTCCGCCCAAGGTCTCGGTCCCATGCGCAAAGCCCTCGTCAAGATCGCTGTCGTGGCTGTCTTCGCCGTGCTCGCGCTCGCGGCCGTGTTGGCTCCGGACCTACTCCAGCAGGATCGCCCGACCGAGGTCGCGATCGCGGAACTTCCAACGCCGATTGCGGTCGCAGCACCAAGCTTTGAGCCGACGCCCTTGCCGACGACTGAACCCGTTGGCGTGCCGCTCGCTGCAGACGATGACCCGCTCGATGCTGCGCCCGTGCTGAGCATTCCGGAGACGACGCCGACGCCGACCGTTGAGCCGACGGCGACGACGGAGCCGACCGTCGAACCAACGGCCGAGCCGACGCCCGAGCCGACGGCTCCTGCTGCGTCCGTCGCTCCCGCGGCAACGGCGACCCCGGTGCCGCCAACGCCGACGCCGACGGCGACGCCTGAACCCACGGCGACGCCGGAGCCGACAGCGACACCTGAACCCACCGCGACGCCGGAGCCGACGGCGACGCCCGTGCCGACGGCAACACCGCTGCCGGTGGCAACGGCGACCGCGGTTCCGACCGCCACCGCCACTCCGGTGCCGTCGGACACGGTGCAGGTCGAATCGGCATGGTTGTGGGTGGACAGCGAGACCGGCCTCCTCGTGCGGGACCAGGCGGGCGGAAACGTCATCCGTGCCCTTGACCATCGAAGCCAGGTCTTTGCCAGCGGTCAGATCCGAATCACCAGCGGTCGCGAATGGATGCAGATCGAGAGCCCGGTCCGCGGCTGGGTAGCCCGAGACTTCTTGTCCTCGACCGAACCCGCGGCTCCGGTCGCAACGCCGGTTCCCACCGGTGATGGGCAGCCGCCGACCGCTGCCGATTGGGCGGCGCTTCGCAATTGCGAGTCGAGCGGCAGCTACACGATCGTGAGCGCCAATGGCCTTTACCACGGCGCGTACCAGTTCGTGCAGAGCACGTGGGACAGCATCGCCCAACGGGTCGGACGCCCCGACCTGGTCGGTGTCCCGCCATCCGCGGCCGCGCCGGCCGACCAGGATCTACTCGCACTCGCCCTCTATGAGCTTCAGGGCGCCTCACCATGGCCGGTCTGCGGCCAGCACCTGCTCTGAGCATCGGCGCACGTGCCACCGCCGAGCTGCTTGAGCGCTACGGCCTTCGCCCCGACAAACGTCTCGGGCAGCACTTCCTCATCGATCCCAACCAAGTCGACCGCATCGTGCGCCTCGCCGGCGTCGAAGCTGGCGATCACGTCGTCGAGGTCGGCCCCGGGCTGGGGGCCTTGACCGCCGGACTGGTCGACGCGGGCGCCACCGTGGTTGCGGTCGAGATCGATGAAGGGCTGGTCCGGGTCATCGAAGGCGAATTCGACATCCCTCAGGTGTCGGTGGTGCACGCAGATGCGCTCGAGGTCGATTGGTCGACGGCCGCGCCGCCAGAACACTCGTGGGCCATGGTCGCGAACCTGCCATACAACGTGGCCACGCCGTTGGTGCTCGATGTTCTCGACGATGTTCCGCAGGTGACCAGCATGCTGGTCATGGTGCAGCGAGAAGTTGCCGAGCGTCTCGTGGCGATGCCCGGTTCGTCGAGCTACGGCGTTCCGTCGGTCAAGGTCGCCTATTGGGCCACCGGCGAGCTGGTGGCGAAGATCCCGCCGTCGGTGTTTCTGCCGCCTCCACGCGTCGAGTCGGCGCTGGTGAAGCTGGACCGACACGCCACGCGCCGCTTCGACGAACCGGTCGATCAGGTGTTCACGCTCGTGCGGGCCGCGTTCAATCAGCGGCGCAAGATGCTGCGCAAGTCGTTGGGTGCGTTGGTGTCGGCCGAGGTCTTCGAAGCCGCCGGCGTCGACCCGCAGACCCGCCCTGAGCAGGTCGGGGTCGAAGCCTGGGTGGCGTTGGCTCGCGCCCGCCGCATCGCTGCTTCCTAGGCTGCACTGCGTGTTGCCGCTGACCGCATCCTTGTTCGCCCCGGCCAAGCTGACGGTCGACTTGCGCGTCACTGGATTGCGCGGTGACGGCATGCACCTGATCGACGCGGAGATGGTCACGCTCGACTTCGGCGATGACCTCGAGATCGCGCCGGGATCAACGGTTCGCTACCGCGGCGCATGGACCGGCGAGGCCGACGAGAACGACCTGGTCAGCCGAGCGCTGGCGCTGGTCGGGGAGCAACGCCGGGTCGAGGTAACGAAGCGGATACCGGCGGGTGCGGGCCTGGGCGGAGGTTCAGCCGACGCCGCCGCGATCTTGCGCGCCGCCGGCTTCGGTGACCTCGACGCAGCGGCGCGTCTCGGTGCCGATGTGGCGTTTTGCCTGCTCGGGGGACGCGCCAAGGTCAGCGGCATCGGCGAGGTCGTCGAACCGCTTCCGTTTGTGGAACGTACGTACACACTGACGACCCCACCGCTGCACTGCTCGACGCCCGCCGTCTACCGAGCCTGGGACGAGATGGGTGGGCCGAGTGGCGACCACGGTAATGACCTAGAGCCTGCGGCACTCGTCGTCGAGCCCGAACTGGCCCGGTGGCGCGACAAGCTAAGCAATCATGCAGGAACGCGAGCCAGGCTGGCCGGCAGCGGCTCGACGTGGTTCGTCGAAGGCGCGTATGCCGGCGAGGGGTTCGTGGTAGCACGAACGACCCCGCCGGAAGATGCGTAAATTTCTGCGGTTATTTGCCGCGCTGGCGCTGAGCCCGCGTGCGCTTCAGCATCTTGCGGTGCTTCTTCTTGCGCATGCGCTTGCGGCGCTTCTTGACGAGTGATCCCATAGCGCTGCGCACGCTATCGGCCCGAACGAGGCTCGGGACACCAAAGCCAGGCTTGTTCCGAAAATGCTGATCCGAAATTGCCCCTCCGAACGCCTGCCTCGGCGCGGTACGGTGAGGGGCTGATGGCCAGTAGTTCAATTGGCAGAACGCCTGATTTTGGTTCAGGAGGTCGCAGGTTCGATCCCTGCCTGGCCAGCGTCAGCGCTCTTCGAGCGCCTTACAGAGTTTTGGCTGCGCCAAAACAGCAGCGATGAGCCTGTCAGCAGTCGTGCTCGCCGCGGGCAAGGGCACCCGCATGAAGAGCGAGCTGCCCAAGCCGCTTCACGACGCATGTGGACGCAGTTTGCTCGGCTGGGTGGTGTCGAGTCTCGATGCCAGCCGGTTCCCGAACATCTCGGTCGTGGTCGGTCACGGCAAGGAGCTCGTAGTCGAGTCTTTGCACACTGGCTTCCCGAACCGCGAGTTCATGTTTGCGGAACAGCACAGCCAACGGGGCACCGGCGATGCGACCTCGGTCGGCCTCGCCGAACTCGACGTGCGTGATCCGAGCTTTTCCGATGACGATCATGTGGTCGTTCTGCCGGGCGACACCCCGCTGCTCCAAGCTGACACCATCGATCGCCTGGTGGACCAGCACATCCAGTCGGGAGCCGCGTGCACCGTCGTGACCGCTCGGCTGGATGATCCCACCGGGTACGGACGCATCGTCCGGGGCACTGATGGCACTACCGTCCGCAAGATCGTCGAGCACCGTGACTGCGACGCCGACCAACTCCGTCTCGGCGAAATCAACGGTGGCATGTACTGCTTCCGTCGTTCACTGCTCGCTCCCGCGTTGCGCATGATCGACAGCGACAACGCACAAGGCGAGCTGTACCTGACCGACGTGATCGGGGTCCTGGTCGAAGCCGGCCACCCCGTGCACCCCTTCGTCGCCGACCCGGTCGAGATCAGCGGCGTCAACGATCGGGCCCAGCTCTCCGATGCTGCAAATGCGATCGCCGGCCGCATCATCCGAGATCACATGCGTAATGGCGTGTCGGTGGTTCAGCCGTCGTCGACGGTTATCGAAGCCGACGTCGAGATCGAACCAGATGCCACGATCCATGCCGGCAGCGTCCTCCAAGGAGGCACGTTCGTCGGCGCCGGCGCCATCGTTGGCCCCAACACGCACCTGGTCGACGCCTACGTTTCTGCGGGGGCAACGGTGGCCCACAGCGTGGTCCATGGGGCTCAGGTTGCAGGTGGGGAAATCATCGCACCATTCAGCCATCTGACCGGCGATTGATCACCTTTTCGGTGGGTGGCGTTCGGTAAGTTCGCCGACACCATCACCGCGCGGGTCTGACGATCGTCGGATCTGGCATCCGTCGGCATCTGGGGGTCGAGCAACGGTGGAAGTCACTTCGAAAAAGCGTCTGCATCTGATCAGCGGCCGGGTCCATCCCCGGCTCGCCGAAGAGGTCGCCGAGATCCTCGACGTCAAGCTCGTCGATGCGAATCTGTCCGACTTCGCCAATGGCGAGATCTATTGCAAGTTCTCCGAGTCGGTGCGTGGCGGCGACGTCTTCATCTTGCAGACCCATGCTGGCGCCGCCGGGATGTCGATCAACGACTCGATCATGGAACACCTGATCATGGTCGACGCGGCCGAACGGGCTTCGGCGAAACGCACCACGGTGGTCGCCCCGTTCTTCGGCTACGCCCGACAGGATCGCAAAGCATCGGGTCGCGAACCGATTACGGCCAAGCTGCTCGCGGATCAGTTCCGTGTTGCAGGAGCGAGCCGAATGGTCTCGGTCGATTTGCACTCGAGTCAGGTGCAGGGCTTCTTCGATGGCCCGTGGGACCATCTCGTAGCGATGCCGGTGCTGTGCGATGCGCTCGGCCAGATGGCTGACGACCTGGTGGTCGTCTCACCCGATGCCGGCCGAGTCAAGGTGGCCGAGCGCTACGCGCAACGCCTCGATGCTGATCTGGCCATCGTGCACAAGCGTCGCCTGCACAACCAGAAGAACGCGGTCGAGGCCAAAGAGGTCGTCGGCGAGGTCAACGGGCGCACCTGTGTCCTGATCGACGACATGATCGATACCGGCGGCACCATCGTTGCGGCCGCTGAGTTGCTGCGCGAAAAGGGTGCACGTTCGGTGATCGCGGCGACCACACATGGCGTTTTCAGTGGTCCGGCGATCGAGCGGCTCGAGCAGAGCTCGATCGAAAAGGTCGTGGTGACGAACACGCTTCCGTTGAACCGCGTTCTCGACAAGTTCGAGGTCGTTTCAATCGCTCCCTTGATCGCGGCCGCCATTCGAGCGGTGTTCGAAGATTCATCGGTGTCGGAGATCTTCGGCGGCGGCAACTTCCAGTAGCTGAACTCGGCGAGAAAGCTGGGCCGAGGCGTCGGCAAAGGGTGCATTCGGCCAGTAGGCTTGACCGTTCCGTGTGGGCAGCCCTTTGTGGCATCCGAGCCCTCCGCACCCCCTGTTCTGATCCCACGAGGTTCATGTCATGGCTGACCAAGTCGCACTCCAGGCTGTAACCGGGCGAGAGCTCGGTTCGAGTTCGTCACGCCGCCTTCGCCGCGAAGGCAAGATTCCTGCGGTCGTCTATGGCCTCGACAGCGATCCGACGCCGATCAGCCTCGACTACAGCGACGCTCGTGTTGCACTGAGCACCGACGCGGGGCTCAACGCACTGCTGAATCTCGACATCGACGGCAAGACCGAGCTTTGCCTGGTCAAAGAACTCCAGCGCCACGTCGTGCGCGACGAAGTCACCCACATCGACTTCATCCGGGTCGATCCCAATGCTGACTTCGAGCTCGAAGTTCCGCTGGTGCTTGTTGGCGAAGCCCGTGCGGTTGCCAATGTGAGCGGCATGGTCGACCAGGCCATGTTCGCACTCATGATCACCACCAAGCCGACGTCGATTCCGAACGAGATCGAAGTCGACATCAGCGACATGGAAGTCGGCGACACCATCCGTGTCGACATGCTGAACCTTCCCGACGGCGTCGTCGCCACCGACGATCCCGAGACTGCCGTCGCAACGGCGCTCGTCACCCGATCGACGCTCGAGGCCATGCGTGCCGAAGACGCCGAGGGCGAAGAGGGCGAAGAGGGCGCCGAGGGCGAAGCCGCTGGCGACAGCGACTCCGACGACTGAGTCCCGTGGCGCTTCGTCGCCGCAGTAACAAGGGCAAGAGCGAACCCCGTCGGGGCACCCCCGCTGACCTCTTGGTCGTGGGGCTCGGCAATCCGGGTGACAAGTACGAGGGCACTCGACACAACATTGGTGTCGAGGTCGTCCTTGAGCTCGCGGCGCGCCACGGTGGCACGCTGAAGAAGTCCCGCGAAGCCGCACTCGCCGACGAGATCCGCATCGGCGACTTCCGGGTTGCGATCGCGTTTCCGCAGACGTTCATGAACCGTTCGGGCGAGTCGGTGCGGCCATTGGTGCGTCGCTACGGCATCGAGGACATCACACGCCTGGTGGTCGTGCATGACGAGCTGGACTTGGATCCCGGGCGCTTCAAGGTCAAAGAAGGTGGCGGCCTGGCTGGCCACAACGGCCTGAAGTCGATTCGCGATCATCTACACACGACCGACTTCCTTCGCTTCCGTATCGGTGTTGGTCGCCCGCCCGAGCACATGCGGGGAGCGGACTGGGTGCTGAAGCGTCCGGACCGCCAGGACCGCGACACCCTCGATCACGTGGTCATCAACGCGACCGATGCGGCCGAGGCGCTACTGACCACGTCGGTGGCCGATGTCATGAATCGTTTCAATGTATGACGCTGAACGAGTGAGCCACCATGCCGATTCGTGAGCTCGCGCACCTGATCGCCGAGGACCCGGCGATGGTCCAGGTGCTTGGCCGTAACCGGGCCGATCTGGCCGCGGCCGAAGCCTCGCACCCGTTGGTACTGGCGGCGATCGCCGAGGCTGGCGACCGGCGTCCGGTCGTCGTCGTCACCGCCACGAGTCAGCAATCGGAACGGTTGGCTGCGGACCTGTCCACCTGGCTCGGCCAGGACGAAGCCGAGGTCTTCCCTGCGTGGGAGACACTGCCGTTCGAGCGGGTGAGCCCCGGCATCGAGACGATGGGGCGCCGGGTCGAGCTGTTGTGGCGCTTGCGTTCTGGTGATGCCCCCAAGGCAATCGTCGTGCCGGTACGGGCCCTCTTGCAGCGCCTGTCGCCGTCACATCGCCAGATCGAACCGCTCGTGGTCGGGCAGGGCGACCAGTTGGATATGCAGGCGTTTCTTGCGGCGCTTGTCGACATGGGGTACCGCCGCGACGCCCAGGTCGAGCATCGCGGCGACGTCGCCGTACGCGGCTCGATCATCGACGTCTACCCGTCGACGGCGAACGCCCCGGTCCGCATCGACCTGTGGGGGGACGAGGTCGACCGCTTGACCGAGTTCGCGGTATCGGACCAGCGGGCGACTGACGCGATTGACACGACCCGGATCTTCCCCTGTCGCGAGGTGCTTCCCGACGAGGCAATGCGGAATCGCGCCGAACAGCTGATGAGTGCGTCGCCTTGGGGTCGCGAACAGTGGCAGCGCTACGCCGACGGTGAGTTCTTCGACGGTATGGAGTCGTGGCTGCCGTGGTTCGACGACGCAACCGAAGTCGTCGGCGACCTGCTGGGCGAAGACGCCCATGTCATCCTGGTCGAGCCGAGTCGTCTGCGGCGCCGGGCCGAGGACCTGCTTGCCGAAGAAGCCGATCTGGCCATGACGCTGGCGAGCACGTGGGGAGCGGTCGAAGCGGCCCAGGACGGACTGGCGCGGCTTCATACCGATTTCGATCGCGGTCTGGCGAACACCCAAGCACCGATCTGGACCTTGTCGCCCGCTGCAACCGGGCCGGACATACCGGTGATCGAGGCCAGCGGTTGGGATCGCCCGATTGGCGAGAACCGTGGCCCGATCGAACAGTTGCGCAGGCTCCTCGCCGACGATTACCGGGTGGTCGTCACGGTCGACACGCCCGGCAACCTCAACCGCATCCACGGGTTGTTGGCCGAGCATGGACTCGATCTCGCGCTCGATGCTGATGCGATGTTCACCGATGGGGGACGATCCCACATCGTCGTCGCGCCGCTGCTGCAGGGCTGTGTTCTTCCGGCGCAGAAGCTCGCGATCTTGGCCGAACCCGAGCTCACCGGGCGCCGCCGAGCACACCGCCGACAGCGTCGTCGCGCCCAGCGTTCGGCCGAGCTCGATGATCTGAAACCGGGCAGCTATGTCGTGCACCGCCAGCATGGCATCGCCCGCTACTCGGGCATGGAGACCCGAGCGATCGGCGGGGTCGAACGCGACTATTTGGTACTCGAGTACCGCGGTACCGATCGCTTGTACTTGCCGTCGGATCAAATCGACGCGATCCGTCACTACACCGGCGGCGACGCACCGACGCTGTCGAAGATGGGTGGCGCCGACTGGCAAAAGGCAAAGGCCAAGGTCAAGTCTGCGGTCGCTGAGGTCGCGCAAGAACTTGTCGTGCTCTACCAGCAGCGCGTCACGACCCCTGGACACGCGTTCCCACCGGACACGCCGTGGCAGCGTGAGCTCGAGGGCAGCTTCCCGTACCAAGAGACGCCCGACCAGCTCCAGGCGATCGAAGACGTCAAGAACGACATGGAACAGGGCCGTCCGATGGACCGGCTCGTCTGTGGCGATGTCGGTTTCGGCAAGACCGAGATCGCGCTACGGGGCATCTTCAAGGCAATCCAAGACGGCAAACAAGCGGCGCTGTTGGTGCCCACCACGTTGTTGGCCCAACAGCACCATCAGACGTTCACCGAACGCTTCGCCGGGTATCCCGTGCGGATCGAGGTGCTGAGTCGATTCTTGACCGCCGCACAGGCTCGCAAGGTGGTCGAGGACCTGGCCTCTGGCGACGTCGACTTGGTGATTGGCACGCACCGCCTGTTGTCGGCCGACATCAAGATCCCCAAGCTTGGCCTGCTGGTCATCGACGAAGAGCAGCGCTTTGGCGTCAAGCACAAAGAGTCGATCAAGCAGATGAAGGCCAATGTCGACGTGCTGACGCTGTCGGCGACGCCGATTCCTCGCACGCTCGAGTTGAGCCTGACCGGCATTCGTGACTTGACCCTGCTGCACACGCCGCCGGCGGATCGCCAACCGATCCTGACCTATGTCGGCGAGTACGACGACCGTGCCGTCGCCGAGGCGATCCGTCGCGAGCTGCTGCGCGAAGGACAAGTCTTCTTTGTGCACAACCGGGTGCAAAGCATTGAGCAGGTCGCCGAGGAGCTTCGCCAGCTGGTGCCCGAGGCCCGGGTCGCGGTCGCGCACGGCCAGATGGACGAAGGCTCGCTCGAACAGGTCGTGTACGACTTCTGGGAAGGCGAGTTCGACGTGCTCGTCTGCACGACGATCATCGAGTCGGGCATCGACATGCCATCGGTGAACACGCTGGTCGTCGACCGGGCCGATCTCCTCGGTCTCGGACAGATGCATCAGCTGCGTGGGCGTGTCGGCCGGTCGGGTCAGCGCGCGTATGCGTACCTGTTCCACCCCCAGGACAAGATCCTCTCCGAAGAGGCCTATGAGCGCCTGAAAACGGTCGGCGAAGCGACCGAGCTCGGCTCCGGTTTTCGCATCGCGATGCGTGACCTCGAAATCCGTGGAGCGGGCAACCTTGTCGGCACGGGCCAGTCGGGGCACATCGCCTCGGTCGGCTATGACCTGTACTGCCAGCTCGTGACCGAAGCGGTGGCGGGACTCAAGGGCGAAAAGGTCGAAGAGAAGCCCGAGGTCAAGATCGAGATTCCGACCGCTGCTCATCTTCCCGAGGAGTACGCGCCAAAGGAATCGATGCGTCTCAACGCGTATCGCCGTTTGGCGACGGTCACGACGCTCGACGAGGTTGCCGACGTCGAAGCCGAGTGGACCGACCGCTACGGGCCGATTCCGGAACCGGCGCTCATGCTGCTCGAACTCGCACGGTTGCGGGTGCTGGCGCTCGACGCGGGCATCGACGAGATCACTGCGGTGAAGGGGCCCGGATTCGGTGGCCCGAGTGCGGTGGCTCGCATCCGGTCGGTGAAGCTCGCGGCGTCGAAAGAAGTTCGGCTCAGCCGTCTTTACCCCAAGAGCAAGTACGACCCAGAGATCGGGCTGTTGCATTTGGCCGTCTCCTCTCGCGAGCAGGCTGCGCCGGAGACGATCGCCGCGCTCCGGGACCTCGAGATCTTCCCCGAACTCGAACTGGCCACAACGGCCCCCGCTGCCAGCTGATGGCCTCGCGCCACCTGAGGCGCTTCGGGAGTGTTAGAACCGGATCACCCCGCGCATGTTGATGCCAGCGTGCATGTCGGCGTAGCCCTGGTTGATCTCGTCGAGGGCGTAGGTGCGGGTCACGAGCTCGTCGAGGATGAGGTCGCCGTTGACGTACATGTCCAGCATGCGGGCGATGTCGGTGGTCGGGTTCG
>CALLPT010000222.1 GCA_938015575.1 uncultured Acidimicrobiales bacterium
TCAACCCGGTTGCCGAACTGGGTCTCTTGCCAACCGAGCGAGGGCAGGATCTTCTGCACATCGCCGTCGTCGATGAACTCGCGGATGGGCAAGGGGTCCCTGCCGCCACCAAGACCTTCATCGATACCCGTGCCCAGAAGATGGCCACCACCCAACACGATTTGCTGAGTGGTGATTGCGGTCGGCAAGTAGCTCGTCTCAGACGTCCAGGTGCCGGTGCTGCCGTTGTCGCTGAGCACCGAGATGGTTCGGTCTGCATCGACGATCGCGATCAGGTTGCCTTCGAGCGCGACGTCAACGATCTGGCCGCCGGTCGGGTTCGTGATCTGCGTCTGGTTGAAGCCCTGCTGGAGCCACGCAACTTCGGTGGCGGCACCACCGATGAGCACGCGGGCCGGATCGGCCGAGAGCATGGTGCCGAATCCCATCCCGGCGACGGGGAAGTCAGGTTTGATCGTGTCTGTCAGCGTGTTCGACGCGTCGAACTGGAACACAACGCCGGTGCCGCCGTCTTGGCCGGGAGCGCTCACCCAGGCGCGGTCGTTCTCGAGCTGCACGACCGTGCCGATGGCTGCGTCGGCGTCGGCCGCTACTTCGGTGAGCTCCGCTATGAACGAGCCCGTGTTGTCAAAGAGGACCGAGGTGCCTTGGCCGCCGTTCGCCGCCGGCGCACCGACGAGCACGCGCCCGCCCGAGGTGTCTACCGACGCACCAAACGACGATCCGGGATCGCCGGTGAGGGTCGCAACTGGCGTGATCGAGGAACCATCCCATCCCAACAAGAACACCCGATCACTGTCGGGCGCACCAATGACGATGACGGGTTCGTTGCGGTTCAGACCACGTCCGACAGCAACCGTCGCCCCGAAGCTCGGGTTGCCTGTCTGTGAGATCGTCGTGACCTCGGCCCACCCGGTGCCGTCGTATCGATACAGCACCACCGTTTCGGGCGTGCGTACGTCGGTCGCAACCGCCCACTGGTAGTACACATCGACACCGAGGACCGACTGATCGCTCGGCACGTCTGCTTCGGCTTGCACCGACGGAAGCAACGCCGCTGCCATGAGCACCGCCACGACTACGGCAATCTTGCCGAAGTAGTTCATCCGCACGCCTATTTCCTTCACTTGCTCGCGTAATACGCGGCAAGACGCCATCCCCAGCAGGTTGTAACGGGGGGGCCGCCAAGCCACCGTGTCCGCTAGGGAACATATCAGACGGTTTGCGGCGGCTGAAAGGGATGTGACGAATTCACCCAACGGAGGTGAACTGGTTCACGCAACGAAACTTGCGCCGATTCGAGCTAGGAGCGCGGTGCAAATCGCGATTCGTAGCCCAGGCGCATGGCTGGGACGAAAAACTGCTCGGTGTATTCGTACACCGCTGCCAGCAAGCGATCGATGCACTCCGCATCGACGTCGCGATTGTCCACCTGGCCACGCAGGTAGACGGCCTGTTCCCCGCCAGGCGAGGCGATCACGAACTGGAGCGGGTGCATGCCGCTGTTGCGCACCAGCAAGTGTTCGAAGACCTGTTCGCGATTCTCCTCGGGTTCGGGCATGAAGTAACTCTCGACAACAAGCGTGCGTTGGCCAAGGGTGAACTCGGCACTGAAGTGCTGCTTGGTCTCGCCATCGATGCGCACATACCAGAACGCCTTGTCGCCCGGCACCCGCTCGACGGCCTGGACCGCGTCGATCTCGTCGAGCGCAGCGCCCAGCGTGGCGTCGACGAGGGCTTCGATGCGAGCGAGGTCAGCGGCGTCGGAAACACCGGTCATGAGCACTCGACCAGCACGCGGGCGCGGAGCCGGTCATACAACTCGCGCAGCTCCGAAGCGGTCGACGACCAGCGGTACCGGCGGGCATGCTCAAACGAGTTGAAGGCGAGCTCGGTCGCCAACCGATCCTTGGAGAAGATCTGGTCCAGATAGGTGGCAAAGATCGCCGGGTCGCGGCCGCTGACCAAGAAGCCGGTTTCGCCGTGGCGCACAAGCGTGCGCAATCCACCGACCGACGATGCAACGACGGGTGTTCCACACGCAGACGCTTCGAGCGCCACCAACCCAAAGGACTCGCTGCGACTCGGCACGATCACGACATCGGCGGCGCGATACCAACTCGACAACAAGTGGTGTGGCACCGGCTTTTCGAACCGCACTCGATCATGTAACCCGTGGCGATCGATGGCCGCTCGCACGCGTGCCATCTCCTCTTCACCCTCGCGACCGCTCGGTCCACCGACGATCACCAATTGCGCGTCGGTCGTCCGCATACGACCGAGGGCTTCGACCGCAACCGACGGACCCTTCAGCGGCTGGATGCGTCCGACGAACAGGATCGTTGGACGCTCGTCGACCTGTACCGCTTCGCGAGCTGCGGACTGTTGGCCAGGAGAGAACAGCGCGTGTTCGACGCCGGGGACGACATAAGAGATGCGATCGTCGGGCGTGTCATAGAGCCGGCGAAGCCAGTTCGCCTCGGCCACACAACTTGCGGTGACCGCGTCGCTACAGGCAATGACCTCGGCTTCGGCCAAGGCTCGACGTTCAGGTTCATGGTCGCCGGTTTCGGCCTTGACTCGAGCGAGCGTGTGAAAGGTCGTCACCAGCGGCACGTCGAGGCGATGCTTGAGGCGATGGCCAGCGACGCCCGATAGCCAATAGTTGGCGTGCAGGACATCGACGCCGCCCTGGGCGACGATGTCGGCTTCGACCTTGTCGGCAAACTCGTCGACGATGTCGTAGAGCTCTTCTTTTTCGAGGTCGAGGCGTCCGGCTTCGACATGCACAACACGGACGCCGGGCTCAAGTTCGACTTCG
>CALLPT010000223.1 GCA_938015575.1 uncultured Acidimicrobiales bacterium
GACGAACAAAAGGCCCTCGTCGATGAGCTCGTGACGGTCATCGACGAGGAATACGACGGCGTGGTCGTGCGCCCCTTGGTCTGCGCCCTCACCTTGGCCCGAACGCGCTGAGTCATCGCTGCCGGTTGCGCGTGTCAGAGCAGGGCAAGTGGCGGGGCGCCAATAACCTCCGGGGGTGGCCGACGACAACGAGGACACCGCCGGCGCGGTGCAGTGGAGAACCTTCTACGAGGAAGCTCGCGCGCGCCTCGAAGCGGCCGGAAGCGAGTTCGCGGCCATTGACGCTCGACGGATCGTCGAAGAAGCTTCCGGCGCAGAGCCGGGAGAGTTCACCCTCATGCTCGACGAGTTTGCTCGCGAGCGGGCAGTGGCCCACTTCGATCACATGCTCGCTCGGCGCATCGCCGGTGAGCCGCTGCAGTACGTGCTGGGACGGTGGGCGTTCCGGACACTTGATCTGGCGGTCGACGCGCGAGTCCTGATCCCTCGCCCGGAGACCGAAGGGGTCGTCGACTTGGCCCTCGCGGAGATCGCCAACATTGATGACCGTGACATCTTCGTTGCCGACCTGGGAACTGGCAGTGGCTGTATTGGGCTCGCGATCGTCTCAGAAAACCCGCGGGTCCAGATGATCTGCACCGACGCCAGCGAAGAAGCCGTCGCTGCGGCACGAGCGAACTTGGCCGGTATCGGGCGACCGGCCCGCCGAGTCGAGATACGCCACGGTGACTGGTTTGGGGCACTGCCCGAAGACCGCAAGGGCGAGCTCGACCTGATCATCTCGAACCCGCCCTACGTCGCCGACGGCGAAGATCTTCCTGCCCTGGTCGCCGAGTGGGAGCCCGCAGACGCTCTGTTCGCCGGGCCGACGGGGCTCGAAGACGCCTGGGTGCTGATCGACGGGGCAGGGGAGTGGCTACGCCCGGGCGGCTCCCTCGTGCTCGAGCTTGGTGAGACCCAGCTGGCCGCGGCCGCCGAGCGCGCCGAGCAGGCCGGCTTCGCCGAAGTGAGCATCCATCGTGATCTTGCCGACAAGGACCGGGCGCTCGTGGCCCGCCGGCCATGAGCGAGAAGATGCGTGTCGTCGCGCCAGACGAAACAGGGCTTGCGGCCGCGGCCGCCGCGCTGCGCTCGGGCCAGCCGATCGTCGTGCCGACCGACACCGTCTATGGCCTCGCCGTCATTGCGGGTGATCCCGACGCGCTTGATCGCCTTTTCGCATTGAAGCGACGTCCTCGCGAACGATCGATCGCCGTGCTCGTTGCCGACCGCGACCAGGCTGAAACGCTGGCGGTGTTCAACGAGTCGACTACCCACGCGGCCGACACGCACTGGCCTGGGGCACTCACGCTTGTCGTCGATCGACACGATCACATCGATGCGTCGGTGGGGCGCGACGACGGCACCGTCGGCGTGCGCTGTCCCGGACACGACTTCGTACGAGCACTCGCCGCCGAGGTCGGCCCGCTGGCGACGACCAGCGCCAACCTCAGCGGCCAAGACACCCCCGAGCTCGCAATCGACGCGGCCGAAGCCCTCGACGGTGACGTCATAGTCGTCGTCGACGGCGGGCCCTGCTCGGGAACGGCGTCGACGGTGGCCAGGATTCGCGACGATGGCGAAATCATCGTGTTTCGCCAAGGCGAAGTCGAGCTCCACGCACCGCCGTCCTAGGAACCACACGCGCACCTACGAGCCACACAAGGCACTGCGGCAACACCCCGTGTGCTGGTCGGGGCGGCCAGGTCGGCCACCGCAAGATAAAAGTGAGTGAAATGTGGCGGCTTCTCAGACTTTGTGGATAGATTCACAACCGTCGCAACCGGGCGTGTGGGCCATTGTCGTAGAGGCGCTGCTCATCTCGCTCGAACGCCGCGACACCTGTCCCCGCCAAGCCTTCCCCGAGGTCACCCCGTGACACCTTCGCCTGAGCGCGAAATCGGACGAGAACTGACCGGTGCGCTGCATGACAGCACCGGCAGCTACGAACTCGTCGTTGCCGCTCTCGCAGCGGCCGGGTTTGGCTACCTCATCGACCGGGCATTTGGCATCGTGCCGGTGTTCACCCTGGTCTTCGCCGTCGCCGGTTTCATCGGCGCCGGCTACAGCCTGTACCTGCAATACAGCGCCAAGATGGGTACCGCCTCGGCCGAACGCAGCGCACGCGTGACGGCCTCTGAGGCGACCGAGGGGGACCGAGCATGAGCGTGCAGGTCAATCAGGCCAACCCCATGATGAGCAGCTACCAGGGACCGTCGCCGGTCATGGAAGTCGGCTTCGACATGGTCAAGCGAGGAGCCGTCCTCGCCCCGGTCTTCATCCTGATTGGCACGCTCATCTGGGGCACCGACGGCGCCGCATCAGTCGGCCTCGGCCTTGGCCTCGTGCTCGTCAACGTGTGGCTGTCGGCCTGGATCATTCAGACGACCGCTCGCATCTCGTTTGCTGCCCTGGCCGCCGGCGCCATGTTCGGCTTCTTGATCCGCCTGGGCATCATCAGCGCCGTCGTGATCCTCGTTCGCAACGAGACCTGGGTCGACCTCGTCGCCCTCGGCGTCACCATCATCATTTCGCACCTTGGGCTCCTGTTCTGGGAGCTCCGCTACATCTCCGCCAGCCTTGCGTTCCCGGGCCTCAAGCCCGGCGCCGGACTGGCAGACAACACAACGAAGGAATCGGTTGCATCGTGATCAACGCATTTCTTGCATTCGCTGAAGCAGAGGGCGGCTCGGCCGTTCCCTTCCCTCCTCCCCCGAACCTGGTGGAGTGGGCCCCGATCTTCGGCGAGGGCTCGATTTTCGAGTTCAACAAGATCGCCCTGATCTCGCTGATCGCTTTCCTGGTGCCCGTCATCATCTTCTTCATGGCCAAGGGCGGCTCGGCCGACGAGCCCTCGAAGATCCGGGTCCTCGCTGAGAAGATCGTCGAGTTCATCGAAGAACAGATCGCCAAGCCGGGCATCGGCCACGGCTATGAGCCCTACGTGCCGCTGCTGACCGCGCTGTTCCTGTTCATTTCGATCGGCAACCTGTTCGAGGTCATCCCGTTCTTCAACATGCCGAGCAATGCCCGCATGGCCGGCCCGCTCGTGCTGTCGCTCACCGTCTTCGTGATGTTCATCGCGGTCGGTGTCAAGCACAACGGCATGAAGTACTTCACCGACATCGTGTGGCCTCCTGGCGTGCCGACCGCCATGCGCCCGCTGGTGGGCTTCATCGAGTTCTTCTCGACGTTCATCGCCCGCCCGCTCAGCCACGCCGTGCGTCTCTTCGCCAACATGCTCGCCGGCCACATCCTGCTCGTGACCTTTGGCGTGCTGACGATCGGCACGTTCAACAAGCTCATCGACTTCGACAGCATCACCAGCATCGCCATCATGCCGTTCGCATGGCTGGGCTCGTTCGTCGGCCTGATCGCCTTCACCGGCTACGAGGTCGGCGTGTCGATCATCCAGGGCTTCGTGTTCGCCATCCTCGCCGCCGTGTACATCGGCAGCTCGCTGCACCCTGCTCACTAGTACATGGGCCCACTGAGCCGGGTCCACCAGATCGCTAATCCAGCAACCAATCTCAACCTGAGAATCATTCAAGGAGACAAATTCCAATGAGCACCCTTGCAACTGTCCTTGCACAGGTCGAAGGCCTCGACGCTGACGGACTCAAGGCCGCTGAAGCTGCCTCGAGCGCCGGTTTCGCTTATGGCCTCGCTGCCATCGGCCCGGGTATCGGCATCGGTTACCTCGTCGGCCAGGCTGTCCAGGCCATGGCTCGTCAGCCCGAATCGGCTGGCCAGGTCCAGACCACCATGTTCCTCGGCATTGCCTTTACCGAGGCGCTTGCCCTCATCGGCTTCGTCGTCTTCATTCTTCTCAAGTTCGTCTGATCGTCC
>CALLPT010000224.1 GCA_938015575.1 uncultured Acidimicrobiales bacterium
TTCGGAACCTCTCATGGACCCCTCTCGCCTCGCTCGCCCTTCTCGCCTCGCTCGCCTTGTCGCCACCTGCATCGCGTTTCTCCTCGTCTCGGTCACGCTCGCCCCGGCCGCTCAAGCCCAGGGCCCGACCCGTGACACGAACATGGAGTACGGCTTCCTTTCGAGCCTGAACGCCCAACGAGCCTCACGTGGCGTTGCCCCACTCACGCTGAATGGTTCGATGTCGGCAGCGGCTGCAGGATGGACCCAGCAGATGGTCAATGGCGGCTTCCTCGCCCACGCATCGGACATCGTGAGCGGCACGCCCGCTGGCTGGTCCAAGGTCGGCGAAAACGTCGGCCGAGGCAAGTCGGTTGCGTCGCTCACCTCGTCGTTCATGGCCAGCCCGGGCCACGCTCGCAACGTGCTCGATCCGGCGTTCACCCACGTCGGAATCGCCGTCTATATCGACGCCTCGGGCAAGGTCTACACCACCCATCGATTCGCCGCCCTTGGGGTCGCGGCCGCACCTGCGCCAGCGCCCACGGCGATCCCGCAGCCGACCGCGATTCCTGCTCCCCCGGCACCGACGCCCATCCCGCCGCCGCCGACGCCAGTCCCGGCGACCCCAGTTCCGGCCACACCGGTACCCACCGTGGCGCCAGCGCCGACGCCCGTTCCCCCGCAGCCGACGGCAACCCCGGCTCCGGAACCGACACCAACCCCGCCGGCGCCAACACCTGAGCCCGAACCAACGGTGTCGATTGGCACGCCTCCCGAGGTACTCGCCTTCGCCGACCTCGAGGCCGAAGCCTTGGACGATCGCGACCGATTCGTCGAGCTGCTCACGGCACTTCCCTGGTTGTCGTAGTCCGCACCGCGAACCGATTGTTGACAATCGATCGGCCGTTCACGGCACAATCAATGGGTGAGTGAACGCTTCGACACCGACGGCGTGCCCTGCATGATTCTGCGTGGCGGCTCGTCGAAGGGCGCGTACTTCCTCGAGACGGACCTGCCCGACGACACGGCGACACGCGATGACCTGTTGCGACGCGTCATGGGCACCCCCGACGCACGCCAAATCGACGGCATCGGCGGCGCTCACCCCCTGACCTCAAAGGTTGCGATCGTCGCGGCGAGCGAGCGCAGCGATGTCGATATCGACTACCTGTTCTTGCAACTCGGCGTCGAGGAACCCACCGTCAGCGACCAGCAAAACTGCGGGAACCTGCTCGCGGGGGTCGCGCCATTCGCGCTTGAGCGCGGACTCGTCGTGGTCGATGCGACCGAGGAGCAGGTCACGCTTCGGATCCTGATGCGCAACACCGGCACGGTCGCTAGCGCCACCCTCACCGTCGCCGATGGCCATCCCGTCTACGCCGGCGACACGGCGATCAGCGGCGTCCCGGGCACTGCCGCTTCGATTCGGCTTGACTTCGAAGGTGCCGCCGGCGGTTCCTGCGGCGCGCTTCTGCCGACGGGAAACGTCGTCGATGAGATCGACGGCGTGCGCTGCACCTTGATCGACAACGGCATGCCGGTCGTCGTTATACGCGCCGATGAGCTGGGCATCGACGGCGCCGAAGCGCCGCTCGACCTCGAAGCCGACGACACGCTGCGAGCTCGTCTGGAAACGATCCGACTCGAGGCCGGACCACTCATGCAGCTTGGCGACGTCGCAAACACGACCGTGCCCAAGTTGACGATGGTCTCGGCGCCGCGCACCTCAGACGGCGCTCTGTGCACGCGCACCTTCATTCCCCACCGGTGCCACGAGGCGATCGGCGTCCTCGGTGCCGTGTCGGTCGCAACCGCAGCACTGATCCCCGGCACACCGGCCAACGACATCGTTGGCGACAACACGGCCATGAGTGTCGTGCTCGAACACCCGACCGGGTTGTTCGAGGCCGCCGTGACCCTCACGATGACCGACGGCCAACCGGTCGTTGGCCGCTCCGGCATCATTCGCACCGCCCGCAAACTGATGGACGGCACCGTGTTCCCCAGGGAGTACTGACGATGGCCACGACCAACCCGCCCCACGACCCGTTGCCGGAGCCGACGGTGCCCGGGCCGAACCTCGACCGCTCGGCACCCACCCGGTTCACGCCACCGGCCCACGCCTGCGACGCGCACTGCCACGTCTTTGGGCCGGCGGCGCAGTTCCCCTTCTCCCCCAACCGGAGCTACACGCCGCCGGACTCCGGTATCGACGACTTCCTCGGACTGCAAGACAGACTCGGCCTGAGCCGGGCCGTGTTCGTACAGGCGAGCTGCCACGGCACCGACAACGCGGCGATGCTCGACGCGATCAAACGAGGCGACGGCCGATTCGCCGGTGTGGCGATGATCGACGACTCCTACACCGACGACGACCTCCGCATGCTGCACGACCACCGGGTGCGAGGCACCCGGTTCAACTTCGTCGCGCATCTCGGCGGCAAGCCGGACCTGGATGTGTTCTGGCGCTTGGTCCACCGAATCGAACCGCTTGGTTGGCACATCGTCTTGCACTTCGATGCCAAGGACCTGCCCGACCACGCCGACCTCCTCGACGCGCTGCCAGTGCCCTATGTGATCGATCACATGGCACGAGTGCCGGCCGCCGATGGCATTGACCAAGAGCCGTTTCAGTACCTGCTCGATCTCATGCGCACCGACGAGAAGTGCTGGGTCAAGATCAGCTGCGCCGAGCGACTGACCGAGGGACGGGTCGCCCCCTACGACGACGTTGTGCCGTTCGCTCGGGCCCTGGTGGCCGCGGCACCGGACCGGATTCTGTGGGGCACCGATTGGCCTCACCCGAACCTCAAGGTCATGCCCGACGAAGGCCATCTCGTCGACCTATTCGCCGACTTCGTGCCCGACGAGACGACTCGCAATCAGATCTTGGTGGACAACCCCGCTCGCCTGTACCCATTCGACTGAATTGAGACACAACAGGATGACAATGGAAGTTCGACAACTCTCGGGCGCTGTAGGTGCCGAACTGAGCGGTATCGACCTCGCCGACCCCGCGCTCGACCTGGCGGCGATCGACGCACTGTTCGCCGAACACCACGCGCTGTTCTTGGGGTGGGGGTGGCAACTGCGCGATACCGGCAGATTAGGTTTGCGATCGCGTTACGGCGGCAGCTGTGTCCGTTTGGGGGGATCCCTATCCGTTACACGGACACCGATCTCGGTGGAGGCGGGCTGTGGTGGAGCATGAGTGAGGTCGGAACGGCCTTTATGTTGCGGCTACCTCTGACCATGCGTATGGTATGCGTATGGCGAAGGTAAGCGTCTCGATCCCAGATGATGTCGTTGCTGCGGCGAAAGCGGCAGGGCTCAACATTTCCCGACTGGCCACGCTCGCATTGTCAAGTGAACTGGATCGGCAAACCAAGGTGGCCGAACTTGACGCCTATCTCGCTCAGCTCGAACATGAACTCGGGCCCGTCAGTGTTGATGAGGCGACCGAAGCGGCCGAATGGGCGTCCCGCCTCGACGCGGCCAACGACGCGGTTGCGACTCAATCACGTCGCAGCGCGTGACCCTGATTCTTGACGCTGGCGGGGTCAGTGCCTTGGCGGGCCAACGCGCCCGCCTGGCCGAACTTCGCAAGCGAGACCTCTGGCCACCGGTTGTCCCATCTGTAGTTCTCACCGAGGCGCTCACCGGCGACCACCGCCGCGATCATCTGACCAATCGACTACTCCGGATGTGTCTCATCAACACAGTCGATGAAGATCTCGCTCGCGAGGCGGCACGACTGAGAACCGCAACGGGCAGAGCCGGCGAGATCGCCGCAACCGACGCAATCGTCGTGGCTCAAGCCGCCCGGACCACCGAACCCAACATCTTGACCAGCGACCCCGGCGACATCAGATCACTTTCCGCAAACTGCCGGACAGCGATCGCGATCACGCCAACCTGACACGGCCGGCAGGTGCGTTTGGAGATCGTCAAACGGACACCGCGTGCAGTTCTACGTTCTCATAGTCCTGCCTGAATAGCGGCAGCAATCTCGTTTCGTCGTTCCTCCGACACTTCTTCGGCCTCCTCGACACCCAGGGCGTGCAGGAATATGCCGGGTCCCTTCCACGCAGCGACTACGTCGACACCGAGCTCGAGGTCTTGCATCCGGTGGTCCGCGTCCATCCGCCGACGGGCCGCGAGGCAGCTCCGGGTCATGCAGCGCCTCGTCGTTCTCGAAGCCAGCGCTCCCACCTCGAGCAAACAGCGCACATGAAGGTGCCGCCCTCGGCGACGTCCGCGGGCTCTAGATCTTCTCGCTGTCCTCGCCAGGCCAGTTCTGGATGACCTCGACGACCGACTCGAGATGGCGCTCCATGGCGTCGCTCGCAGCCTCGGCGTTGCCCGCAACGATGGCATCGATGATCGCGTGATGCTGCTGCAACGACTCTTCGGCTCGACCCGGCACGTTGGCCAGGCGATAGCGGTGCTGGGCCCCCCTATTGCGTAGATGCGCGACCAGGTGGGCGGCAACCGTGTGACCGCTGATCTCGCGAACAAATCGATGGAGCGCACCGTTGAGGACGGAGTAGGCGCCCAGGTCTCCGGCCTCGACCGCAGCGGCCATATCAACGCCGATGCCGACCAACGCGTCGCGCTGCACCTGGTCGGCATTGCGGGCAGCTTCGCCGGCGATCAGTGATTCGAGTGCCGACCGCGCCTGGGTGATTTGGATCGCTTCGTCGATCGAGACGTCACGCACGGTTGCGCCTCGGTTCTGCTCTCGGTTGACGAGGCCCTCGGCCGCGAGTTCGACGAGCGCGGTCCTGACGGCGAGACGGCCACAGTCATATTGCTCGGTGAGCTTCAGTTCGACGAGACGTTCGCCCGGTTCAAAGCGCCCTTCGAGAATGTCGATTCGGAGATCGTTGGTGATCGATTCGCTGCGCGCCATGGCTCATCCATTGTTGCCGATTCGGCGGAGGTGTTCGACGGTTCCCTTGGTCATGACCGGATCGAGGCCGAGCGGGCTGGTCACGGCGCTACAGGTCCTCGATTGAATCCAGGAACTCGATCCCCAGGTCGACCGCCTTGTCCCGCAGGCCATAGAAGTCGAAGCCGAGCTCGCCAGCCTCGAGTCGAGCCCGAACACCGGCCTCGTTGGCGAGACGTGCCTGGGTTCTTTCGAGTGCCCACGCTGCTTC
>CALLPT010000225.1 GCA_938015575.1 uncultured Acidimicrobiales bacterium
TCGGCCGCAATCGAGGCCTGTCGTGACCGCGACGCGGTCGACATCTTCATCCTGCATCCGCACGGTCGCGTGAGCGATGTGCAGCGCCGCCAGATGACCACCGTCGATTCGTCCAACGTGCACAACGTGGCGATCGAGGGCACCTTCGACGACTGCCAGGATCTCGTCAAAGCGATGTTCGCCGACGAGTCGTTCCGGTCCGAGGTCAGCCTGGGTGCCGTCAACTCGATCAACTGGGCCCGCGTCATGGCCCAGATCGTCTACTACGTCGTGGCCGCGCAACGGGTCGCCCCTGACGGATCTCCAGTGTCTTTCACCGTTCCGACGGGAAACTTCGGCAACGTGTTCGCCGGCTGGGGCGCTCGCATGATGGGTGTGCCGATCGATCGATTCATCGTGGCCAGCAATCGCAACGACATCCTCACCCGGCTGTTCACGACCGGCACGATGGCGATCGAAGGTGTCGTGCCGACGCTGTCGCCCAGCATGGACATACAGATCTCGAGCAACCTCGAACGGCTGTTGTTCGAAACCCACGGCCGCGATGGTCAACGGATCGCTGATCTGATGGCCGAGTTCCGCGAAACCGGCTCGATCACCATCGACGAAGCTCACCAGGCCTCACTTGGCGAGTTGTGGCACGGCGAACGTGTCGACGACGAAGGCCCCGGTGGCGTGGTCGAGACGATCGCCGACGTGCACGGTGAACGGCAGATGCTTCTCGATCCCCACACCGCTGTGGGTGTCGCGGCCGCTCGGCGTAACCCGACGGCCTCGCCGATGGTCACGCTGGCAACCGCACATCCGGCGAAGTTCCCTGACGCCGTCGAACACGCCACCGGTGTGCGGCCAACGCTGCCTGAACGCGTCGGCGATCTCTTCGATCGCGAAGAGCGCTTCGAGGTGCTTCCGAACGATCTGGCGACGGTCGAAGCTCACGTGCGGGCGCTTCGCCGGAGCTGACATGTCCGACCTCACCGTCCGCTCGGTCACGCTCGACGATGTCGATCAGTTGCTTGCGCTATGGAGTGCGGGCGGAGTCGGCGGATCCGAGGGTGACCGTGACGAGATCATCAACAAGCTCGACCACGATCCTGACCTGTTCCTGGTGATCCTCGATGGCGACGATTTCGTCGCCTCGATCATGGGGACCTACGACGGTCACCGGGGGCGTATCAAGCGCGCCGTGGTCGATCCAACCCGCCAAGGCCAAGGCTTGGGTCGGCGAGTCGTCGAAGAGCTCGAACAGCGCTTCCTCACCCGAGGTATCACCGAACTGAGGCTCGAGGTCTGGGCCGACAACACCGGCGGGCTCGCGTTCTGGACTGAGATGGGCTGGGAACTGCTGCCGGACATCCGCTACTTCCAACGGTCAATCGGCTAGCGGCGGACCCTGGCGCGCCGGCGCACGGGCTCGGTGCGGTGGCGACGATGGCCAGGAGGTGATGGGTCCTGCGCCGAGATGGTCGGACAGGAGCCGCAGGCGAACCTGTTCCAGAACTCTGGCAACCGGCTGACGAAAACGATGCCTGAACGACGTATCCTTCCGACCGTGCAAACCGGGCGCCAACGGGTCATCACGCTCGACGTCGAGGGCGTTCTCATGCCCGAGGTCTGGATCGAGCTCGCGGAGTTGACCCAGATCGAAGCGCTGCGTCGCACGACTCGCGAAGAGCCGGACTACGACGTGCTCATGCAGTATCGGCTTGGCATCCTGGCCGAGCACGACCTGACGATGACGACGGTCGCCGAGGTGCTGGCCGAGATCAAGCCGCTCGACGGCGCCCGTGACTTCCTCGACGAATTGCGCAGCCGGTACCAGGTGCTCCTGCTGAGCGACACCTTTGAGCAGTACGCGGGCGCGATGATGCCGCATCTCGGCTTGCCGACAATCTTCTGCCATCGGCTCGTCGTCGAGAACGACCGGATCGTCAACTATGCGTTGCGCACGCCCGACCACAAGCGCAAGACGGTCGAAGCACTGCAAGGTCTGAACTTTCACATCACCGCGGGCGGCGATTCGTTCAACGACCTGTCGATGCTGAACGCGGCCGACGCCGGCTGTCTGTTTCACGCCCCCCGGGCGATCGCCGAGGCCAATCCGCAGCTCGCGGACTTCGATGCCTACGCCGACTTCCTGAGCTGGATCGACGCGGTCGAAGCATGATTCGCATGGGCGTTCCAGTTGGCACAACTCGGGTCCGTCGCTAACGTCTCTTGCTGTGACGGAGCGGCGACGCTCCGAGCCACTTCTCGACGGGACATGAGGTTCCCGGCTGGCAGTGATCTTCTTGAGTCCAAGGATCTCACCGCCGCACCACACACCTACCTACGCACCACAAGCACGTGCCGATGGCACGCCACATCTGGAGCACCACATGAGTTCCGACCGCACAACGCTCGAAGGCAAAGACCGTGCCGAGCTGACCGTGATCGCCGAAGCGATGGGCGCCAAAGTCGGCTCCCGCATGCGCAAGGGCCAGATCATCGATCTCATTCTCGGGGGCGGCGAGGAGCCGGCAAACGAGGCGCCGAGCGACGACGCGGCGAGCGTCGACAACGACGATGAGGCCGCAGACGCGCCTGGCGACGAGGCCGACGACGACCTCGACGACGATGATGATGATGATGACGACGATCGCGACGACGATGCAGACGACGGCCGCGGAGACGAGAGCCCCGACCGGGGGCGCAGCGGCCGCCGCAATGACAACCGCGGCGGCAATGGCTCCGACAATCGCGGATCCGACAATCGCCGATCGGACAATCGCGTATCGGACAATCGCGTATCGGAGGGGGGCTCCGACAACAAGGCATCGGACAACCGCTCCTCGGACAATCGCGGAGCGGATGGGGGCTCCTCAGACAAGGGCGGCGATCAGCATGGCAACGACCAGTCCGACGCCGGCAACAAGCGCCGCCGTCGTCGCCGCGGCCGTGACCGCGACGAGCTCGATTGGCAGGGCGAACCTGTCCAGGTCGAAGGTCACCTCGATCTGCGCAGCGACGGCTATGGCTTCTTGCGGGTTGACGGCGGCATCCCGAGCAGAGATGACTGCTACGTGCCGGTCAAGATGGTGCGCGAGTTTGGGCTTCGCTCCGGCGATCAGCTGCGCGGCAGCTCTCGGCCC
>CALLPT010000226.1 GCA_938015575.1 uncultured Acidimicrobiales bacterium
CACCTATGCCGAATTGCTGGAACGGGCGGGTCGGGCCGGGCAGGTCTTCCGTGACAACGGGGCCGACCGGGTTTCGCTACTCGACGTAAGCTCGCCGGCGCTCCCGATCGCCCTGTTCGGCGCGGCAGCTGCCGGCAAGCCATTCGTACCTCTGAACTATCGACTCGCCGAAGACGACTTGGTGGCGCTTGCCGAGAGGACCGCGTCGGCCACGCTTGTCGCGGGCGACGGCAACGGCTCGCGTGTCGAGGCGGTCGAGGGTCTGACCATCGTGGACCGCGACGATTTCATCGCAGCAACGGGATCGGGCGACGGCATCGACCAGTCGGAGTGGCCGTTCGACCCTGACGACATCGCGGTCCTGCTCTACACGAGTGGCACGACCGGCATCCCCAAGGCGGCAGTGCTGCGCCACAAGAACCTGACCGGCTACATCCTGGGATCGGTCGAGTACATGGGCGCCGGCGAAGACGAGGCGACCCTCGTCTCGGTTCCGCCGTATCACATCGCTGGTCTGGCCGCGATGCTCAGTTCGGTCTATGCCGGACGCCGCATCGTGCAGCTGCCGAACTTCGACGCCGACGCTTGGATCGACGCCGTCGCATCCGAAGGCATCACCCACGCAATGGTTGTACCGACCATGCTCGCCCGGATCGTGGAGCGGCTCGCTGACCGCGGCGACGAACTGCCGTCGCTGCGCGCCATGAGCTACGGCGGCGGACGCATGCCGTTCCCGGTCATCGACCAGGCCATGAACCTGCTCCCCGGCGTGGCCTATGTGAACGCGTACGGCCTCACCGAGACGAGTTCGACCATCTCGCTTCTGGGCCCCGACGATCACTGGATCGCGCACGCAAGTGATGACCCGGCGATGCGTCGACGTCTCGGATCGGTCGGACGCCCGTTGCCTTCGCTCGAGGTCTCGATCCGCGACGAAGAAGGCAACGAAGTTCCTGCCGGTACGCCCGGCGAGGTCTGGGTCCGCGGCGAACAGGTCGCCGGCGAGTACTTGCAGCAAGGCTCGAAGTTGACGGCCGACGGATGGTTCCCGACCAACGATGGCGGTGAACTCGACGAAGAGGGCTACCTGTTCGTGACGGGCCGTCTCGATGACGTGATCATTCGCGGTGGCGAGAACATCTCCCCCGGCGAGATCGAAGACGTCCTCATGTCCCATCCGTCGGTGTCCGACGCGGCCGTCATCGGCATCCCAAGTGTGCAATGGGGCGAGACGATCGGCGCAGTGGTCGTGGGCGACGTCGCCGAAGACGAACTCAAGGCACTGGTCGCGGAACGGCTGCGCTCGTCGCGTTCTCCCGATCACGTCGTCTTTCGCGATGAGCTCCCCTACAACGACACGGGGAAGTTGCTGCGGCGCGTCTTGCGTTCGGAGATGAACGACCTCGGCGACGGCTGAGGTTCACGCATGCTCCTCTCGCCGGCCCAGGCAGCAGCAGCGGCCGAGCGTTGGGATTCGATCGCAACCGTGGGCGGCAGCGGCTGCCCGGTGCTTGCGGTGGATCTTCGGGGAGCGTCGCGTTTCTCCATTGGGCCGGCGACCCACGATGCGTTCGGGGTGTCGATGCACATGTTGCCATGGGTGAACATCGCGGTCGTCGATCCGGTTCCCGATGCGTCGCTCGCGGCGTTGATCGATGCCTTTGACATCGTGTTGTGCGAACACCCGTCGGAAACAGAACGCATCGTCGGTTCGACCGTGATCTCGGTCGACGACGCCGAAGCCGAAGTCGACCGGCTTCGCCAGACAGTCTCGGCCAGTCCCCAAGCATCGGTGGCACTGGTTCAGCTGTTGCGGTTGTGCGAGCACACGACGATCGAACAGGCCTTGCACGGCGAGTCGCTGACCTATGCCGTGTTACAGACCGGCGCCACGTTTCAGTCATGGCTGGCGGGCCGCACGCCTGCCCCTGTCGTTGACGATGAACGCGTCGTCGAGATGGATCGAGACGGCGGCTTGCTCACCATCACGCTCAACCGCCCTCATCGACGCAATGCGCTCAACGTCGCCATGCGAGACCAGCTCAGCGAGGCCCTCGAGCTGCTCGACCTCGACACCTCGCTCGACGGCGCGGTGCTTCGCGGCAACGGGCCGAATTTCTCGGCCGGCGGCGACCTCGACGAGTTCGGTTCGACGCCGTCGCCTGCGGTCGGCCATCACGTGCGCACGGTCGCCAGCCTGCCTCGCCTTGTGCATCGAGTCCGGGATCGCCTGCGTGTGCACGTGCACGGAAGCTGTGTTGGTGCCGGGATCGAGCTTCCCGCCTTTGCCCATGCCGTGATCGCCGACCCGGACACGACCTTTCGCTTGCCCGAGATCGGGTTTGGGCTCGTGCCCGGCGCAGGCGGCACCGTCAGCGTGAGCCGCCGATGCGGCCGCCAGCGCACGGCGTGGTGGGCGATCAGCGGCGTCACCCTCGATGCGAACACGGCCCGGTCATGGGGCCTGATCGATCGCATCGCTGCCCGCTAGCTCTGCGCAATGGCTGCGCCCTCGGCTAGCGCACCTGCGTCGCAAGCAGTTCGATGGCACGTTCGACCTCGTGCGTTGCGCCGCAAAAGGAGAAGCGCACAAATCGGTGACCGTTCCACGGGTCGAAGTCCGTGCCTGGCGTCGCCGCGATGCCGAGCTCGGCCAGCCACTGGGCGCACAGACGCTGACTGTCGTCGGTCAGATGCGAGACGTCGGCATAGACGTAGAACGCACCCTGGGCAGGTGCCAGCCGGTCCAGGCCCACGGTCGGAAGCCCTTCAAGCAACACGCGCCGGTTCCGCTCGTAGCGCACCAAGTGCTCGCCAAGTTCGTCGTGGCAATCGAACGCGGCCACGGCCGCATGCTGAGACAGGCTCGCCGGCGCCAAGAGCAGATTCGAGGCGAAGCGTACGACCGGCTCCACGAAGTGCTCGGGGACAACCACCCAACCCAAGCGCCAGCCGGTCATCGAGAAGTACTTCGAGAAGCTATTGACCACGATCAGGTTCTGACTGTGCGCCAGGGCGGTCCCAGCCGAGCCTTCATAGGTGAGTCCGTGGTAGATCTCATCGGACACGATCGTCACGTCGTGCGCATCGCACCACGCCACGATTTCGCCGAGAAGCTCGTCGCTGAGCATCGCGCCGGTCGGGTTGGACGGACTCGTCACGATCAGCCCGTCGATGTCACCGAGCGCTTCGAGCGACTCGATCGTGGGTTGGAAGTTGTCGGCGAGCGTGGTCATCAACGGCACGACTTCGACGCCGATCGCCTCGAGCGCGTTTCGATAGCACGGATAGCCCGGGATCGTTACCGCCACCCGCTGCCCGACATCGAAGGCCGCGAGGAAGGCAAGCGTGAACCCGCCCGATGCGCCTGCGGTGACCACGATGTGGTCAGGGTCGACGTCGACCCCGTACCAGTCGTCGTAGTGGGCGGCGAGCCGGTGCCGCAGCTCGACAATGCCTTGCGAGCTCGTGTAGCCGAGGCGATCGGTGTCGAGGGTCCGGTGGTCGGCCTCGATCACGCCTCGCGGCGCCGCAGTTGCGGGCTGGCCGACCTCGAGTCGAACGACCTCGGCTCCGGTCGCAGCGCGTCGCTCGGCCTGGTCGAAGACTTCCATGACGTGAAACGGGGCGATGTCAGATCGGTCGGACAGCGCGATCGGGG
>CALLPT010000227.1 GCA_938015575.1 uncultured Acidimicrobiales bacterium
CCATTGCTCGATCGTGCCCGCGGCACACGCATAGGTGATGTGATCGACTCGCTTCAGGTGCGACATGGGGACTCCTCGGTGGCGAAACGGTGTATGGGCGCCCGTTCAATCTCTCGAAACGATCAGCAAAACGCAAGGCCACTGAACACATTGATCGAAATGAGCTTTGTCCAGCGATAAAGTGCGCGTCATGGCCTATCAAATCGATGCGCTGGACCGCGATTTGATCACTGCACTACGGCGCGGCGATCGGCCCACGGTCACCGACCTCGCCCGGGCGACGGGCATGGCGCGCGGCACCGTGCAGACGCGACTTGCCCGGCTGATCGACTCGGGAGCCATCGTCGGGTGGGGTCCAGAACTCGCGTCGTCAGCGACGGGCTACCAGGTCACCTCGTTCACCACGCTCTCCATTGCCCAAGGCGCCCTCGATCGGGTGATCGCTGCACTGGACACATTGCCCGAGGTGCTCGAAGTCCATGTCACCACCGGACGAGGCGATCTGTTGTGCCGCATCGTCGCCCGAACCAACGATCACCTCCACGAGTTGATTCAACAGATCGTCGCACTCGACGGTGTCGTACGCACCGACTCGCAACTCGCGTTGGCCGAGCCCATCCATCGCACCCTTGCCGATCTGGTCGCGGCAACTCGCTAGGAGCAACCCGCTGGTCGGTCAGCAGCGGCGCGCAGTTCGCCGTTCTCGGCGCCGAGGCTATGGCTGACCCACGTGTCGTCCTGCAGAACCCGAACGTCGTAGCTAAGCGGACAGCCGAGTCCTCCCGAGGCCTCGAACGTTCCGAGTTCGGTCGCCCCTGCCAGCGCAACGGTGCCGATCAAATGGGGTCCCGTGGCTCGAACCGGCGCACCTTCGAAGTCGGCGACGACCGTGGTGTGGATCACGTGCAGCTGCGGGTCATCAGCATCCGGACCACACGCCGTCAGCACCGCGTGCGGCGTGACCACGTGGATGGACTCGAAGCTGTAGTCGAGCGGCGTCGCCGTCCGCATCGTCACGACCCGCCCAATCGGTCGCGGCGCGAGAGGGCGCTCGGTCCCACCGGAGCCGACCAAGACCACCGTCGAAGCACCGCAGTCGTCGGCCCGCCCGGCGACGACCCAGGACCACGAAGTAAAGGGCCAGAGGTCGCCCGGTTGCTCGTAGAGCGGGTCAGACTTCGCAGTGACAACGTCGTCACGCTTATCGATTGCTGCGTCGACAATCTGTCGGCACGCGGTGTCGAATGCCTCGAGACAGGAGCGGTCGACATCCACGTACCACTGATCAACAACGCGGTCGCCGACCAGACGCCCGAGCAGCACGTGTTCGACCATTGGCGGTGTGAAGAATTCCGAGGTGAATTGAACATGGGTGACGACCCAGTCGCCGGTCCGGAAGACCTGTTGTGTCCTCACGGTGCTCGACGCGCCTGGTTGGTCGAGAAGCGGAGCTTCGTCGGTGCAGGCCGAGAACATGCAGATGCAACCGAGGATCATCGCCGCGACCTGCACCCGCCCGCCGGCCCGGTTCATGTTCGGGCGCATCCGTCCATGATGGCAGGTGCTAGCGGGGGCGTGTCTGCGCCCCGACGTGGGTCTGGCAGAATCCGCTAGATGGCTGAGCCGTTAAAGAATTCGTTCGGACCCGACGTCGTTGAGCGGGTCGCTGACGCACTGCTCGAGGCTGGCGCGACCTTTGACCGGGCCGCGTTCGTCGCCGCCGCACTCGACGGCTTCGATGATCTTGAGCTGACCGGTCGGGCCGCCCATGTCGCGGCCACGATGGCGGATCACCTGCCTGCGGACCGAGCCGAGGCGCTGCGTCTGGTCACGGCGTCGCTCGGGCCCGAAGACGAAGAGCTGGTCGGCATGGAGGGGTTCTTCTACCTGCCGCACGTGTATTTCGTTGCCGACCACGGGCTGGACCACTTCGAAGCTGCGATGACTGCGCAGTATGAGTTGACGAAACGGTTCACGGCCGAGTTCAGCATCCGTCCCTATTTGGAACAGCACCAAGAGGCGACGCTCGCTCGTCTGCGCGAGTGGGCGAGCGACCCGAACGAACATCCGCGTCGACTCGTGTCCGAGGGCACCCGCCCTCGTCTTCCCTGGGCTGGTCGGCTCAAGGCCTTCCAAGCTGACCCTGCACCCGTGATCGAATTGCTCGAGCTGCTCAAGGACGACGAGTCCGAGTACGTGCGCCGGTCGGTAGCCAACAATCTGAACGACATCGCCAAGGACCATCCGGAGCTGGTGGTCGAGATCGCCGGTCGCTGGTGGGCGGGAGCCGACGACAACCGACGGCGCCTGATCCGCCACGGGCTGCGCACGCTGATCAAGGCCGGCGATTCCGGCGCGCTCAAGGTGCTGGGGTACGGCCCGAATTCGCCCCTGGTCGTCGCTGCCGTCGCCGTGACGCCGACCGAGGCCGCCATCGGGGACAAGATCCGCATCGAAGCGACCGTGCGCAACCCAACCGCAAAGGTGCTCGGAGGGCTCATCGATCTCCGGGTGCACTTCGTCAAGGCCAATGGCGCCACGTCGCCCAAGGTGTTCAAGGGTGCCGAGATCGAGGTCGAGCCTGGGGCAGAAGCGACGGTGGCCAAGACGGTCTCGCTGCGCCAGCACAGCACGCGCACGCACTATCCGGGCCGCCACGAGGTCGACCTGCTGGTCAATGGCGAGGTCCGCCCCGGTACAAGCTTCGACCTCGGGTAGCAGTGCGCCCAGCGCCTGCTAGACACATGGGGTGAGCACGAGCGCGATCGATCCCAACGACGTCATCATCGTTGGCAACACGAGTGACGATCCGTTTGCGATCGATATGGCCTATACGGTCGGCCAGTCCGAAGACATCGCCGATCTGATCAGCCTCAAGACCTTTGCGAACACCGAGTTCTGTCCCCGGTTCATCTCTGACGAGACCGACCTGACGGCGATCGGCGACCAGCTCATCGCCAAGACGGTCGTGATCGTGTCGACGAGCAGCCGAACGATGAGCCGGAACAACCTGGCCATGCGCAATCTGCTCATTGCCCGGGCGGCCAAAGACAATGGCGCCGCCGCCGTCGTGTTGGTCGAACCCGACCTCTATTACTCAGCCCAAGATCGGGGTCCTCGCATCGATCACGGTACGACGACGTTCGAGCGCGACGAGCACGATCGCAAGAAGTTCGACGGGCAGCCGTTCTCGGCGCGGCTGTACGCCGAGATGCTCAAGCTGGCCGGCGTCGACCGCGTCATCACCGTCCACAATCACTCGTCGTCGGTCCAGGCCGAGTTCTCCAAGATCTTCGACGGCGCCTTCCACAACCTGATCCCGTACGAGATCTATGCCGACTATCTACGCGAGTCCAATGTGGTCGACTACGACAACCTGGGTCGTGGCTTGGCGCTGTGCGCACCCGACAAGGGTGCGCGCGACTTTGTCAAAGAGATGTTCCACCGCCTGGACCTGCCCAAGGCCAAGTTCATCATGCTGGACAAGGAACGCTCTGGTGAGCGCGATGTCGAGATCACCCTGCATCCCGAAAGCGACATGACCTTCGAGGAAATCAAGGGTCACGACATCGTGCTGTTCGACGACATGGTGCGCACCGGTTCCACGGTGGTCACCTCGTGCGAGTTCCTGCAACAGGTCGAGCCGAGCCGGATCGTGTTCGCCGTCAGCCACTTCTATGCCAGCTCCGAGGGTCGAGAGAAGATGGCCAATCCGGCGATCACCGAGATCCTCACGCTGAACACCCTGCCGACGGTGCTGAATCGAGATGTCCAGGGCCGTTTGCGCAAGAAGATGGTCGTGCTCAAGATCGAGAAATGGTTGGCGCGGAGCCTGTGCGACATCATCGGGCTGCCTGCGCCTGAGGGCGACGACCGCTACCAGATCGACATGTCGTCGAAGAACCCACGGTTCATTCACAAGATCTGGTCCAACGACCAGCTTGGATTGCTCTACTCGGACTGACCAGGCTGGCGAGATGCCTGCCTACATGATCGCCCGCATCGATGTCACCGATCCCGAGCGGATGGCCGACTATCTGAAGCACACGCCGCGGATCCTGGACCGGTTCGGCGGGCGTTTCATCGTCCGCGGCGCGCCGGTCACCACGGTCGAGGGCCCCGAAGAGACGAACCGGGTGGTGGTGATCGAGTTCCCCGACGCCGAGGCTGCGCACGCGTTCTACAACGACGACGAGTACGGGCGAGCGATCGCGATCCGCCAAGAAGCATCGACCGGTCAGTTCATCGTGGTCGACGGCTACAGCGACTGGGATGACGCGCTGGCCGCCAGCAATCAGCTGACGCTGGACTAGGGGTTAGTCAACCCGCCACTGGAGCAGGGTGTAGGGCGGGTCGTGGTCCCGATGGTGCTCGAAGACGCCCGTGACGGGCGTACCGATCACCAAATCCTGCATCGGATCGCCGAGCAGATTGCCGACCACCCGCACGCCGTCGCATTGGGGAAGCTCGACCAGCACGATGACGAAGGGGCCGTGGTCCTTCAGCGCCGGATGCACCGGGTGCCACACCCGTTCGTGGCTGTAGATCACGCCGGTCGCTTCGGTCTCTTCCCAGCCGAGGTCGAATGATCGGCAGCGATGACAGATCCATTCCGGTCCCCATTGCCAACCGCGACAGTTGTTGCAACGCTGAAGCACGAGCCGATTCTCGGCGAGGGCTTCCCAGTAGGGCGCGTCGCGTCCGTCGCTCGACGGAACCGGAACGGGGAGGCCGTCGGCCAGATAGCCGCTCATGCTCCAATCCCTTCGATCGTGGCGTCGCTGCCAAAGATCACCGAGCTCACCGGCGTGACCATCGGGCCGGCGATCATCATCGACACGTCGACCCCGCCATCGGCGGCTCGCAGCTGATTCGGCGAGGTGCCTCGAATCTGGCGGATGGCTTCGATCGTCAGGCCGAGGCCGTGCATGTAGGCCTCGGCAAGGTTGCCGCCGCTCGTGTTGAGGGGGAAGTCGCCGTCGGGGGCGAGCAGGTTGTCGAGGGTGAAGAACTCGTTGGCCTGTTCGGGTTCGCAGAAGCCGTGCTCGACGACGGCCATCAGCACGCCGCCGGTGAAGTTCTCGTAGCTCTGCACGACGTCGACATCGGCCGGCGTCACGCCCGCCATCTCGTAGAGGCGGGGCGCGACGGTCGTGAACGACGACGTTGCGTAGAGGGGGTCGTTGTGGACCGGTGCGCCGACACGGTGATGTGATCCGGAGACGGCGCCGAGCACATAGGTGGGTCGATGCGCCAGGTCGGCGGCGCGTTCGGCCGACACGAGGATGATCGCCGCCGCGCCGTCGTTCTCCTGGCAGCAGTCGTAGATGTGGAACGGCTCGACGATCCAGCGCGACTCGTCGTACTGCTCCGCAGTGAGCGGCTTGCCGTACATGGTTGCTGCGGGGTTCGTCTGGGCGTGCTGATAGGAGGCCAACGAGATTGCCCGGAGCGCTGACTGGTCGACACCATGGTCGTGCATGAACCGGTTCACGCGCATGGCGAACATCTGCGCTGGTGACATCAACCCGTAGGGAACGGTGTGGGCGTTGGCGCCGCTGATCGTGTTGCGGCGCGGCCCTTGGCCGAAGCGCCCGAACTGTCCCTGGGCGAGCGCCCGGAACGCGACGACACAGTCGGCCTGACCGGTCGCGATCGCGGCCGCAGCGTTGGCCACGGCACCTGCCGCGCCTCCGCCTCCGCCGCCCCATTGCATGACCGCGTACTTGAGCTCGTCGATGCCGAGCGCGGCGGCGAGTCGGCTGGCTTCGGTGCGGTCGTTGCTGTACGAGGCGAAGCCGTCGATCTCGCTTGGCGAAATACCGGCGTCTTCGCACGCGGCCATGATCGCTCGCAAGGCGAGCTTGAACTCGGGCTCGTCGGCCTGGCCCCATTTCCAATACGTGGTCTGGCCGACACCGGCGACGGCCGCAGCCCCTCGCATGGTCCGTGTTCCGGTCTGGCTCATCGCCGAGCGACCGCGGCCGCGTCGTCGTGGTCGAGGTAGCGGTCGGGGATGGGGAAGCCGAACACCTCTGCGGCGTTGAGCCCCAAGATTCTTGCTCGCTCGGCATCGGTCAAGTCGCCCATCTGGCGCTCGATCGCCGGAGCCGAATGGGGCCAGCTTCCCTCGTGATGCGGATAGTCGTTGGCCCACATGAAGTTGTTCACCAGGTTGTGGCTGCGAGCAACCGCAAGGCCAGCGGAGTCCTCTTGGAAGGTCGCGAATCCTTGGCGGCGGAAGTAGTCGCTGGGCAGGCCGTCGAGCTTGGGGCGCACCCACATGTGGTGCTTGGTGTAGGCCTCGTCCATCGCCTCGAGCATCCAGGCCACCCAGCCGATACCGGCCTCGACCGAGCCGAAGCGCAGCGTCGGATGCTGCTCGGCGACACCGGAAGCACACAGGTTCACGAGCGGTTCCATGGTTGGCGCAAGCGAGTGGACGGTGTAGTTGACCACGGCACCGCCGCGGCTGCGTGCGGTACGCGGGTCGCGTCCGGTCGAGACGTGGAACGTGATTGGCATTCCCGTGTCGGCGATCGTGGTCCACATGGGGTCGAACTCACGCAGGTTGTAGTTCAGGTCATCGACATCGGGAGGGCCCCACATGGGCTTGCACGGCAAGCTCAGGCCACGGAAGCCGAGATCGGCGCAACGCTCGATCTCGGCGATGGCAGTCTCGATATTGCCCGGTGCGATCGCGGCCATGGGGGCCAGCCGGTCGTTGAGCGCACCGAACTCTTCCCACGCCCAGTCGTTGTAGGCCCGACACATGGCATGGCTGAAGTCGGGGTCGCGAGTGGCCCACATGGTCAGGCCCTTGTTCGGGAACATGACCTCGGCGTCGACGCCGTCGGCAGCCAGATCCGCCAGCCGTCCCTCGGGGGTGCGACCCGACTTGTTGCGTAGCGCCTCTTCGCCTTCGTAGGTCGTGTTCTGGAGCCGCATGGGCGTGCGGAAGCCCTCGGTCTTCTGGAACTTGTCGCCCTTGGCGCCGATGATGATGCCGGGCAGCCGGTCGCGGAATGCTTCGTCGACGCGCTCGGCCCAGAGCGTCGACGGTTCCTGGACATGACCGTCGGTCGACACCATGAAGTATTTGTCGCCGTCGTCGGGACGCGCCGTGCGGGTCCACCCGTCGACGCCGGGCGTTTCGAGGCGCCACTGGTTGTTGTCGTCGGGCTCCGGAATGATCGTCGGCTCGATGGCCTCTGTCGGTGCCGTGTTGGTCATCGCATCCCCCAATGCACTGAACCTGTCGTTGCCTCGAACCTAGGCCCCCAGCCTCGATGCAGCGGAATCTGCGTCCCCAGAACCCAACCAGCGGTTGCGGTTCTCTGACACCCGCAACTTCGGCCCATCTACGATCGTCGGGTGCAGGTGACGCGACTTCTGGATTGTCCGATCATCGATGTGTCGAGTTGTGACTCGATCGGTGTCAACATCCAGGGGCCGTCGCTGATCGAAGCGCCATCGTGGCTTGCGGACCCGCTCGGTCGGTACCTGCTGTACTTCGCCGATCACAAGGG
>CALLPT010000228.1 GCA_938015575.1 uncultured Acidimicrobiales bacterium
CCCAGCTATGACAGGGTTAACGCGGGTGCGGTGTCTGACACTGCAGCTGAGACGCGACACGGGCCCCGGCTGGAGTGCCGAGGCCCGGGTAGCGAGGTGAAGCGAACGGCGATTAGCGGTCGCCGATGGCGACGTAGGGGCGCTCGGCGGCACCGGTGTAGAGCTGGCGAGGACGCGTGATGCGGGAGTTGTGCTCGAGCATCTCGTTCCAGTGGGCCAGCCAACCGGAAACACGTGGAATCGCGAACAGCACCGTGAACATCTCGGGCGGGAAGCCAAGCGACTGGTAGATCAACCCCGAGTAGAAGTCGACGTTCGGGTACAGCTTGCGGCTGATGAAGTACTCGTCGTTCAACGCGGCTTCTTCGAGCTTGAGCGCAATATCGAGACGCGGGTTCGAACCGGTCACCTTGAATACTTCGTCGGCCGCGTTCTTGATGATCGTCGCACGAGGATCGAAGTTCTTGTAGACCCGGTGGCCGAAGCCCATCAGGCGTCGCTCACCACGCTTGACGCCGGCGATGAAGTCATCGACCTGGTCGTAGGTGCCGATCTCGTCGAGCATGTTGAGCACTGCCTCGTTGGCGCCACCATGGCGGGGGCCGTAGAGGGCGGCAGCGGCGGCTGCGACCGATGAGTACGGATCAGCGTGCGCGCTGCCGACGGTGCGAGCGGTAGTCGTCGAACAATTCTGCTCGTGGTCCGCGTGCAAGATGAACAAGATGTCGAGAGCTCGCACGATGGCGGGATCCGTCTCGTACTTGTCTTCGGCGACCTTGAACATCATCGACAAGAAGTTGTGCGGGAACGACAGGTCGTTCTCGGGGAACACATACGGCATGCCGATGGAGAACCGGTAGCTGGCGGCAGCGAGCGTGGGCAGCTTGGCGATGAGCCGTGTGATCTGGAGCATGCGGTTCGCAGGATCTTCGATGTCCTTGGCCTCGGGGTAGAAGGTCGACATCGCAGCCAGGCTCGACGTGAGCATGCCCATCGGGTGTGCGTTGAAGTGGAAGCCGTCGACGAAACGGCGACGGAAGTTCTCATGGGTGTAGGTGTGGTGCGTGATGTCGTGCACCCACTGGTCGTACTGGCCCTTGTCGGGCAGCTCACCATTGACGAGGAGATACGCAACTTCGAGATAGGTCGACTGCTCGGCCAGCTGTTCGATTGGGTAGCCGCGGTAGCGGAGGATGCCCTCGTCGCCCTTGATTTCGGTAATGGAACTCAGGCACGCCGAGGTGGTCGTGTAGCCCGGATCATTGAACCAAAGCCCGGGGAGATTGTTCTTCCATTCGGCGCTGTCGACACCGCCATCGACGATCGGGACTTCGAATGACTCGCCGGTGCGGTTGTCAGTGATCGTGATCGAATCGGGCACAGATATTTCCTCGCTGGAAGAAGTTGGTCAATCGTTCAAGAAGTGCCGAGCCATGGCACTGACGAAGATTCAAGCGGTACCCGCTCTCACCCCCATTTGCGAAGCCGAGACTACTGGACGATCGCGCAATTGAGGAATTCGAAGCGTGCTGAAATCTCGCCAGGTGTCTTGCCGATCAAACCCGGCAAGGTCGTCGTGCTACAGCGGCGAGTTGTCGTGGCGCCGACGGGGCAGGCGCTCGGCTTTGGTCGCCAACAGGTCGAGGGCGTCGACCACCTTGTGGCGAGTGTCGGCTGGGTCGATCACCATGTCGATAGCGCCTCGCTCGGCGGCCAGATACGGATTGAGCAGGCGGCTCTCGTAGTCGGCTTCGAGCTCGGCGCGTTCGTCGTCGGTCGCTCGACGGTGCAGGATCTCGACTGCGCCCTTGGCTCCCATGACCGCGATCTCAGCGGTCGGCCAGGCGATGGCGATGTCGTTGCCCATGGGCTTGGAGTCCATGACGATGTAGGCGCCGCCATAGCTCTTGCGAAGCGTGACCGAGACCCGTGGCACGGTGGCGCGAGCGTAGGCAAAGGCAAGCTCGGCGCCGTGGCGGATCATGCCGCGCCACTCCAGGTCTTTACCCGGCTGGAAGCCCGGTGTGTCGACCAGGGTGATGATGGGCACGTTGAATGCATCGCATAGCGAAACGAAGCGAGCGCCCTTTTGGCTGGCGGCGATGTCGAGCGTGCCGGCGAGGACCTGGGGCTGATTGGCGACGATGCCAACCGCGTGGCCACCGACATTGGCAAACGCGGTCACGAGGTTCGCGGCCCATGCCGCTCGCAGTTCGGTGACGACACCGTCGTCGGCGATCGATGCCATGACGTCGCGCACGTCGTAGCTTCCCGTGGCCGAGACGGGCACGACCTCGTGGAGTTCGGGGCACCGACGTTGACCCGGGTCGAGGGTGGGGCGAAACGGCGCCAGATCGGCGTTGGATGCCGGCAGGTAGCTGAGCAGTTCGTCGACAATGTCGACCGCCGCGTCGGCATCGGGGGCGATCGCGGTGGCAACGCCTGACTTGCTGGAGTGAATCGAGGCACCGCCGAGCGTGTCATGTTCGATCGGAAGCCCGGTGAACTGTTCGACCATCGCCGGGCCCGACACAAAGGCGTAGGACTCGTCGACCATGACGACGATGTCGGCGATGCCGAGCATGAGCGCAGGTCCCGAGACGACGGGCCCGGTGACGACGAGCACGGTTGGCACGATGCCCGAGCAGCGGATCATGGCCCGGGCTGCGGTGCCCCAACCATGCGCGGCCGTGATGCCTTCTCGCACGTCGGCGCCGGTTGATTGGACGAACCCGACCACGGGCTGTCCTTGGGTTCGGGCCAGTTCGCATGCCGCGCTGATCGTGAACGCGTCGGCTTGGCTCAAGGCACGCAGATCGCCGACGATTGTGAAGCTGACGACCGCTCGGTCGCCGATTGTGCGGACGCCAGAGCGCACGGCGCCATCGACGCCGGCACGAAGCTCGATCGAGCTCGGTGTGGAGTCGCTTGGGGTCGCGGCGGCAGGATGTGCGCCAGTCGGGGCGGCCATCAGCGGGCTCGATGCAGCATTGTGTGCCTCTTCACCGTTGTATGGATATCACGCCGAGTCGACATTGCGGCCCGCTCGCACCCGGCAACCGGGCATGTGGAGCGCGGCGGCGCGGGCCGTGCGAGCGAGAATCTCGGCGACGACGGTCGCCGCCGTCGACGGTGTATGGCCGGCGCGGGTGGTGAGCGCCACTTCGCGCGGCGGAAGATCGGCGACGGGAAGCCGGACACCATCGAGCTGGGGGACGTTCGGTGCTGCGGTGGCGGGGACCAGCGCCACGCCGAGCCCGGCACCCGCCATCGCACTGACGAGCGCGCTGCTTCCGACCTCGATGCTGTTGCGCAGCGGCACTCGTGCCTGGTCGAAGGCGCGAGCAATGTGGTCGTAGAGCGGGTTGTCCGGCAGCGGCAGCAACAGCGTCGACGAAGCCAGTTGGCCGAGCGTGACGTGTTTGTTGTTCGCCAGGTCATGTTCGGGCGACAGCACCGCAACGACGTCTTCGTCGAACAACGGGTCAACGGCTGCTTCGCGCGCACGAGTGTTGGTCGTGATCGCGAGATCAAGCGAGCCGTTCAGAACCCGCTGCACGAGTGCATCGGACTGGGCTTCGACGATCGTGACCGAGATCTCGGGCCACGACCGCGTCGTCTCGGCCAGCGTTCTCGGTAGTACCCACAGGCCGACCGATGGGGTGGTGCCGCATTCGACTTCGCCAATGACCCGGTCTTGGAGCGAAGCGAGCTCGTCGCCGATCGATGCGATCTGGCGAAGCACCTCGCGGCCGCGCCGTTCGACCGCGAGGCCGGCAGGCGTGAGCTGGCGTGTTCGTCGATCGAGCAGCGCCTGCCCGACCTCGGCTTCGAGGCGGGCGACATGGCTCGAGATGTTGGACTGCACGGTAAAGAGCGCTTCCGCGGCAGCCGAAAACGAGCCGTGGTCGACGACGGCGAGGAAGGCTTCGAGTTGGCGGACGTCCACGGCCGCTCCAGTTCTGGCGGCGAAAACCGCATAATGTCAACAGATTTGAGCGTCGTTCTCTTCGGGAGAAGGAGCCGGGTAAAGCGTATCGATTTTTGTGATACCCGGTATCGAATTCAACTGTTGGACTTTGTGCAACTATTCACAGACACTACGTACATCTTGCTACGGCAATCGTTTCCCCCCAACGAGCCGGACAGCAATCAAGCAACGAGTCTCACTTCCCCCCACCGAGATTCAGAGCTACGAAGGAGTTGGTTCAAAGAACCAGCTCCTTCTTCCTTTTTGCCCACGGCTCGCTTGGCGGCGTCCGGTGAGCCGGCAACGAACCCATACATCTAGGCTCACACCATGGCGACCGCCGCGATCTTTGACCTCGACCGCACGCTGATCGCGGGGTCCAGCGCCGAAGTGTTCGGGGCGAAGCTGGCCGATGTCGGGGTTGCCACCCCAAGCGTGCCCGGCCAGTCGCTGCTGTTCAAGCTGTACGAGAAGTTCGGCGAGGACCCGGTGTCGATGCGCCTGGCCCGCCAATCCGCCCGTCTGTTTGCCGGACGCAAGGTCATCGATGTCGAGGCCGCAGGGCTACTCGGCGCCGACGTGCTCATTCGGCGGGTCCTGCCTCATGCCCGGGCCGAGATCGAGCGACATAAGGGCACCGGTGCGTTCCTTGTGTTGGCGACGACGTCGCCTCATGACCTCGTTGCCCCGCTCGCCGACGCACTCGGATTCGACACCGTGATCTCCACTCGGTATCGCTCGGTGCATGGTGTCTACGACGGCACGATCGACGGCACCTATCTCTGGGGTCAAGACAAGGCCGCTGCGGTCGCCGAATGGGCCGGCCAGAATGCCGTCGATCTGACCGAGAGCTGGGCCTACAGCGACAGCTTCTACGACGTGCCTCTGCTCGAGCTCGTCGGCAACCCCGTTGCCGTCAATCCGGATATCCGCATGCTGGCTGCTGCGCGGGCCAAGCGCTGGACCGTGCGCGACTTCGAACGCCCCGACGGGGTGCCTGCGCTCGGCGGGGTCGAAGGCCAAGAACTCGCGTTCCCGTTCCTCGACCCACGACTGAGCGTGTTCGCCGACATCGAGCTGCACGGTGTCGACCACGTGCCGGCCGGGCCCGTCATCGTCGCCCCGAACCATCGGAGCTATTTCGATCCACTGGCCCTCGGGTACCTGGCCGCAGCCGCCCGGCGGCCGTTCCGCTTCTTGGCCAAGAAAGAAGTTCTCGAGGCGCCCATCGTCGGCCAGTTGACCGCCGCCCTGGGCACGATCTCGGTGGATCGCGGCTCCGGAAGCAGCGCGCCGCTCGACGCGGCTGCAGCAGCATTGAGCGGAGGCGAAGCCGTCGTGATCCTGCCTCAAGGAACGATCCCGCGCGGCGAAGACTTCTTCAAGGCGAAGCTGCGCGGTTTCACCGGGGCCGTGCGTCTCGCACAGCAGACCGGTGCGCCGCTGTTGCCCGTGGGGATCTGGGGGACTGAGCACGTGTGGCCACGCAACCAGCGGCTGCCGTCGGTCGAAGTTTTCGGCCGACGCCCGACCGTCACCATGAGCGTCGGCGAGCCGTACCGGGTGACCAGCCGGTCGAAGCCGCGGCCGGCGACCGAGAAACTGATGAAGAAGATTCAGCTGCTGTTGCCGCCCGAGGCCCAAAAGGATCGAACGCCGACCGACGAAGAGCTGGCGACGACCTATCCCGCCGGTCATCGGCCTGCGAGCTAGTTCGTGGCGGGCAGCCTGCGGCCCGAAAAATGTCGCCACCCTTACGGCACTCTTACCCCGGGGTGGAACAGTGTCACGATGACGCGCCGCCCCCGCACCATCGGTCTCCTTGGCGCCATCGCGGTGCTCGCGCTGGCATGTGGTGGCACCGGTGAATCGTCCTCGACCGCCGACACCGATGTGGCCGCCGCATCGACCCCAACCACGCCCGACGCTGCCTCCACCGACTCCACCGCCTCCAGCCCCGCCAACGGCTCCGACGGCGACGGCACCGATGCGCCCGACAGCCTCGAGGGCTACCTCGGGGTCGCCGCGAACGCTGTCCGACGCGGCAGCGGCGGTGGCGGGGGTGGCGCAGGCTTGGCCGCTGCCGATGTCGAGGCGATCGCCGAGCAACAGCAGCTCATCGAGATCGAGGTCCAGATCTGCATGCAGGCGCAAGGCTTCACCTATGTCCCCGAGGACAACTCCGACGGGGTGCGCTTCTTTGCGTCGGCCGCAAACGAAGGCATCTCCGAAGCTGACTATGCAGCGACCGAAGGCTTCGGCATCTCGACCCGCTTCGACGCCATCTTCGAAGGCGACATCGACCTGACCGAGTCGAGCGACCCCAACGAGGAACACCTGGCGGGCTTGAGCGAAGGTGAACGCGATGCGTGGCAGTTTGCGCTCCGGGGCCAGCCACCCGAGCGCAACGAAGACGGCCGGCTCATCGACCCTGAAACCGGCGAGGTCCTGCCAGCTGGGCGCGGGCAGCAGGCGACCGGCGGGTGCCAGCTCGAAGCGCAGGAGGCCGTCCGAGGGGACTTGGACGCGCTCGATGATTTGGCCGACGCGTTCGCTGAGCTCGACGAACGCATCGAGGCAGATCCCCGCATCACCGAGCTGCGGCGCGAATGGTCGGCATGCATGCTCGACCGCGGATTCGACTACGACGATGTCGACGACGCCCGGGCGAACTTCACCCAACAGATCCGCCCGCTGCTCCGCTCGTTCTTTCAGTCGAGCGGCGTGCAGGCTGGGCCCGGCGCTGGCGGAGCCGGCGCACTGCAAGCGCTCGCCGATGCCGGCCTGACCGACGAGCAGGAAGCCGAACTCAGCCAGCTCCAAGATCTCGAGATTGCAACGGCGGTCGCCTCGCTCGAATGCGGCGGTGACAGTCCCGATGAGATCGCCGAGATTACGGCCCGATACGAGGCCGAGTTCGTCGCCGAGAACCGGGCTGCGCTCGAGGCGTTCGCGAACTAGGCCCGAGCACGTGCGAGCGAGTGCGACTCAGGCGTTGTCGCTGCGCAGCGTCTCGGCGAGGAACTCGAGGGTCTGACGCCACGCGACGGCCTCGGTGGTGCCGTCGAAGTTCGGACGCTCGTGCTCGGCGAATCCGTGCCCAGCTCCCTCGTGCTGTTCGATCCGGAACTCGCGCTTTGCGAGCTGCAGATTGAGACCCAACAGCGCGACCTCTTCGTCGCTCACCAGGTCATCGGCGCCACCGAAGTGGAGTAGGAACCGGGCGCGGGCCCGCTCAAATGTCAGCGATTGGGTGCCGTAGAACCCAACGACGGCCGCACAGTCATCGGGCAAGCGCTCGGCCAACCAAAGCGCCCACGATGCGCCCGCAGAGAACCCGACCAACCCGAGCGGCTTGGTGGGGTCTGCGGTGGCGCTTCGCAGCAAGCGAAGCGATGACTGGATGAGCGAAGCGGACACGTTCATATCCATCGCCATCAATGCTGCGCTGGCCTCGGCCTCGTTCTGGGCGACCACGCCGTCGTTCAGATCCGGTGCCAGGACGCTGAAGCCCGCGTCAGCGAGCCCGTCGGCTCGCTGCTTGAACGACGACGTCAGGCCCCACGGCGAAGGGATCAGCAACACGCCGGGACCAGGACCGGCGGAAGGCGCCACGAAGTAACCGGAACCTGGGGGAGGTGTCGCCCCTGGCAGACGAGGTGGCTCGCCCGAGGCGTCTTCCGGACCTGGTGCAGCGCCGCTCATACGGGCACGGATCGTAGCGGCCGTGCTGCCGCTTCGATTTGCGGGTCGGCCCGGCCAGGAGCACTACTAGAGTCAGTGGGTGTCCGAAGACGCTGCATCCGCACCTGCCAAGACAGCCGAGTCCGAGATCGAGCCCGAGGCCTCTGACTTCATCCGTGACCTGATCCGCGATGACAACGCCGCCGGGACCTACGGCGGCCGCGTGCAGACGCGCTTCCCACCGGAACCAAACGGCTATCTGCACATCGGCCACGCAAAATCGATCTGCCTGAACTTCGGTGTCGCCGAAGAGTTCGGCGGCACCTGCAACCTGCGATTCGACGACACCAATCCCGAACGCGAAGACGACGAGTTCGTCGAAGCGATCCAGCGTGACCTGGAGTGGCTTGGGTTCGAGACGAACCGCGGCCCCTTGTTCGCGAGCGACTATTTCGAAACGCTGTATGCGTGGGCCGAGGAACTTGTCGGCAAGGGCCTGGCCTATGTCGACGATCAAGACGCCGAGACCATCTCGCAGACGAGAGGCAACTTCTCGACGCCAGGAACCAACAGCCCGCATCGGGATCGCAGCGTCGAGGAAAACCTCGACCTGTTGCGCCGCATGCGCGCTGGCGAGTTCGGCGATGGCGAACGGGTGCTGCGGGCCAAGATCGACATGTCTCACCCGAACATGGTCATGCGCGATCCGCTCATGTATCGCATCCGTCATGTCGCCCATCACCGCACCGTCGACGACTGGTGCATCTATCCCAACTACGACTGGGCGCACGGCCAGAGCGACGCAATCGAAGAGGTCACGCATTCCTTCTGCACGCTCGAGTTCGAGAACAACCGTGAGCTCTACGACTGGTTCCTGGACAATCTCGACGGGCTACCCGCCGACCGTCCTCGCCAGACCGAATTCGGCCGCCTGGGACTGACCTACATCATCACGTCGAAACGCAAGCTGGCGGCGATCGTCGACAGCGGCAAAGTCGATGGATGGGACGACGCGGAGATGCCGACCCTGAGCGGGTTGCGCCGACGCGGCTACCCGGCCAAAGCGATTCGTGACTTCTGCGCACACATCAGCGTCGGGCGATTCACCGGGACGACCGAGATCGAGCTGCTCGAGTCGTTCGTGCGCACCGAGCTCAACCGCACGGCGTTGCGCCGGATGGCGGTGCTCAACCCGCTCAAGCTTGTCATCACGAACTGGCCGAGCGATGCCGACGGGGCGCCGGTGGTCGAGATGCGCTCGGCGATCAACAATCCCGAAGACGAGTCGGCGGGCGCGCGCGAGGTGCCGTTCTCCGGCGAACTGTGGATTGAGCGTGACGACTTCATGCTCGATCCGCCCAAGAAGTTCTTCCGACTTGCTCCCGGGCGAGAGGTCCGGCTGCGGTCCGGCTATTTCGTCACCTGCACCGATGTCATCACCGACGACGCCGGCGAAGTCACCGAGGTTCATGTCACCTATGACCCGGCCACCGCTGGAGGTCAGGCGCCCGATGGACGCAAGGTCAAGGCGACGATCCACTGGGTTTCGGCCGCCCACGCGGTCCCCGCCGAGGTCCGCCTCTACGACCGTCTCTTCACCGAGGCGCATCCCGGGGCGAACGACACCGACCCGCTTGACCAGCTCAATCCCGAATCGCGCACGGTGGTCACCGACGCCCAGTTGGAACCGGCGTTGGCCGACGTCGAACCCGGGCAGGTCGTGCAGTTCGAGCGTCTCGGCTACTTTGCCCGTGACCTGGATCAGCCGATGTTGTTCCACCGAACGGTGGGTCTACGCGATGAATGGGCTCGGATCCAGAAGCGCAACTAGGCGACGCTCAGGGGGAATCATGGAACAAGAAGCAATCGACCACGCTGGCGACGCGGCGCGACAAGGCGACGGCGACGGGTTGCCGGTCGGGCTGCTCGTCAGGCTCGCGCTCGCCGCTCTCGTCGTCGCGGCGGTCGTCGTTTTCGTGCTGCAGAATCTTGACTCGGTACCGGTGAACTTCTTGTCGTGGAGTTTCGACGCGCCGCTGATCGTGCTGCTCCTTGTCGCCGCGGTCGCTGGTGTTCTGCTGAAGTGGGTGCTCGGGTTCTGGTGGTCCCGCCGCCGCTCATGACTTCGGTCGTCGGACAAGATCGGTTCACGCCCAGCCCCGTCTTTGGAGCACTGGTTGCGGCGACGGTTGTCGTCGGTGCCATGTTGTGGCGCGGCGCTGAGCTCGGCGGCTTCGGTGTCTTCCTGTTCGTGCTGCTCGGCTGGACGCTGTCGCTGACGCTTCACGAATTCGGCCACGCGATCGTGGCCTACATCGCTGGTGATCGGTCGGTGGCCGACAAGGGCTACCTCACGCTCGACGTGCGTAACTACGTCGATCCGGGGACGTCGTTGATCTTCCCTCTCATCATCTTGGTGATTGGTGGCATCGGCCTGCCGGGTGGCGCGGTGTGGATCCAGATGGGAGCGATCCGATCGGCGGCGATGCGATCGGCAGTGAGCGCGGCAGGACCGGCCGCGTCGGCTGCTTGCGCTGTTCTGTGCCTGGTCCCGATCCGCCTGGGTCTGTTCGACCGCGCCGACCCCTTGTTCTTGGTCGCCATGGGCTTTCTGGGTGCGATCCAGGTCATTGCGTTGCTGCTGAACCTGATCCCGATTCCGGGTCTCGATGGGTTTGGCATCATCGAACCGCACCTGTCGCCTCAGACTCGGGCCCAGCTGCGGCCGTTACGTCAGTACGGGTTCATGATCCTCATCGCCGCGTTGTGGTTCGTCGAGCCGGTGAGCGACGCATTTTGGGGGCTGACCGAATGGCTCAGCGACCTGCTCGGGGGCGAGGGTTCCGGGCTGTTGCGAAGCTTGGGCTGGCGAGAGTTCCGGTTCTGGGAGTAGCGGCATCGCGATGACGACACAGGTCCGGATCGACAAGTGGCTCTGGGCCGTGCGCATCTTCAAGACGCGCTCGGCGGCCAACGATGCATGCTCGAGTGGTCGGGTGCGGATCGGTGGTGCCGCCGCCAAGCCGGCCAGCCGGGTACATCTCGGCGATGAGCTGACGGTTCGTACCCGTGGCGTCACGCGTACGTATCGCGTGGATCGCCTGATCGAGAAGCGCGTCGGCGCGGCCATCGCGACCGAGTGTTACGAGGACCTGACGCCACCCGAGGCGTTGCCGAAGAAGCAATCTGATAGCGAACGCATGGATGCGGCCTGGGCCGAGCGCACTCGAGGCGCGGGGCGCCCGACCAAACGCGATCGCCGCCAGATGGAGAAATTCGTCGGCCGCAAGCGCAACTGACGGCCGCGGCGCTGCGCTGACACCCGCGACTTGGGGGCTTGGCTAGCAGCGAGGATCCGAGGCGCTCGGGGTCGTCGCTGCATCGGGGGTCGCGGGAGCTACATCGCAGAGCATTTGACGGTAGAGCGGCTCGGTCTCGGACGGGTCCGACAAGTAGCCGACCGGTCGGTCGTTGACATGGAGTTCCCAGTGCAGGTGCACCGATGGATGGCCATCGAGGATGCCGTTCGCCGCAGTCGAGGTGCCGGTGTTGCCGACCTGGCCAATCACCGTTCCTGCGCTGACCTGACGCCCGGTAACGATGTTCGGATCGATCTCGCTCATGTGGGCGTACAGGGTCACGATCCGGTCGTCGCTGCCGGGGGTGCCGTCGGGCAGGTGGTGAGCGATCACGACGAAACGCCCGTACAGCATCGCGAGCGTCCAGAACGGTGTGTCCACGGCGAGCGCGGCGTTGGCCAACACAACGTCGCGGTCTTCGGGTGTCGGCTCGGTGAAGTCATCGACGACGAACAGGACCTCGCCGTCGGCGGCCGCAACGATGTCGTGGTTCGTCGTGCCACAGTTGAAATCCAGACCGTTGTGGGTGCCTGATCGGTACTCGCGAGGCGCACCGACATTGAGCTCGGGATTGCCGAAGGGCAGGTTGCACGTCGTAACCGGCAGGCGAACTCGATCCGCGAGCAGCGCCGCCAACTCAGCACCGGCGCTTGCTGGCGGAGGGTTGGCTCGTAGCGGATCTGCCCCGAACCGTGTGTCGTCGGTGAGTAGCTCAAAGGGAAGCACGCCTTCGACGAGTTCGCCGTTGATCATGAGCCGGCCGATGCGTCCGAGCGGTGTCGAAGTGTCCACGAGCTGGCCCACCCGCAGGTCCGCCGAGATCGAGTCCAGACCCGCGTAGACCGACGTCGCATTGCGGACACCGTTGAGGGAACCGTGGTCGATCACCACAAAAGTTCCATAGGCAGCGGCGCGAACCCACGGCCCGTCCTTGCCATTGGCGACGATGGCCGCCTTTTCGCTGTTCAGCGGGGCTTGGGTGACGCGCATGACGACGCGACCAGGTGCGATCGGCGTTGCCTCGAGCCCCGGTACGTCGCAGACGAACGTGAGCGAGGGTGTGAGTGACAAGAAGTTGTTGTCTTGGCGATCCCGCTCGTCGATGAAGGGACAGGGGACTGGCGCGACCGTGTCCGCTGCGCCGCGGATTTCGGCGGCGATTGCCGACCACGGGATGCGTTGCTGGCTCAGGATGGGGACCGCCGTCGGCGTCGCGTTGGGATCGACGGTGGGCGTGGGGACGGCGACCTCTGCGTCGGGTTCGTTCACGTTGACGAAGATCAACGTGAGCACAACGACAGCGGTTACGGCGAAGAGGGCCGCAAGCTTCTGGGCGCGTGGAAAGTCGGACATGGTCGCAGGTGCAGGGCTCGGGGCCGTGCGCCGGCAACGGTAACCGCCTGACCGGGGTGTGCCGACGCCCGCACGCGTTCGCTCGGACTCGGGTTGCAGCGGATTGGGGTCCGGTCCCTCATGACAGGCGCCAGATACCACTTCATGATCGGACGATGCTGGACCCGACCCATCTCGTCGTACGCCGCTCGATCCTGCGTGGGGTCGCCTTCGTCGTCGGGCTCGCCCTGCTGGGTCCGTTGCTGCTGGTCGCCCCGTCGGCGTCGGCATGGGGTCCTGATCCGATGAGTGCCAGGTCGACGTCGGGATTGCGAGGCGTCGATTTTCGAAGTGTGGCGCACGGCATCGACCGAGCGACCTCGGCCGTCGCTGTCGAGGCGGTCCGTCACGGCGACCTGGACGGCGACGGTGTAGATGACGCCGTGGTGGTGCTTTCGTACGACACCGAATATGGGCCGGAGTGGGTCGTGCAGACCTACGGTGCGGGCACGGCCGACCGTGGGGGAGTAGCGGCCGAACCGAGCGGGCGGACCTACGGCTTCGCTTCGTCGTGGGAGAACTTTGATCGACTGGATGTCCGCGACGGCTTCATCGAGTTCACGGTGCGCCAAGGCGCGGAAACAGAACGTGACGGGTGGCTCGAAGTGCAGCGTTGGGCACTCGTCGGTGACGAGCTGCGCTTGTTGGAGCGCCGGCCGGGTGGCGCCGTGCTCACGCTCGACTCGGTCGGTCCCCGTGCACCGGCGACCATCGCCGAATGGGAGACCCGCACCTTCCTCGATGTCGGGCCTGGTGGAGCCCGCCGCGGCGTCGTCGTCGAGGTCGGCGAAGCCAAGTCGTTGCGGATGAGGGCCGACGATTTGCAGGCGCAAGTCCGGGTCTACGACGCCACGAGCGGGCGGCTCGCGCACCAGGTTGATGCCGGCGGTGTCGTGTCGCTCGGTGCGGACCGCACGTGGTACGTCGAACCGGTGACCGCCGTCGACCGCTGGACTCGTATCGAACTCGTCGTTGCTGACCAACGAGCGCTGTTCGCGCCCGAGCTGATCGTCCGGCAGTTCGAAGCTGGCCATGACGACTCACCGCGCCGCTCCGTCTCGCTGTCGTGGTACGAGGTCGATTGGGCACACGGGGCGGTGGACCTGGACCGGGTCAACGGCCTGATCCGGGGCCACATCGACGATATCCGTGCCGAGCACGAAGCCGCCGCTGCGGACTGCGACGATGGCACCGACGCAACGCTGTTTGTCGGGGCAACGCCCGAGTTGATCTCCTATGACCTGATCTCGCTACGCCTGACGATCGCGAGCTGTTTGTGTGAGCGCAACGACGAGATCGTCGAGGAGTCGTTGGTCGTCGACCTGGCTGCCAGCACTGTTCACGTCGCGGCTGACCTTGTGACGAGCCCCACGGCCGTGTCGCTGGCGTGGCGGGATCAATTCGAGGCGTTTCAGGCCCAGCACTATGACCCGGTGCTGGCGCCGACGACAGCACCGCTGGAACTCGCGTCGGTTTCGCTGACCCCGATGGGTTTGGTGGTCTCGGTTCCCGCCCACCAGGTGCTCGCTGAGGCATCGGCGGAAGATGTCGGCTGGTTCGTCACCGAGATGCTTACGTTCGACGAGTATCCGGGACTCGTCGACGCGACCATCGAGCAGCGTGCCCGGTCGGGCCGCGACGTTTCGCTGCCCTATAACGAGTGCGGCTGCTGATCAGCGCTGCGATCGCAGGCGAGAAACCGCCTGGATGTGATGCGGGTCACAGACCAGACATGTCATTGCTCCCACAATGAGTGAGGCGATGGGAGTCGCCGCAACGCCAGCTCAGCTGTACGACCCACGCGAACCCATGCCCGGATTCCGTGGCGGACGACTCCCATCGCCTCCCCGAATGTTCTTGACGGACGCTTGTCCGTCGCCGCGTTACCCGTTCGCGACTTCTTCGCGGATCAGGTTCAGCGCGCTACCGGCCTTGAACCAGCCGATCTGATCCTCGTTGAGGGTGTGGTTCGCCTGGAACTCCAGGCTTTCGCCGTCGGCCTTGTGCAGCACGCAGTCCACCGGCTTGCCCGGTGCGAGCTCGCTCAGGCCAGTGATCGAGATCGTGTCGCTTTCACCGATCGCACCCCAGAACTCGGGGTCGGCAAACGTCAACGCGAGCACGCCCTGCTTCTTGAGGTTTGTCTCGTGGATGCGAGCGAACGACTTGGCGAACACGGCGTGGCAGCCACGGAAGCGGGGCTCCATTGCCGCGTGCTCACGGCTGGAGCCTTCGCCGACGTTGTCTTCGCCGATGAAGACCCAGTTCATGCCCTTTTCGTGCAGGCTCTTGGCGATCTCGGGGTAGCTTTTGGTCTGGCCGTCAGACGGATCGAGCGCCAGCTCGGTCTCGCCCGTGTAGGCGTTGACGACGCCCAGGTAGAGGTTGCCCGAGATGTTCTCGAGGTGGCCGCGGTACTTGAGCCACGGGCCCGCCATCGAGATGTGGTCGGTGGTGACCTTGCCCATGCCCTTGCCGAGAATTGGCAGCTCGAGGTAGTCCTGGCCGTCCC
>CALLPT010000229.1 GCA_938015575.1 uncultured Acidimicrobiales bacterium
GCGCAACCCGAACTACCGAGGCATCTCCCGTGACTTCTGGCGCAACCTGAACGGGGTTGGCGACGCGTCGACCTTCGCCGTCATGGGTACGCCGAATTGCGGCAAGGGCGAGCTCAACCAGATGGTCGGCACCGGCCATGCATCGCCGGTGTGTCGCTTCGGCGCGATCGAGGTCTTCGGAGCTGACGCATGACCGCGTTGGACAGCGATTGGTTCGACGCCCGTGTGCGTGCGGCGAGCGATCGGCTGACCGGCGACGAAGTCCTTTTGGCCTCATTTCACACCGAGGACACCGACTTCGTCCGCTTCAACCACGCCAAGGTCCGCCAGGCAGGCAACATCGCGCAGACCGAGATCACGCTCGACCTGATCGAAGGCCAACGCCACGCCGAGGCCACCGTTGGCCTCACCGGCGACGCAGCGGTCGACGATGCTCGCATCTTGCGGGTGGTCGAACGCCTGCGGGAGCAGCGCGCCCAGGTCCCTGATGACCCGCACCTACTGGTGAACACAACGCCGACCTCGTCGCATCAGATCGCTCCGAGCACGCTGCCGCCGACCGACGATGTCGTGGGCACGATCACGGACCTAGGCGCCGGCCAGGACCTGGTCGGCATCTATGCGGCTGGCAAGGTGGCGAGTGGGTTCGCAAACTCGCTCGGGCAACGCAACTGGTTTGAGACGTCGACGTTCGACTTCGACTGGACCCGCTACCTCCAGGCCGACAAGGCCGTCAAGAGTGCCTATGCCGGATTCGGCTGGGACGATGACGTGTTCGACCGCAAGCTGGCCGAAGCTGATGCCAAGTTCGACGCGCTCAAGCGGGCACCGATCTCGCTGGAGCCGGGCGAATACGCAACCCTGCTGACCCCGTCGGCGCTCGAAGAAGTCATGGGGCTGCTGTCGTACGGGGCGTTTGGGATCCGGTCGCAACGCACGAGCCAGTCGTCGTTGCTCCGGCTAGTGACGGGCGATGCCCGCCTCGATGAACGGGTCCGCATCAGCGAACACACCGCTGATGGCGTCGCACCGAACTTCCAGGAGCAAGGCTGGCTTCGCCCTGACGAGGTTGTGCTCGTCGACGGCGGCCAGGCCGCCGGCGCCCTCGTGTCACCGCGCTCGTCGGTCGAGTTCGGCGTTGAGCCCAATGGCGCTGCCGGCCACGAAAGCCCCGAGTCATTGGCCATGGCCGGCGGCACACTCGACGACGCCGAGGCGCTTGCTCGGCTCGACACGGGCTTGTGGGTCGGGAACCTGTGGTACACGAACTACTCCGATGTGCCCGGATGCCGAGTCACGGGGATGACCCGCTTCGCGACGTTCTGGGTCGAAGGCGGCGAGATCGCGGCACCAGTCAACGTGCTGCGCTTCGACGATTCGATCTACAACATGCTCGGTGAGCGCCTGGTCGACCTGACCTCGACCCCCGAGATGCTCGTCGACAACTCGACCTATGAACAACGCACCAGCGCCAGCATGACGCTCCCCGGCGCCCTCATCGACGGCATGCGCTTCACCCTCTAACCCGTAACGGTGTCTGTGGTAGCTAGCCGACGATGCGGTCGCCGAAGTTGCTGAGTTCGGGCGCCAAGAAAAGGCCGGGCGGCCGATAGTCGCGATCGATCCTCACCCCAGGCGGAATGAGCACATCGGTTTCGAAGGCGTGGATCGTGGCCGTCACATGCCAGCTGACGTGGGCGATGATCGCGCCAGCCGGGTTGCCCGTCACCACCGCGGGGATCGACGAGGCAACCGACGCCGCTTCGGCAGGCATCGCTTCGGAGCCCTCGTACTGCTCGAAGCCAAGATGATGGGCGGTGACGGTTGCCGTAACGAGGACCAGTGTGAGGAATCCACGGGCAAGCCTGCGAAACCGTGGTGGAGCGTCGAGCGTAAGTTCGCGGGCAACAACGGTGGGAACTCCGATCAGCACCGCCGCCGATAGCAAGCCCAGGCCGACACCGCGACCCGCGACGGCGAGCGCCAACGACCACCCAGACACGCCGTGGGTTGGTTCGACGAAGACAACGACAAGGGCCGAGACGACCGCTCCGACGGCGACCCCGAGCACGACACTTTGCTTCCATCGTCTCCGAAGCGCACCCAAGTCCGGTTCGGCGGTCGCAACAAACGCGACGAGAAACAGCACCGCGATGACCGTGTGAAGCGCCAGATAGCCGCGATGTCCAAGGCCAAGGCTTCGCGTCGCTATCCAGGGGACGGCGAAGAAGACGAGGATCGCCTCGCATGCCCAGATCAGATGGATGGCTCGACGAACCACGCGATCATCAAGATCGATGTGGCGAGGTGGCAGTGCTACGGCCATAGGCCGATCGTGCCCAGCGAGCAGCCCCTACCGCCAGGGCCAGAGGTCCCGACCATCACCGGTGTCAGACACCGGTACGCCGTTACGTTTGGGCTAGTCGTCCTTGAGAGCGACGGCGTTGGGGGTGACGTTCATCTTGGGCTCGTAGGCGGCGGCTTGGACGTCGCTCGCCTCGCCTCGCTGCGTTGCCTTGAGTTCGGCCATGCACGCATCGCAGGGGCGATAGTCCTCGGCCGACATCGTCGTCTCGCAGCGAGGGCACGGGAACGCCGAGTAGTCGAACTGTTCCGGTTCCGGGAACTCGGTCGGTGCGGGCTTGGCGTCGGCGGAAACGTCGCTCATCGACGCCCAACCTACCCCACCAACGACGCGAGCTCAGCCGAAAACGACAAAGGGCGCCGCAGGCCGAAACCTGCGGCGCCCTCATCGAAGTCGATCAGAACAGATCGTTGGTCATGACCTTGTCCCAGGCGGCGACGAAGTCGGCCAGGAACTTGGCTTCGCCGTCGGACGAGCCGTAGACCTCGGCGATTGCCCGCAGCTGCGAGTTCGAACCGAAGACCAAGTCAGCACCCGTTGCCGTTGCAACCGTCGACCCGTCGGCGCGGCTCTTGCCCTCGTAGACACCAGCGGTGTCAGTCGAGACCGACCACTCGGTGTCCATGCTGAGCAGGTTCACGAAGAAGTCGTTGGTCAGCTGACCAGGACGATCCGTGAGCACACCGTGGCTTGCGCCACCGACGTTGGCGTCGAGCGCACGCATGCCACCGACAAGCGCCGTCATCTCGGGAGCGGTCAGGTCGAGCAAGAATGCCTTGTCGACGAGCAGTTCCTCGGCAGGACGCTTGTGGATCTCCGACAGGTAGTTGCGGAAGCCATCAGCCGATGGCTCGAGCCACTTGAACGAATCCTCGTCGGTCATCTCTTGGGTGGCGTCGCCACGACCGGACTGGAACGGCACCGACACGCTGTGACCGGCAGCCGAGGCAGCAGCCTCGATTGCGGCGCAGCCGCCGAGCACGATCAGGTCAGCGAGCGAGACGTCGCCGTCGAAGCCGGCCTTGACGGCTTCGAGCTTGGCGACCGTGCCGGCCACGCCTGCGGCCTGGTTGACGGCCCAGTCGTTTTGCGGAGCGAGTGCGATACGAGCGCCGTTGGCGCCGCCACGCTTGTCGGTGTTGCGGAACGTCGAAGCCGACGCCCACGCCGTGGCGACAAGCTCGGACACCGAAGCGCCCGAGTCCATGATCGCCGTCTTGAGTGCAGCAACCTGGTCATCGGACAGGCTCGGGCCGGCCGGAACCGGGTCCTGCCAGATCAGGTCTTCGGCCGGAACCTCGGGGCCGAGGTAACGCGACTTCGGACCCATGTCACGGTGCAGGAGCTTGAACCAGGCACGAGCGAATGCGTCGGCGAGCTGGTCCGGGTTCTCCTTGAAGTTGCGTGCGATTGGTTCGTAGATCGGGTCGAAGCGAAGCGCCAGGTCCGAGGTGAGCATGGTCGGGTGGTGACGCTTGCTCGGGTCGTGCGCATCGGGGACGAGATCGTCGGCGGAGCGATCGGTCGGACGCCACTGCTGAGCACCGGCCGGGCTGTGGAACAGCTCCCACTCGTAGTCGAACAGGAAGTCGAGGTAGTCGCTGCTCCACTGTGCGGGCGTGCGGGTCCAGATGCCTTCGAGGCCGCTGGTGATCGCGTCGCCGGCGACGCCGGAGCCGTGCAGGTTCTTCCAGCCGAAGCCCTGCTGCTCGACAGGAGCGCCTTCGGGCTCGACACCGACATTGCTGTCAGGTGCTGCACCGTGGGTCTTGCCGAATGCGTGGCCGCCGGCGATGAGGGCGACGGTTTCTTCGTCGTTCATCGACATGCGGCCAAAGGTCTCGCGGATGTCGCGGCCAGAAGCGACCGGATCGGCGACTGCGTTTGGCCCTTCAGGGTTGACGTAGATCAGACCCATCTGGACGGCGCCGAGTGGCGTCTCAAGCTCACGGTCACCGGTGTAGCGCTCGTCGTCGAGCCAGCCCGACTCGGGACCCCAGTAGGTGTCTTCTTGTGAGTGCCAGATGTCGGCGCGACCACCGGCGAAGCCGAAGGTCGGTCCGCCCATGCTCTCGATGGCGACGTTGCCGGCGAGCAGCAGCAGGTCGGCCCAGCTGATGTTGCGGCCGTACTTCTGCTTGACGGGCCACAGGAGACGTCGGGCCTTGTCGAGGTTGCCGTTGTCGGGCCAGCTGTTCTCGGGGGCGAAGCGGTGCGCTCCCACACCGCCGCCACCACGGCCGTCGCCTGCACGGTACGTGCCAGCGGCGTGCCACGAGAGGCGCACCATGAACGGTCCGTAGTGACCGAAGTCGGCTGGCCACCAGTCCTTGGAGTCCGTCATGACCGCCGCGACGTCGGCCTTGAGGGCGTCGTAGTCGAGGCTGTTGAACGCGGCTGCGTAGTCGAAGTCGTCGTCCATCGGGTTCGACTTGCTGTCGTGCTGATGGAGGATGCGCAGGTTCAACTGCTCCGGCCACCACTCCTCGGTGGCGGACGCACCCTTGGTGGTGTTCGCACCCATGAATGGGCACTCGCTCATGTCGCTCATGCTGCTCCTTGCAGTCAGTGATTCCTGCTGCGGAACTTACTCATGATCGCGAAGTTAGACAATGTCTAAGACCCGAATTCTTGGTACAGAAGTCGGTGACGAGGGTGGACGGCGACGGCGGTCGAGGGTCCTGAACCCAACCGAGTAGATCGTGTGGTTCGCTCCGGGCCATTTGGAATCGGCCGACGGCCATTCAGCAACTACGCTCGCGGCCGGAAAGGCGGCCATGCACCCCATCGTTCGAGTGGTCCAACCGGATCGCACCCAGCTGTATCTCGTGATCTCGGAATCGCTCGTGGTCGGACGCGAGTGCGATGGTCTCCTGCTCGCCGACGACAAGGTGAGTCGCCAGCATCTGCGACTGGCGCCAAGCCCGGATGGCACCGTGATCGTGTCGGATCTGGGAAGCACCAACGGTTCGTTCATCAATCAGGCGCGGATCGAACAAGACGTCGTCTTGGCAGCCGGAAGCACGCTGACGCTCGGCGACACGATGATCACGCTCGAAGCGCCGCCACCTCCCAAGCCAGCACACACCGGCGAGACCACTCGCCGTGATGTCGGCGGCACGATCGTCGCTACCTTGGCGTCGATCGACGGAACCGTCCCGGCCGTTCCTCCCCCGGCTTCAGCCCCCGGCGTTCCCGCCCCGGTGCAAGCAACCGCCGAAGCCACCCGGCGCACCAGCATCGACGAGCTCGCTGCGAGCCTTGGTGGCAAGCAGCTGAACCTGCCCAGCGGCAGCGCGGACGACACCGTCACCATCATGTTCAGCGACATCGAGTCGTCGACCGAGCTCGCACTGAGTATGGGCGATCACCGCTGGTACGAGGTCCTGACCTGGCACAACAACCTGCTGGAACAGCGCGTCGCCGCGCACGGTGGATTCATCGTGAAGAACCAAGGCGACGGGTTCATGGTCACGTTCAACAGCGCCCGCCGCGCCATCATCTGCGCGAGCGAGATCCAGCAAGCCCTCCACGACTACGCCGTCTCGAATCCGACCAGCGCAATCCGGGTGCGGATCGGATTGCATACGGGCGAAGCGATTCGCCAGGACTCCGGCGATCTCTTCGGACGCCACGTGATCATTGCGGCCCGCGTGGGCGGTTTGGCGAACGGTGCCGAGATTCTGGTGTCGTCGATCGTGCGCGAGATCGCCTCGGCCCGAGGCGACTTGCACTTCGGCGAAGGCACGGTGGCCGAACTCAAAGGCGTCGGCCACCAAACCGTGTACCCGGTGCTGTGGGGCGCGGACCTCCCGAGCGCCTAAGACACCGGGACGCCAGAAGCTAGTCGGTCAGCTCGATTGCGTACTCGGGACAGTTGTCCACGCACAGCTGCGCCTTGTCGTGCAGCTCGGCTGGCACTTCGCCCTCGACTTTGAGAACCGCATAGCCCTCGTCGTCGACGTCGAAGAGCTCCGGTGCGAGCATGTAGCAGCGGTTGTGCCCCTGGCACAGTTCGCGGTTGTAGCTGATCTTCATCGGTACCTCCGGTGTGAGTATCGCACGTGAGCCGCGGCTCGTTATGCGTCGAAGTGCACCTTGAGCGGGAGCTCTCGCGGTCCACGGATCTGGCCGGTCGAAAAGCGCACCGTCGCGGGGTCGAGCAACTCGAAGTCGTCGACGCGTTCGGTGAAGACCTCGAGCGCGACGGCGAGTTCCATCCGGGCCAGGTTGGATCCCAAACAGCGATGGATGCCCAGGCCGAACGCGCCGTGGCGGTTCTTCTGCCGGTCGATGATGAACTGGTCGGCATCTTCGAATGCTTCGGGATCGCGGTTGCCAGCGGGGAACGGCAGCAGCATCCAGTCGCCTTGCTTGAGCTGTTGACCGCGCAGCTCGTGGTCCTTGGCGACGCGGCGAGCCATCGTCACCGGGGCGTAGAGCCGCAGGAATTCTTCGATGGCGAAGATACGCACGTCGGGCTCGTTGCGGAAGCGTTCCAGGTCGGCCGGATGTTGCGCGAGGTGCCAGATCGACGAGCCGATCGAGGACCAGGTGGTGTCGATGCCGGCAATGAGCAACAGCACTACGGTGCCGCGCACGTGCTCGGGGCTGAGCGGTTCGCCGAAAATCTCAACGCTGAGCAAGTGGTCGATCAGATCGCCCTCACCCTCAGGCTTGGGGTTGGCACGATGGCGTTCGATCTGTGCGTCGAGGTAGTACTCGATCGTCTCTTCTTCTTCGAGTTCGCGCTCGATCGGGTTCTCGATGATGTGATGGATGAACGTACGGAACCGATCGCCGTCTTCGGGCGGCAGGCCGAGCATTTCGGCGATCACGCGCACCGGAATGTGTTGCGCATAGTCGATGGCCGCGTCGAACACTCCGCCGTTGTCTTTGGCCTTGGCGAGCGCGACGTCGAGGAGATCGTGGCAGTACTGGCGCGTGAACGGCTCAAGCTTGTTGATCTGCTTGGGCGCAAACGGCGCGAGAAGCAGGCGCCGGGCGTCGGCGTGGAACGGCGGGTCGCTCGTGATCGGCGGTGCTCCGCCGATTGGCGGCGGCATCATCTCGTCGTTGTTGGCGTATTCGTTCACGACGACTTCGTGGCTGGTGTAGTTGCCGAAGTCGTTGTCGGCGATCGCCTTGATGTCGTCGGCACGCGTCGGCACCCACATGCCGCCGAAGCGTTCGCTATGGGCGAGCGGGCATCGCTTCCGCAGGTCGTCCCAGATGGCTGGCGCTCCGGCCGCATAGTCCGGATGGGTGTGGTCGAAGTCGGTTGCCCAATCTTCGACCGGTGCCTTGGTGTCGCTCATGTCTGCCGATCGCTCTCGAGCCCACAGGCCCTAGTTCAGTAACCGTCGTTATTGAAGTAACAAACGTTATTGAACAGGTACGGACTTGCCACTGTCAAGTCGCGTTCGTGCAACCGGCAACGAATTGTTCTGTTGTGACTATGAACGCCTCAGGCTGTGCTGCCCCAGTCGAGGAGCTTGCCGACCGTGTCACGGTCGTCGTGAGGTGTCCAAGCACGATTGCTGCCCAGCCAAGAGCGGCTGTCGCATTCGAGGAGGCCGATGATGACCTCGGCCACAATGCGACCGCCGACGGGACCAAGACCCTCGCCCTTGTCGCTGGCCTTGCCGCCACGACCCAGACGGCGAAAGGCGTAGCTAGGCCGCAGGTTCGACCGCGGCGTCGCCCGCGTCGGCGGGCGGGGCTGAGCGCACGACGAACTCGGTTGCCGGCTCGCCGCCCTCAGCGGCGGCGTCGCCGATCGCGACGTCGACGATGACGTGTGACCCTTCGATGAACTCGCCTTCGAGCACCGACCGCGCGATCTTGTCGGCCAGCTCTCGCTGAATGACCCGCTTGAGCGGGCGAGCGCCGAACGCTGGATCATGACCGAGCTCGGCAATGCGTTCCCGAGCCTCGGGCGTGACCTCGAGGATCAGCTTGCGCTCGGCCAGCCGCTTGGCCAAACCCTGGAGCTGGATGTCGACGATCCGCACCAGGTCCTCGAGACCGAGCGAGTCGAAGCGCACGATGTCGTCGATGCGATTGACGAACTCGGGCTTGAAATAGTCCTTGGGGTCGACGGGCAGGTTGCTGGTCATGATCAACACGACGTTGGTGAAGTCGACTGTTCGGCCCTGGCCGTCGGTCAGGCGACCGTCGTCGAGCAGCTGCAGCAACACGTTGAAGACGTCGGCGTGAGCCTTTTCGATCTCGTCGAGCAGCACCACCGAATACGGGCGGCGACGCACGGCTTCGGTCAGCTGACCGCCCTCGTCGTAACCGACGTAGCCCGGGGGCGCACCGATCAGGCGCGACACCGAGTGCTTCTCCATGTACTCGCTCATGTCGATGCGGACCATGGCCCGTTCGTCGTCGAAGAGGAAGTCGGCGAGCGACCGAGCGAGCTCGGTCTTGCCGACCCCGGTCGGGCCGAGGAACATGAACGAACCGATCGGCTTGTTCGGATCGCTCAGACCGGCGCGGCTGCGGCGGATGGCGTTGGCGACCACATCGACGGCGTCGTCTTGGCCGATGACACGCTCGTGCAGGACTTCTTCGAGACGAAGCAGTTTTTGCACCTCGCCCTCCATCAGACGAGAGACGGGGATGCCGGTCGAGCGTGAGACGACTTCGGCGATGTCTTCTTCGTCGACTTCTTCCTTGAGCATCTGCCGCTCAGCCTGGAGCAGGTTGAGCGCGAGCGTGGCGTCGTCGATGGCCTGTTCGAGCTGCGGGCCGCGGCCGTAGCGAATCTCGGCCGCACCGGCGAGGTCGCCGGAGCGCTCGAGACTCTCGGCTTCGATACGAACGGCCTCGAGGTCTTCTTTGAGTTCGCGGATCGTCGTGATCGCGTCTTTCTCGCCCTGCCAGTGGGCCTGCATGCCCGACAGGTCTTCGCGCAGGTTGGCCAGCTCTTCGTCGAGTGCGGCCAGCCGTTCGGCCGAGGCGCGGTCGGTTTCCTTTTCGAGCGCGACCCGCTCGATCTCGAGCTGGCGAATGCGGCGATCGACGACGTCGATCTCGTCGGGCATCGAGTCGATCTCGATCCGCAGTTTGGAGCCGGCCTCGTCGACTAGGTCGATGGCCTTGTCGGGCAAGAAACGGCCGGTCAAGTAGCGGTCGCTCAAGATGCCAGCGGCGATGAGCGCAGAGTCCTGGATGCGAACACCGTGGTGGACCTCGTAGCGCTCCTTGAGGCCACGAAGGATGGCGATGGTGTCCTCGACCGACGGCTCCTCGACCAGCACCTGCTGGAAGCGGCGCTCGAGGGCTGGGTCCTTCTCGACGTACTTGCGGTACTCGTCGAGCGTGGTGGCACCGATCATGCGCAGCTCGCCGCGGGCGAGCATCGGCTTGAGCATGTTGCTGGCATCCATGGCGCCTTCGGATGCGCCGGCGCCGACGACGGTGTGCATCTCATCGATAAAGGTGATGACCTCGCCGTCGGCGTCGGTGATCTCTTTGAGCACGGCCTGGAGACGCTCTTCGAACTCGCCGCGGTACTTGGCACCAGCGAGCATCGAAGCGAGATCGAGCGAGATCAGTCGCTTGTTCTTGAGGCCCTCGGGCACGTCGCCCTCGACGATGCGTCGGGCGAGGCCTTCGACGATGGCGGTCTTGCCAACGCCCGGTTCACCGATCAGCACCGGGTTGTTCTTGGTGCGACGGCTGAGCACCTGGATGGTGCGGCGGATCTCGTCGTCGCGACCGATGACGGGATCGAGCTTGCCTTCGGCCGCGACCTTGGTCAGGTCACGGCCGTACTTCTCGAGCGACTGATAGGTGTCCTCGGGGTTCTGGGTCGTGACCCGGTGGCTGCCGCGAACCTCTTTGAGGGCCTCGAGCAGCACCTTGGTTTCGACGCCGACCCGCTCGTTCATGGCGAGCAGCAGGTGCTCGGTGGACAGGTACTCGTCGACCAGGTCCTTGCGAGCCTCGTCGGCGTTGGCGAGGACGCGCTGGAGTTCCTTGTTCATCTGCGGCGCATCGCCGCCATAGGCGCTCGGGAGCTGCGAGAGACGATCCTCGACCTGATTGCGCAGCGACAATGGTGAGACGCCGACCCGTTGCAGGACGGGAAGTACGACGCCTTCGGCCTGGCCGAGCAGCGATGCCAGGACATGGTCGGGGGTGATCTGGGGGTGACTGCGGGCGGTTGCGAGTTCGAGCGAAGCGTTGATGGCTTCGGCGGTCTTGTGGGTCCACTTCTTGGGGTCGACAGCCATGACAGGTTCTCTTCTCCTGGAGGGGAATCAGGTTCAGTATCCCGGACGAAGCGGGTGATTTGCCCGCTGAGTCGGGGGTTGCCCGGGATACCTAATCGATCAACACAACAAAGTGGGGATGTGTTCCTTCGCAAACCAGCCACGAAACCACCACAGAGAGTGACCGGTGCTGATGGGTGCTAGGAATCGTGCCTACGCTCGGTGGATGGTGGCGCACGAGTTCTCAATCACATACGACGTGGAAAGCGGACTGATCGCGGCACGCGATCTGGCCGCAGCGATCGTGGGCGTGACAGGTCTGGTCGAGACCGTGCACGCTGGTTATGGGCCCCCAGATACAGACGTGGTGTTGCAGGTTCGAGGTCTGCGCCACGGGTCATTCATGGTTGAGTTCGTGGCAGAGCACTCGGAACCGCAGCCTCAACGAAGCGGACATATCTCGCCATATCGAGGGCGACATCGATGTCTCGTTCGGCGAGGATGCAATGACGATCCCTAGCGCGGTTCTTGAGACGTCTCAGAACATTCTTGTCCGGGGACACATGCGTCGTGTGGTCGAACCCGTTC
>CALLPT010000230.1 GCA_938015575.1 uncultured Acidimicrobiales bacterium
GCGGGCCAACATGCCCTACGTCAACCAGCGCTGGTTGGGCGGCATGCTCACCAACTTCGAAACGATCTCCAAGCGTGTCGCCAAGATGCGTGAGTACGAGCGCATGATCGCCAGCGGCGAGTTCGACGCGATGCCCAAGAAGGAAGCCCTTCTTAAGTCGCGTGAGCTCGTCAAGCTGCAGCGCAACCTCGGCGGCATCAAGAACATGCAGAAGGTCCCCGACGCGATCTTCATCCTCGATACCCGCAAGGAACACATCGCGGTGACCGAGGCCAACAAGCTCGGCATCCCAATCATCGCCGTGGTCGACACGAACTGCGATCCGGACCTGATCCAATACGTGATCCCCGGTAACGACGATGCAATCCGCTCCGGCGACGTCATGACCCGGATCATGAGCGATGCCGTGGTCGAAGGCCGCTTCATCCGCAGCCGCCGTGCGCCCATGGCCGAAGCCGCTCCTGCCGAGCGCTCGCCAGAAGAAGAAGCCCGCATCGCTCGCGAACAGGCCCTTGCCGCAGCTGCTGCTGCCGAGGCCGCCGCCGCCCGCGAAGCCCGCGTCGCACAGAACATCGAAGCCGCCGCTCAGGCCAAGGACGACGCCGACGACACAGCTGATGAAGCTGATGAAGCTGCCGCAGAAGCTCCGGCCGAAGCCGCAGCCGAGGCCGTCGCTGAGGCTCCCGCCGAAGCGCCAGCTGAAGAAGCTCCTGCCGCTGAAGAAGCAGCCGCCGAAGCTCCCGCTGAAGAAGCGGCCGCTGAAGATGCAGCTGCCGACGAGGCTCCTGCAGCCGAGTGATTGAGCGCCGAGCAATCGGCCCAATCCAAGCAACGAACAACCCCCAGGATTGACCCCCACCTTGAAAGGGATGAAGAACGATGGCTGACTTTGGTGCAAAGGACGTCAAGGCACTGCGCGACGCGACCGGTGCCGGCATGATGGACGCCAAGAAGGCGCTCACCGAGGCTGGCGGCGACGCTGAAGCCGCAACCCAGCTCCTGCGCGAGTGGGGCCTGAGCAAGGCCGCCAAGCGTGCAGACCGCGACAACACCGAAGGTGCTGTTGCGATCGCCCAAGACGGCAACAAGGTTGCCTTGGTACTCCTCAAGAGCGAGACCGACTTCTCGGCCAAGAGCGAAGACTTCGTCGCGGTTGCGCAGAAGCTCGCCGACGTAGCGCTTGCTGGCGGCGACCCCGCCACCGCATGCGAGACCGAGATCGAGGACCTCAAGCTCACCAAGAAGGAAAACATCGAGGTCGGGTCGGTGGAGATCATCGAGGCTGCCGAAGGCAGCACCCTCGATGCCTACCTCCACGTCCAAGACGGTCGCGGCGTGAACGGTGTTGTCGTCGAAGGCAACGGCGTTGATGCCGAAGCGCTGCACTCGATTGCGCTCCACATCGCCTTCGCCAAGCCTCGCTTCCTCGACATCAGCCAGGTGAGCGACGAAGACGCCGCGAAAGAGCGTGAAGCACTGCTCGAGGTCACCAAGGCCGAGGGCAAGCCCGAGGCGGCTTGGGACAAGATCGTCGAAGGACGCCTCAAGGCCTGGTACAAAGAGAGCGTGCTGCTCGAACAGGGCCTCAACGGTGACAAGGTGACCGTCGCCGAGACCGCTGCGCCTGGCACGATCACCCGCTTCGCTCAGACCCGCATTGGGGCCTGAGCGGGCAACGCTCTGCCCATCATCCTTCGACCCGGTCACCCACCCCCATTTTGAGTGACACATCTGAAAACCGTCCACGCGACGAAATGAACGACCCCACCTCGAGCGGAACCCCTAGCGGGAGCGAAGCTGCCCGGTGGGGTCGCATCATGCTCAAGGTCTCCGGCGAAGCCTTCGCTGGCGAGGCCGGCTATGGCATCGACGGCGACGTCGTTGGTTCCATCGCCCAAACCATCGCCGACGCCCGGGCTCGTTTCGACGTGTCGGTCGCGGTCGTTGTCGGTGGCGGGAACATCTGGCGAGGTTTGTCGGGCGCGGGTGCCGGCATGGACCGCGCGCAGGCCGACTACATGGGCATGCTCGCCACCGTCATCAACGGCCTGGCGCTCCAAGAGTTCCTCGAACGGCTCAACGTGCCCACGCGGGTGCAGACGGCCATCGAGATGAAGGAGATCGCCGAGCCCTACATCCGGCGTCGTGCGATCCGACACCTCGAAAAGGATCGCGTCGTGATCTTCGCCGGCGGAACCGGCAATCCGTTTTTCACGACCGATACCGCAGCTGCGTTGCGAGCCAACGAGATCGAGGCCCAGGTCCTGCTCAAGGGCACGCACTCGGGCATCGATGGCATTTACACCGCGGACCCCAAGGTCGACCCCAACGCGACCAAGCTCGACTCGGTTACGTATCTCGACGTCTTGAGCAAGAATCTTCGAGCGATGGACGCAACGGCGACCACGCTGTGCATGGACAATGAGCTGCCGATCGTGTTGTTCGACCTGATGGGGGCCGACAACGTCAATCGCATCCTCGCCGGCGAATCCGTCGGCACCATCGTCTCCGGCTAGCGCATCATCTTTGGCTGAAACCCGTAGGGGTGGCCGAGTCCGACCAGTCGCGCTCGGTACTGTTGTTTGACCGGCTCTTGCGCGCCGGGAATGCGCCGGGTGGCTACCCGTTGCATGACACACCCGCCAACCAGCTACCAGGAGACTCGCCGTGAGCGATGAGATGATCGAGCTGATCCTCGAAGACGCCGAGGAGTCGATGACTGGTGCTGTCGCCCACGCCAAGCAGCAGTTCAGTGGCGTGCGAACCGGCCGAGCGACGCCCGTGCTCGTCGAGAAGATGACCATCGACTATCACGGCGCGCCGGTGCCGCTGCAACAGATTGCCTCGTTCAGCGTTCCCGAGGCCCGGATGCTGGTCATCACCCCGTTCGACAAGACGGTGATCGATGCGATCGAACGGGCGATTCGCGAAAGCGATTTGGGTCTCTCCCCCTCGACCGATGGTGTCGTGATCCGGCTGGGCTTTCCTCCGCTGACCGAAGAGCGGCGACGCGACCTGATCAAGGTCGTGCGCTCCATGGCCGAAGACGGACGAATCGCAATCCGGAATACGCGGCGGAGCGCTCGCAGCGACTTGGACAAGATGAAAAAGGATGGCGACGCTCCCGAGGACACGATCGACCGCGCCGAAAAGGCCGTCGACGGCCTGACCCAAAAGCACGAGGCCGAGATCGATGCTGCGGTGTCGGCCAAGGAAGAAGAGTTGCTCGAAGTATGAGTGATCAACAGCCGCCCGGGGGCCCGATCCGGGGTCCCGAGAGCTGGTTCACCGACGACGACGAAGGCGTCGGTGATCTCGGCCTCCCGCACTGGACCGAACCTGGCACCGGCGCACTCGACAACGCCGACATGGGTCCTCGCTGGCGGGACGGAGCCAGCGATTACAACGAGCTCGACGACATTCGCCTGCTCGACCCCACGCCACCCGGTGCCTTTGGTGCTGAAACGAGCGATGCCGGCTTGTTCGGACTCGACGCTCCGATCGAGGCCGACGGTGCGCCGCAACCAATTGATGTCCCGGCTGCCGCCGCGGCGCCGCCGGCTCCTCCGCTGGCCGGTCCCGGCGTCGCAACCGCCGGCCCTGGTCCGGGTCCTGCGCCGCGTCGAGCGAATCGTCCGGCACAACCGGAAACGGGTCAGCGAAAGGGGTCGGATCGCGACATTGCGATGGCGACGGTGACGGGCCTCGGCCTGGCGGTCGTGGCGCTGGGCTCGCTCTGGTTGGGCGAGATCCCGGGCCTGATCGTTGCGACGACCATCCTTGCTTTGGCGACGATGGAGTTCTACAACGCCATGCGCCGGGTCGGTTACAACCCGGCGTCGCTGCTCGGCTTGGTGACGACGGTCGGCATGACCCTCGCCGTCTACTGGAAGAACGTCGCGGCCTATCCGGTCGTGTTGTTCCTGGCCATCGTCTTTGCGTTGCTCTGGTATCTCATGCCGGTCGGTCCGGGCAGACCGGTGCCGAACCTCGGCATCACCTTGCTCGGCATCGGCTACGTCGGCGTGCTCGGCAGCTTCGCCGGCTTGATGTTGTCGAGCGACTCGATTGCCGTCAACGGCGAGACTGGCATCGTCGAGTTCCAGTCGAACGGAACCGGGCTGCTGTTCGCGGCGATTCTGGCCACCGTGGCCTATGACATCGGTGCCTATGTCTCAGGACGATCGATGGGACGCACGCCACTTTCGGCCCACAGCCCGAACAAGACGCTCGAAGGCGTCGTCGGCGGCGCCGTCGTCTGCATCGTCGTCACGGTGCTGGTTATCGGGATTATCGGCATTGCTCCTTGGGGCGAGTCCCCGGGCGGGTTCGCCGACACGATGATCTTGGCTGTGGTCGCGGCAGTGGCGGCAACCCTCGGTGACCTGTGCGAGTCGATGATGAAACGTGATCTCGGCGTCAAGGACATGGGCACCATGCTTCCTGGCCACGGTGGGATCCTCGACCGGTTCGATGGTCTGCTGTTCGTGATGCCCGCCACGTGGTGTGCGGCGCTTGCGCTCGGGATCGTCGAAGCGACGTCGGTCGTCACCGGCTAGCAACGGCGCTTCGTACGATCGGAGCGAAGCCAGACGTGGTGGGTCTAGGCCGCCAGTTCTGAGCGCAGCGCGAGCGTGGCAAGGCATGCCTCGGCGACCTCGCGGCCTTTGCCCAACATGTGGGCGTGGAAGAACGCGTGGTGATCGGGGCTGTCGTGGAACTGCTGCGGTGTCAGCACGCACGAGAACACCGGAACTGCGGTCTCCAGTTGCACCGTCATCAATCCCGAGATCACCGCTTGGGCGACGAACTCGTGGCGATAGATGCCCCCGTCCACGACGAAGCCGGCGGCAACGACGCCGTCGAAGCGTCCGGTTTCGGCGAGTGCGCGCACATGCAGGGGAAGCTCGAAGGCGCCGGGCACATCGAACGACTCGACCTCGGCGCTGCCCTCGACTCGTTCGAGGAAGCCGATGCGGGCCTGGTCGACGATGTCGTTGTGCCAGCTTGATTGGATGAACGCGATGCGGTGCATTGGACGAACGTAATAGTTCAAGTTATGTTGAAGTCAAGTGACTTCTGACGATGGAATGCGTGGCCTGCTCACCATCGGCGAGGCCGCGGCTCGACTCGGCATCGCGACATCTGCGCTCCGGTTCTACGAAGATCGAGGGCTCATCGTTTCCACGCGAACCTCGGGCGGGCAACGACGCTATGCCCGTGACGTGTTGCGTCGAGTGTCGTTCATCCGAGCGGCGCAACAAGTCGGCCTGCCGTTGCGTGAGATCAAATCGAGCCTGGCACAGCTGCCGCCAGAACGAGCCCCGTCCAAAGAGGAGTGGGAACAGTTCGCCGAGTCGTGGCGGCCGCGGCTGAGCGAGCAGATCCGTCTGCTCGAAGCGATGCGCGATCGGCTCGGCAACTGCATCGGCTGTGGCTGCCAGTCCTTGGACAGCTGCGACATCTTCAACCCTGGTGACAAGGCCGCAGACGATGGCCCGGGTGCCCGTTACTTGGTAGCGGACGTAGCGTCGTGACACGGCCGCCCGCCACGAAGCCGGACAGGCGGAATGCCCCGCGTCGGTTCCTGGTTCCCAACGCATGAGCGATCGCCGACGTCAACTGATCGTCCTCGCGGTTGCCCTGGTGCTGGCAATGTCGCCCTGGTTCTCGACCGCGGCGGTGCTGGGCCAGCTCCGCGAGCGTTGGGACCTGAGCAGCGCCGCCGCGAGCTGGCTCACGATCGCCGTGCAGATCGGCTTTGTGATCGGCGCGGTGCTGTCGTCGGTGATCGGGCTCGCCGATCGGCTCGCCCCGCGCCGGCTCATCTTCTACGGCTCAGCCTTGGCGGCACTCGCAAACGCATCGATCGTCGTGACCGACGCATTCGGTCCGGCCCTGATCGCTCGCCTGGTCACGGGCGCGGCGCTCGCTGGCGTCTACCCACCAGCGCTCAAGGCGATGTCCAGCTGGTTCGTCACGGGTCGAGGCTTGGCGCTCGGGATCATGATCGGGGCGCTCACCGTTGGCTCGGCCCTGCCGCACCTGCTGAACGCGCTGGGGGAGTGGTCGTGGAAACCGCTCATGCTGGTCGTCGCCGGGTTGACGCTGCTCGGCGGAGCCATGGCCGACGGCTTTGGCAAAGACGGTCCACACTCGGCCAAGGCCGCGACCTTCGACCGATCCCAAGTCGGCGTGATCTTGCGTGACCGAGGCTTCCGCCTGGCCAGCCTCGGCTACTTCGGCCACATGTGGGAGCTCTACGCGATGTGGGCCTGGATCGCCGCCTTCTATGGCGACGCGTTCGAAAGCCCGCGCCGGGCGAGCCTCGCCGCCTTCGCCGTCATCGGGATCGGGGCCGCCGGGTCGATCCACGCCGGGCGAAGAAGCGACTTGGTCGGTCGTCCGCAGGCTGCTGCACAAGCGCTGCGCTGGTCCGGCGCTGCAGCGTGCATCACGGGCTTCCTCGTGAACGCGCCGGCGATCGTCGTGCTGGCCGCTGGCCTGGTGTGGGGCTTCTGGGTTGTGGCTGACTCAGCCCAGTTCTCCGCCATCGTGACCGAGGTCGTCGATCCTCGCTACGTCGGTACTGCCCTCACGATGCAGCTTGCTGCTGGGTTCACGCTGACGGTCTTCACCATCTTTCTGGTCCCTGTCGTGCGAGACGCCGCCGGCTGGGGATGGGCGTTCGTGTTGTTGACCGCCGGCCCGATCGTCGGCCTCGTCGCCATGGAGTCCCTCCGACGCCGCCCCGACGCCCCCACCACCCCGTAACGGTGTCTGACACCTGTGACGGTTGGGCGCATCGCTGGGGGCGCAGGCCCAATACCCTGACGTTGTGACACGACGCGTCGCCGTCCTGGGTTCGACCGGGTCCATCGGGACACAGACCCTCGACATCGTCCGTGCCGCCAATGCGACGGCCGCTGCTCAGGGCGTCGACCCGGCCTATCGGGTGACCGCAATCGGCGCGACTGGCCGCAATCTCGATCTACTTCGATCGCAGGCACACGAGTTCGACGTGCCGCTGATCGCCGTGAGCGACCCGGCCGCAGCAGGTGCGGTTGCCGAAGCCCTCCCCGGCGCCTCCGTCGTCGCAGGCGAAGACGGTATGCGAGCGGCGTGTGCAGACACCGACGTCGTCATCAACGGCATCGTCGGTTTCGCCGGACTCGCGGTGACCCTCGAAACCCTCCGCCTGGGCGGGCGCTTGGGTCTGGCGAACAAGGAATCGCTGATTGCCGCCGGACCCGTCGTGCAGAAGATCCGCTCGACCCCTGGCGCCGAGCTGATCCCGGTCGACAGCGAACACTGTGCGCTCCACATGTGCCTGCGGTCGAACGAGTCGTTCGAGGGTGATCGCCTGGACCAGGTGCGCCGCCTCGTGGTGACGGCGAGCGGCGGGCCGTTCCGCGAATACACCGCCGACCAGTTGGCCGACATCACCGTCGAGCAGGCGCTCGCCCATCCCACGTGGTCGATGGGCCCGAAGATCACCGTCGACTCGTCGACGCTCATGAACAAGGGCCTCGAGGTGATCGAGGCCAACGAGCTCTACCAGGTCGGCTTCGACCGCATCGACGTAGTCGTGCATCCGCAGTCGGTGATCCACTCGATGGTCGAGTTCACCGACGGAGCGACGATGGCGCAGCTGTCGATGCCCGATATGCGGCTGTGCATGGCCTATGCCCTCGACTACCCCGATCGCCACCCAAATTCCTACGGAGGCATCGACTGGACCCAGCTCAGCCGCCTGGATTTCGCAACGCCCGACACCGACCTGTTCCCGTGTCTGGCGCTCGCCTATGACGCCGGTCGGATGGGCGGTACCGCACCCGCGACGCTGAGCGCAGCGAACGAGATTGCGGTCGACGCGTTCCTGGACGGCCAGATCCCGTGGACCGAGATCGCCCGCGTCGTAGAAGCGGTTCTCAACGACCATGATGTGGTCGATGATCCGGACCTCGACGATGTGCTCGCCGCCGATGAAGAAGCCCGCGCCCGGGCGACAGAGCGGTTGAGCGCATGAACCCGGACCCGAACGCACCGGTGGTCGAGGGCGACCCGTCGATGAAGGCCTCGGTCGGTCTCGTCGCCGAGGAGGCGCGAGATCTCGGCCCGAGCGAGACCAACGGCGCATCCAGAGGCGACGGCTCGCTAGGAGCGGGCAGTCAGGACGCCGCAGCTGAACCGAACAACGGGTCGCTGCCTCTCCTGCTCGGTTTCATCGCACTGTTCATCGCCCTGGGTGCGGTCCGCAGCTGGTGGATCCCAGGCATCATCGTCGGCCTGCTTTTCACGCTGTTCATGCACGAACTCGGCCACTTCGTGACCGCCCGCATGATGGGGATGAAGGCCACGGAGTTCTTCCTAGGGTTCGGGCCGAAGATCTGGTCCTTCAACCGGGGTGAGACCGAGTACGGCATCAAGGGGATCCCGGCGGGGGCTTATGTCCGGATCATCGGGATGACCAACCTCGACGAGATCGATCCAGCCGAGGAACATCGCACGTACCGGGCCCAACCGTGGTGGCAGCGGATGGTCGTGATCTGCGCCGGATCCGCAATGCATTTCTTGATGGCGCTGATCGCGCTCGTTGTTCTGTTCGGCGCCTATTCCTACAGCGGGTTCAACGGTCCACCATGGGAAGTTGAACGAGTCGTCGAAGGATCCTCGGCCGACCAGATCGGCTTGCTCCCAGGTGACCAGATCACCCGGTTCGCCGGCGAAACGTTCGACACCTGGTCGGGCTTCGGTGACCTGGTGCAAGCGACCGAGGTCGGCCCGATCGAGATCGAAGTCGAACGCGACGGCGAAAGGATCGTTCTGGCCGGCGAACTCGGCGCACGTTCCGGCGACGTCGTCGGCGCCGGGTTCGGCATCTTGATGAACGAAGACCGCGCCAGTCAGGGCTGGACGATCGAAGCCCGTCGAACCGACAGCAACGCCGACGCGTTTGGCCTCGAAGTCGACGACGTGATCCTGCGCACCGAGGGCATCGCCCGCCCCAGTCAGCTGGCGTTCGCCAACTTGCTGCAAGAGCGCGAAGGCGACCCGATCGACATCGTCGTGCTGCGAGACGAGACCGAGGTCGAGCTGAGCGGAGTCGTCGACCTCGACCGGCGCGACCCATTCCGTGGTTTCCTCGGTGTCGGGGCCCGATTCGTCGACGAGCCAGATCCGAACTGGGGCGAATCGATCGGCCTCGCGGTGCAGGACTTCGGAACGGTCGCCAAGACAAACCTGAGCGGCATGGCCGCGTTCCTCAACCCAATGAACTGGTTTGGCAGCGGCGACACGGCGACCCCACCTCCGGCCAACGCCTCACCGACAGCCCCGGCCCCATCGGCGCCCGAAGATGGCGATGCGAACCGCCCGGTCTCGATCATTGGCATTGCGCGACTGTTCGCCGAGAGCGAGTCGGCAGATCAGGTCTTCTACCTGTTCATGATCGTGAATATCTTCGTCGGTCTCTTCAACCTGGTGCCGTTGCTGCCACTCGACGGAGGCCACGCGGCGCTGGCGACCTGGGAGCGCGGCATCCAGTTTGTGACCCGCAACGATGACTACCGAGTCGACGCGGCCAAGTTGATTCCACTCACCTGGGCGGTGATCATCGTCTTGGTGCTCATCGGATCGTGGGCGGCGGCGCTCGACATCTTCGCCTGGCCGGCCTAAGCACAGAAGGAACTCTTCCGAAAGGAAGTCACATGGACATCACCCCAGCTGCAGAACGTCGACCGACTCGCCAAATCATGGTTGGCTCCGTCGCCGTCGGCGGCGGCGCTCCAATCACGGTGCAGTCCATGACGACCACCAAGACGGCCGACGTCGAGGGGACGCTTCAGCAGATCTACTCGCTGGCTGCGGCCGGCGCCGACATCGTGCGGTGCACGTGCAACGAGATCGCCGCGGCCGAGGGCCTCGCGCAGATCGTTCCTCGATCGCCGGTACCGATCGTCGCCGATATCCATCACCAGTACAAGATGGCGCTGGCCGCGTTGGACGCCGGGGTGCAGTGTTTGCGCCTGAACCCCGGCAACATCCGCAAGCCGGAGCACATCAAGGCGGTCGCCGAGGCCTGTGGTGAAAAAGGTGTACCGATTCGCATCGGCGTGAATGGCGGATCCCTGCATCCCGACTTGTACAAGAAGTACGGCGACACGGTGACTGCAGCGGCGATGGTCGAATCAGCGCAGCAGGAGATGGCCTATTTCGACGAGGTCGGTTTCGACCAGATCAAGATTTCGGTCAAGGCATCGTCGGTGCCGCTCATGATCGAGGCGTACCGGGAGCTGTCCAAGGTCACGGATCATCCGCTGCATCTGGGCGTGACCGAAGCCGGGCCACCGCCGAATGGGCTGATCAAGTCGACGGCCGGGATCGCCACCTTGCTCGCCGAGGGAATCGGCGACACGATCCGCTACTCGCTCACCGCGGACCCGGTGCAAGAAGCCCGGGCCGGTCGGGCCTTGCTCGAGTCGATGGGACTGCGCGAACGAAAGAACGTGGATCTGATCGCTTGCCCGTCGTGCGGACGGGCCGAGATCGACGTCTACGACGTCGCCAACAAGGCCATGGAAGCGTTCGGCGAGCGCGAGATTCCGCTCCAGGTCGCCGTCATGGGGTGTGTGGTGAACGGGCCGGGCGAGGCACGCGATGCGGACCTCGGCATCGCCGCCGGCAACAAGCGTGGCCACTTGTTCGTCAAGGGACAGAACGTTGCCGTCGTGCCCGAAGACGAGATGGTCGATGCGCTCGTCGAGTGGGCCGAGTTCATGCACGAACATGGCGCCGACGCTGCGCTGGCTCGAGCGGACACAGTCAAGGCCGCTCGCGAAGCCGAGCGCGATCGCGCCTTGCAGCTCGAAGACAAGGGCGAAGACGCGAACGACGCCGAAGCCAAGATCGAGCTCATCCGCAAGCGCTGACCGCGTGGGTCGCTGACGATCTTCGCCAGGTTGCGTTGCTCCGACACCCGCAACTGTTGTGGGGCGTACTCCGGGGTCGGAGCGACGATTGTGGTCTTGTGCGCTACGCTGAGGCGCAGCACTGATCAATCGAACTTCGAATGACAGAGCGTGGGCAGTCTTCCCGAAAGGGAAAAGCCCACGCTCTTTTTCGTCATTTGACACATTTGGGCTTCAGCCAAGGCACAAGGAGGTGAGCAGCATGGGTATCGAAGAACGGGTACACGACGTCGTGGATCCAATCATTGAAGAACTCGGACTCGAGCTCGTCGACCTGGTGTACGGCGGCGGTCGTCTGAAGATCACGATCGATCATCCCGACGGATTGGGCACCGAGAAGCTCACCAAGGCGACCCGCACGATCAGTCACGAGATGGATCTTGCGGACCCGATCAGCGGCGCGTACACCCTCGAGGTTTCGAGCCCTGGTGTGGAGCGCAACTTGCGCCTGCCGGCGCACTATCAGCGCTCGATTGGCGAGGTCGTGAGCCTCAAGCTCATGCCCAGTGGCACCGACGATCTTCGTCGGCTCAAAGGGACACTGACCGCGGCCGACGAAAATCACGTCACCGTCGACGTCGATGGTGAGCCGATGACGCTCGGGTACGAGCGGATCACCAAGGGCAAGACCGTCTTCGACTGGGGCCCTGGCCCCAAGCCCGGCAAGGGCAAGAAGCAGAACGCAGCAAAGAAAGGCTGAAGCGATGAATGCCGACATGATGGAGGCCCTGCAGGCCGTAGCCAGCGAACGCGGCCTGTCGATCGACACCCTGTTCGCCGCCCTCGCCGACGCGCTCGAGTCGGCGTACAAGCGCCGCCCCGATGCCTGGGAGTACTCGTGGGTCACGATCGACCCCGACACCATGGAATTCCGGGTGTTCGCGCAAGAGCTCGACGAGTACGGCGAGCCATTCGGCGACGAGTTCGAGGTAACCCCCGACGATTTTGGCCGCATCGCTGCCCAGACGACCCGCCAGGTCATGAGCCAGCGCATCCGCGAAGCCGAGCGCGAACTCAAATACGAGGAGTACGCGGGCCGCGAAGGCGACATTGTCACCGGCATCATCCAACAGACCGACAGCCGCTACACGCTGCTCGATCTGGGCCGCGTCGAGGCCCTGCTTCCTCAGGCTGAACAGGTGCCGCATGAGCGCCCCGACCCGAACACCCGGCTCAAGGCGTACATCGTCGAGGTTCGCAAGACGCCCAAGGGCCCTCAGATCGTGGTCAGCCGTACCCACCCGGGCCTGATCAAGCGCATGTTCGAGCTCGAAGTCCCCGAGATCGCCGACGGCATCGTCGAGATCATGGCGTGTGCCCGCGAGCCCGGACACCGCACCAAGATCGCGGTCCGCTCCAACGATGAGAACGTCGACCCGGTCGGCGCGTGTGTCGGTGCCCGCGGCAGTCGCGTTCGCATGATCGTGAACGAAATGAAGGGCGAGAAGATCGACATCGTGCCCTTCAGCGAGATCACCCAAGATTTCGTGATGAAGGCACTGTCGCCGGCCAAGGTCAAAGACGTGCTGCTCGATGACACGACCGGAACCGCGACCGTGGTCGTTCCCGACTACCAGCTGTCGCTGGCCATCGGCAAAGAAGGCCAGAACGCTCGCCTCGCCGCCCGTCTGACGGGCTGGCGCGTCGATATCAAGTCCGAGACCGAGATGGCCGAAGAGAAGGCCTATGCCGAGATCGACTGGGCCGACGGTGAATGGATCGTCAACGAGGAAACCGGCGAGAACATGTGGCAGCCCGGTGGTGACGGCGAGGCGATCTCCCAAGCAGAGTGGGAAAAGATGGTCAACGAGGCCGAAGGCGCCGGCGCTTCGCCCGACGCTGGATCGGGCGACGTCGAGTCGGGCGATACGGACGCCGCTACCGACGATGACCATGCCGAAGACGCTGCGGGCGACGGTCCGGTCGCTTCGGACGACGAGGAGTAGCGGCGGCTACGGGCGGTTCTGGCCCGATGCGAACCTGCATCGGGTGTCGAACCACACGACCACCGGGCGAACTCGTCCGCGTCACCTATGAGATCGACGAGCCCGATGTGGTGCCCCGCATCGGGCTTCGAGGCACGGGTGGTCGGGGCGCGTGGGTGTGTCGTGACGCCAACTGTGTAACGGTCGCGGGGGAGCGCAAAGCTTTCTCGCGAGCTTTTCGCCGGAAACTCGCCGATGAACACTTCGCTGCTACGCTCCTCGGCTGGCTCACTGCGCCGGAGCAATCCCGATTCTCCTGAGGGTTTTGGGGATAGTCCTGCAAGACTGAGCTCGAACTCGTTGCCGAGTTCGCGGGAGCAACAACGGGTTCGCCCGTCGCGCCCACCTATTTTTCGCAGACCAGCATCCTGGCCTGCGGCCGTAAACGAAGGAAGCAAGCCACTTGCCGAAGAAGGTACGGGTCTACGAGCTCGCTCGTGAACTCGGACTCACGAACGCCGAAACCCTGGAACTGTGCGAATCGCTCGGTATCGGGGTGAAAAGCGCCTCCTCCTCTATGGAGGAGGCCCACGCGGACCGCGCCCGTCGCAAGGCCGACCGCGAAGGCCTGCGCCGCGATCCGATCGTCGAAGAAGAACCCGAAGAGGCCAAGGCGCAAGAGGCACCCAAGCAGGTTGTCTCGACCAAAAAGCCGCCGCCGCGCCGCCGTCCACCGACCGCCGATGATGCCGTTCCGTCGGCACCTCCAAGTCGCCCAACCCCGCAGGCGCCACCGACGCCTTCGACGCCTCCCCCCGGTGCCACACAAGCGCCAGCGGCCGAGGTCGAGGCACCACCGGCCAAGGTAGAAGCGCCACCGGTTGCAGCCGAACCGGTTGGCGATGCGTCGCCCGCAGCGCCGCCTGCAGCCGATGCTGCACCGGCGCCCACGCCGTCAACCCCACCGCCGGCTCCGTCGGCACCGCCGAGGCGTGTCATTTCCTCGAGCGGCTCGAGTGGCCCGTCGCGAGCCCGCGACGAAGCGCCTACGCCTGCTCCTCGGCCGACACCACCGGTTGCCGAGAGGCCAGCCGACAAGCCGGCCGCTGACAAGAGCGACAAGCCGGCCGACACGGGCGACAAGCCCGAAAAGGGTGCGCGGGCCGACAACACGCCGCGTCGACCCGATCCGAACAGCGTCCCGCGCTCGGCGTCGGGCAAGCCGATTCCACCTCCTCCCGGCCCACCCCGGTCTGCATCCGGCAAGCCGATTCCGCCTCCGCCCGGTCGCGGCGGTCGTGGACCAACAGCCGGTCGCCCCGGTGGCGGCGGCAGTCGCCCAGGTGGCGGCGGTGGTGGCGGATTCAGTCGCCCTGCCGGCGGCGCCCCTGCGGGCGCCCGTCCCGGTGGCCCTCCGGGCCGCGGCGGTCCAAACCGCAACCAGCGTCCACGCCGACGTCGCAGTCGTCGTCGTCGTCGTTCGCTCGAGGAGCTGCGTCCGGTCGACGTACCGACCTATACGCCCGACGACGCACCCGTGCCCGAGGGCACGGTTGTCATCGAGCGTGGCGGTTCGGCCCAAGACGTCGGTCCCAAGCTCATGCGTACGGCCTCGGACATCGTCCGTTGGCTCCTGACGCATGGCGAAATGATCATGGCCACACAGGCCCTGACCGACGAGCAGATCACTAACTTCGCCGACTCGCTCGATGTCGAGATTCGCATTGTCGATCCCGGCGAAGAGCGCGAAGAAGAGATGCGCGAAATCCTCGAGGTCGAAGACCTCGGTGAGCGCGACTCTGCGCCGCGTCCTCCGGTCATCACCGTCATGGGACACGTCGACCACGGCAAGACCAAGCTGCTCGATGTCATCCGCAATGCGAACGTTGTCGCCGGCGAAGCCGGTGGCATCACCCAGCACATCGGTGCCTACCAAGTCGTTCACGACGGCAAGCCGCTGACGTTCATCGACACCCCTGGTCACGCGGCGTTCACCGCCATTCGTGCCCGCGGTGCCGAGGCAACCGACATCGTGATCCTCGTGGTCGCAGCCGACGACGGCGTCATGCCGCAGACGGTCGAAGCGATCGATCACGCCAAGGCAGCCGAGGTTCCGATCATCGTTGCCATCAACAAGATGGACCGCGAAGGCGCCGACCCCGACAAAGTCATGTCGCAACTCTCCGAGCGTGGCCTCGTGCCCGAGGAGTGGGGCGGCGACACCCAGATGGTGCGCATCTCTGCGCTGCAGAATGACAACATCGACGGCTTGCTCGATGTCATCGCACTGACGGCCGAGGTCGAAGAGCTCGAAGCTCCTCCGACCGGTCGTGCCGCAGGTGTCGTCCTCGAAGCAAACGTGCAGACCGGACGCGGCCCGGTGGCCACGATCTTGGTTCAGCAGGGCGTCGTCGAGGTGGGACAACCACTTGTCGCCGGTGGCACCTGGGGCCGTGTGCGTGCGCTGATCAACGACCAGGGTGAGCGGATCAAGTCCGCTGGCCCCTCGACGCCCGTCGAGGTGCTCGGCTTGTCCGACGTGCCCCGTGCTGGTGACGAGTTCGTGATCGCACAAGACGAAAAGACCGCAGGCAAAGTCGCCGAAACTCGCGCACACCATCGCCGTGTTGCCGGTCTCGGCCGCGACGCCGCCTCGGCAGCGAGCGGTGCTCGTCTCGAAGATCTCTTCGCCGACATCCAGTCCGCAAACGCAGCCAAGCTCGAGCTCATCGTTCGTGCCGACATGCACGGTTCGCTCGAAGCGCTCACGCAGAGCCTCATGGGCCTGGAACGTCCCGAAGTCAAGATCCGTATCCTCAGCAGCAACGTCGGTGCTCCGACCGAGAACGACGTGCAGCTGGCCCAAGCAGCGGGTGCAACGATCGTGGCGTTCAACGTGCGTCCTGATCGTGGTGTTCGCACCGTCGCCGACCAAGAAGGCGTCGAGATCCGGACCTACGAGATCATCTACGACGTGATCGAGGACATCGAACAGGCCGTCATCGGCATGCTCGAGCCCGAGTTCAAAGAAGTCGTCACCGGCGAAGCCGAAGTCCGCGAGGTCTTCCGCATCAAGGGTGTCGGATTGGTCGCCGGTTGCCTCGTGCAGAGCGGCGTGATCAAGCGCAACGACAAGGTCCGCTTCTTGCGAGAAGGCACCGTCATTTGGCACGGCACGCTTACCTCCCTCAAGCGCTTCCAAGAAGACGCCACCGAGGTCCGTGCGGGCTTCGAGTGCGGTGTTGGTCTCAGCGATATGCAGGACCTCATCGCCGGCGACATCATCGAGACCTACGAAGAGCAGGAAATTCCTCGCACGTAGCGGGTGCTGCGCTTCGAACGGTGTGGGCGCTTCGCCCCAGCGGTCGGGTAGAAACCACACGTGTACGTTCTTGCGCTTCGCATCGATCTCCGCTTCCCGTTGAGCCAATCGCTCAAGGGGAAGCGGGCGTCGCTGCGTCCGATCGTCGACGGCATCCGGTCGAGATTCGGGGTCAGCGTGGCCGAAACCGATCACATGGACACGTGGCAACGGGCCGAGCTCGGCGTCGCGCTCGTCAGTGGTGACCTACACGTCGTTCAGGAATTGGCCGACGAGATCGAGCGTTTCGTGTGGGGTCAAGACACCGAGGTCCTCGAGATCGAGCGCCTCTGGTTAGAGACCGATCGTTGAACCAGCGGCCCAGACCGGAGAAGGGTCGACAGGAAGTAGCGTGAGCAAATGAGTCGTCGCAACAACCGGGGCGGTAACCGAGGTGGCAAGGGCGGTCGTGGCGGTCGCGGTGGCAATGTGCGCACCGATCGGATCGGTTCGACGCTACGCGAGATCATCGCCGACGAGCTGGCTCGCATCGACGACGACAGCGTCGCCTATGTGACCGTGACCGAGGTCGAGGTCGACAACGAGTTGACCAAGGCCCGCGTGTTCCTCTCGAGCTTGAACCTGGCCGAAGAAGATGTCGAAGGCGTGCGTGAACACGAGGGCCGCATCAAGAAAGCGATCGCACAGCGGGCCCGTATCCGCCGAGTGCCAGCGCTCGAATTCCTTGTCGACCCCGGCCTGGTGGCCGGCACGCGAGTGAACGACATCCTGATGGGCCTCGAAGCCGATCGCTCGTTGGCCTACGAAATCGAAGACGAAGAAGAGTGAGCCGCCGTCGCAGCGACGATGGCGGACCGTCCGGCTTTGTTGTCGTCGACAAGGAAACCGGCTGGACGAGCCACGATGTGGTGGCCAAAGCTCGCGGTGTCCTCGGTACGCGCAAAGTCGGCCATAGCGGCACGCTCGATCCGGGCGCGACGGGTGTGCTCGTGTTGGGCGTCGGCAAAGGCACCCGGTTGTTGCGTTTCATCACCGACCTCGAAAAGACCTATGTCGCCGAGGCAGTGCTCGGCGTCGAGACGGATTCGCTCGACGCGGATGGCGAAGTCACCATCACCCACGACATGAGCGGTGTCACGATCGACGATGTCCGGGCCGTGGCGCCTCGCTTTGTTGGAGACATCGAACAGATTCCGCCGATGGTGAGCGCGATCAAGATCGATGGCAAGCGCCTGCACCAGCTGGCACGCGAAGGCAAAGAAGTCGAACGCAAGCCGAGGCCGGTCACCGTGCACGAGCTCACGATCGACGAGGTCGACGGTGAGCCGGACATCTTCCGATTCACGACTCGCTGCTCATCGGGTACGTATGTGCGAACGATTGCCGCCGACATTGGGGCCGCGCTCGGCGGGGGAGCGCACCTGCGGTACCTGCGGCGTACGGCAATTGGTTCCCACACCGAAGCCAACGCCCGCCAACTCGAACAAGCAGAACTGATCTCGTTGGCCGATGGCTTGCGGGACTATCCCTCGGTGACCATCGACGACGAGACCGTGTCGCGTGTCCGCAATGGCCAACGCTTGGGCGAAGACGTGCTCACTGGCGGTGGGCCGTGGGCATTGCTCGATCCGGCAGGAGAGCTGGTCGCGGTGCACGAGCGGGTCGAAGGCGGACGCATCAAGCCCGCCGTGGTCATTCCCGCCGACTGATCGTCGCAGGTGCTGCCGCGTTACTGCGGTAGGCCAGGATCTCGATTGGCCTTGCGGGCGCCTAATCCGAGCAGCACGCCGACCGCGGCCAATGCCACCGTGACGCCAGCGAGCAGTGGCGTGCGGTCGGCTCCCGCCGCCGGCAACGGAGGGAGCGGGGTTCCAGAGGTAGGCGCCGTGGTTTGGTCGCCCTCGAGGCTCGCGGATTCGTCACCGGCCGCTGGATCGGGTGATGATCCGGGCTCGGCGGGGGTCGCGTCGTCAGACGCTTGCGATTCGTCGGTCGTGTCGGGGCCCCTGGCTTGGTCATCGGCGGTGTCTTCGGCTGCTGTGCCACCGGCTGCGGGGTCAGCGGCGGTGTCCGGGCTACCGGCTGCCGGATCGGCTGCGGTGTCATCGGCGTTGTCCGGGCTACCGGCTTCCTCGTTGCGGCGTCCACGATCGTCGCTGTCGTCGGACCCGGTGGCTGCCGTGTCGTTCGACGTGGCGTCTGAGGGTTCGTCGGGATCTTCCTCGTCGGGATCTTCTCCGTCAGAAGTCTCCTCGGTTGGGTCCGAGGTTGTGTCGGAAGACGCGGGCGTGGGAGTCGGGGCGGGCGCCTCAGGAACGGGCGTCGGTTCCTCGGTCGGCTCTGGGGTTGGTTCGAGCGTCGGTTCCGGTGTCGCGGTCACGACCGGTGGACGGTTTGGCGAAGACGGCGCGGTGACCGTGATCTGGCCCGGGTCGGTCGAGCCGGTGAGTCGTTCGGTGCCGGTGTCGGCTGCGACGCTGATGTTGATCGTCGGCGTTCCACCCCCCGAAGCAACAATGGCGCGGACCGTGATGCGACACAAGTCCGTCGGCGCCGACCATCCGGCGACTTCGAATCCAGAGAACCGCACGCTGTTGTCGGTGATTTCGCAGAACCCGCTGACGAGTGGTTCGCTGACCGTTGGTGCGACCGCGGGCGGGAACTCGACCACGACGGTGAGCGCCGCGACCGGTTTCGAGCCTGGTGAGACCTGAATCACGGTGGTCGCGATCTCGGCGCTCTCGACCTCGATCGGCGATACCACGATCACGAAATCGGCGTCCTGTGCCTGCGCGGTCGACGCCATGCCGAGCCACAAGGCAAAACACGCGGTCGCACCGAGCACGCAAAGGAGCAGCAGGGCCGAAAGTGGGTGCAGTGGTCGCGGCGTGCGCATAATGGGTATGTCGGCGAGAAGACGGTCATCTTCAGCCGTCCGCCAATCTAGCGTTCACCCACCCCCGCCAACCCGCGCCACCCGTTACGGGTGGAGGGCGTGGAATGGATGCTTGGCCAGTACCCTCTCCAGGTCAGGCATACGCCTGTCACCTGCTGAGAAGCAAGGCGCACCACCAGGTTGGTCAGGCCCATGGGGAATCACCCGGGGAACGGCGAACGGGATGGTGGGCCGGGTCCGATACCCGAGAGTTGAAAGAGCACCACCATGGCTGCAAACCTGCCCCCCAAGGCCGACACGATCGCAAAGCACGCACGTTCCGAAGGTGACACTGGTTCACCCGAGGTCCAGATTGCGCTGTTGACCGACCGCATCGTCCACCTCACCGAGCACCTCAAGGTCCACAAGAAGGACCACCACAGCCGTCGAGGCTTGTTGATGCTCGTGGGCCAGCGCCGCCGGATGCTCGACTACCTCGCGGGAATCGACATCGAGCGCTACCGCTCGATCATCGGTGAACTCGGACTCCGCCGCTGAGCGGGTCGAACCAAGAACAAATGCGGCCACGTTTGCTGGGGTCGCCATACAACTCTGAATGATCCGCCGCTGGCCGCCGGTCAGCTGCAATCATTTTCTCCGCCGACTGAGTTGGTGGACAGTGGAGAGTCTCTGAACGATGGAACAGAGTCTGCCTACTGGTCACTAGCTCCGGCGCGGTGCTCAAGGTGAGCATCAAACCTGATGAATGGCTGCCGTCGTGTGACGTCGGCCGAGGAGACATGACCAAATGACAGAAACGAAGAGCGTTTCACAACCGATTCAGGGTGACGAAGACAAAATCTTCAGCCTCGAATCCGGCCGTATGGCCCGACTTGCCGGCGGCGCCGTCATCGCAACCATGGGTCGTACCCAGGTGCTCGTGACCGCTACTGGTGCCAAACAAGCACGCGAAGGTGCTTCCTTCTTCCCCCTGACCGTCGACGTCGAAGAGCGCATGTACGCCGCGGGCAAGATCCCCGGTTCGTTCTTCCGCCGCGAAGGTCGCGCCAG
>CALLPT010000231.1 GCA_938015575.1 uncultured Acidimicrobiales bacterium
GCTGGGCGGCGGGCAGAACATCATCCTCCAGCACATCGGCACCGACCCAGAACAGGGCTGGCATGCGTTCGATCTGATCCGACCCGGTCAGCCCGCCGACTGCCAGCTCGAATGGGACGAAGCCGCGTTCAGCTTCAGCGACCCGTGCGATGACACGGTGGTCATTCCGGCCGCGGGCGGTACCCAGACCAGCTACCCGGTGTCGATCGACGAAGACGGCCGCCTCCTCATCGACTTCCGCTCCAACCCCGACGAATAGCTGCGCCGCCCGATTTCTGTGCAGTTCGCCCGCTCACACCGGGCCAACTGCCCACAATTGCGCTCCCACGTTGACCGTTGCACGACTCTGACACCCGCAACCGGCGAGTTGCGGGTGTCGGAGTAACGCAACTGGCTCAAGTGGGGCGGTCGTGGGCCGACGGGATCGGGGTGCCTGCACTAGATCTCGCGGAGGAAGCGCCGACGCGCGACGATCACCCTCAGATGACTGCGCCTGATCACGTCGACGACGCCCCCGGGTCGCCACGCCTGGCGCTCGGTATTGGCGTCGTCGCCGTCCTCGTGATGATCACGATCGTCACGTTCGTGTCCTCCGATGTGTTCGACGGGCGCCTGTTCGGCCCCGATGCGTTCTCCCGCATCAACCGGCTCGAGCACAACATCGCGAGCGGCGACTGGTCGAACGACAGCTTCCCGCTCTCGAACGCACCGTTCGGCGAACGCATCCAGTGGACCCAAGCGCTCGACGTCCTCATCCTGATCCTGGCCGCGCCGCTCGCGCTCGTGCTCGGATGGGAAGACGCACTGTTCGTCGGCGGCTCGCTCGTCAGCCCGATCTTCCACATCGCCGCGATCGCGCTCACCGTGTGGGCGGCCCGAGCGATCACCGACATCCGACGGGGCCTATTTGCCGTCGGGCTGCTGGTCGTGGTCCAGGTGCGCACGATCATCCCATTCGCCATGGGACGCCCCGATCATCACGGACTGATCCTGACCCTGTTCGTCGCCCACCTTGGTGCCCTGCTCTGGGCGCTGCATCAGCCCGAGCGGCGCATGCGTTGGGTGTCGGCCGCGGCCGCGCTCGGCGCAATCAGCGTGTGGGTCAGTCCAGAGGGTCTGCTGACCGTTGCCCCAGCCGTCGTCTGGTTGGGGTGTCATTGGATTCTGTTCAACCGCTGGGGTGCCGAGATGCGCCGCTATGGCGTCGTCGCCGCCGCGGTCCTGACGGCGACATGGCTTGTCGACCCGCCGCCGTCGGGCTACTTCGACATCGTCTACGACCGGCTCTCCATTGTTCACGTCGCCATGTTCGGCCTGCTCGCCGCGCTTGCGTTCGTCCTGTCGAGTGTCCAACTCGTGGTGCGCTGGCACCGCGCCGTCGTGGCCGTTGTTGGATCAGCCGTCGCTCTCGGCGCCTTGTTCTTGCTCGCGCCGAAGTTGCATCACGGCCCGATGGCCGACGTGCCGGAGGATCTCTGGACCTTCTTCCTGTCCGACAGCGAGGAATGGACCCCACTCTTCGACGGCGGATTCTCCATCGGCGCCTTGCTGTCGACGCACGCCTTGCCGCTGCTGGCGCTCGTCGGTTACGCCGTTCGTTATCGGGCCGGCAACCAGGCCGTCGTCTTGTTGGCACTCAATCACGTGGTCTTCGCCGCGCTGGCCATGCAGCAGATCCGGTGGGCGGCCTATCTGGGATTCCTCGACGCCCTCGCTCTGGCGTGGATGCTCGGACTGGTCCTTCGTTGGGTCGCCTCCCAGCAACTGGGCGTCGCTACCAAGGCGATGTCGGGCCTAGTGGTCCTGGGCGCCCTCTCCGCCAACGCCCTACTGCTCGCACTCGCACCGCCGACGTCGTCGACCGCGGCGATCGACGCGGCCGGGTTCGCCGGCACGTGCAGCGAAGTCGACGCAACCATGGCCCTCCTAGGCGAACCGCCGGGCACGGTGCTGGCGCCACTCTTCTGGGGGCCGGAGCTCGTGTACATGACCGATCACGCCGTGCTTGGAAGCCCCATGCATCGCAACGTCGACGGCATTCGGTTCACCCACGACGTGATGGCGGCATCGCCGGCCGAAGCCCGGCCACTGCTCGCCTCGCGAGACATCACCCACATCGTGTGGTGCGACGGTGGCGAGTGGGCGCCTCGGGTTTCAACGGCGGACGGCGCCGGCCTCTATGCCGCGCTCCAGGCCGGCGAAGCACCCGCGTGGCTCGAGGTCATCAGCTCCCCGGAAACCCAGCTCCGGATGGCGCGGGTTCACCAAGACTGACCTGCAGCGTTTTGTGCAGCGCTTTGGGGTCGCACCCGAAGTGTTGCAACACTGCAGCGTTTTGGGTCCGACCCCAGGGTCCGGGGTTTCAGAGGTGCTGGAGGCGGGCGATGATTTCGTCGACGTCGGCGGTCGAGGTCAGCGGGTTGACGAAGCAGAAGCGGTAACACGGCTCGCCTTGATGTCGTGACGGCACGACAAACGCAGTCCCTTCGTCCATCACGTCGAGGCTCCATTGCTGGTATTGGTCGGGCGTCCACCCATCGCGCTCGAACGCAACGACGGACAGCACCGGGTCGAGCAGCAGGGTGAGGTGGTCTGCGTCGCGGACCGCTTGCGCTGCGTAGCGGCTCATCTCCATCGTCGTGTCGATCGCCGCGGCGTAGGCATCGGTGCCGTGGGCGGCGAGCGAGAACCAGAACGGCAGTCCTCGGACACGCCGGGTCAGGTGGGCGGCGAAATCCGACGGGTTCCAGTCACCCCAGGCATCGAGAAACGCGAGGTAGCCGGCGCTCTGCATGTGGGAGCGGCGGCCGTCGTCGGGGTCTCGGTAGATCAGCGCGCAACAATCGAACGGCGCGAACAGCCACTTGTGCGGGTCGACGATGAAGCTGTCGGCGAGTTCGATGCCGTCGAATAGTGGCCGCCAGGTGGGCGAGGCCATCGCGGCCGCGCCGTAGGCACCATCGACATGCATCCAGACGCCCCGTTCACGGCACGCCTCGCCGATCCCGCGCAGGTCGTCGATGATGCCCAGGTTGGTCGTGCCCGACGTGGCGATGACAGCGGCGACCCGGTCCCCGTGCTCATCGAGCGCTGCGGCGACTGCTTCGCCAGTCAGGCGGAAGCCCTCGTCGGTGTCGACAGGAATCACGTCGGCGTCCATGATCGAAGCCATCGACTTCACAGACGAGTGCGTCTGCTTCGATGCGATGAACGCCCAGCGGTCGGGCCGGTTTCCTCGGCGATGCTCCATCGCATCTCGTGCGGCGACCATGGCCGACAGGTTGCCCATCGTGCCACCGGGGACAAAGACGCCGCCGGCTCCTTCGGGAAGCCCCGCGAGCTGCACGAGCCATTCCAGCGCCTGGTTCTCGGCGAAGACGGCGCCGGCGCCCTCGAGCCAGCTTCCGCCGTAGATCGAACTCGCGCCGACGGCAAGATCGAACAGGACCGACGTCTCGGTAGGCGCCGCCGGCACGAACGACAAGTAGCGCTCGTGGTCGACGGACAACGAGGCTGGATGCAACACGTCTTCGAAGAGACGCATCGCCTCGGTGGCGCCGATTCCCTCGGCGGTGACGGTCTCGCCGCACAGCTCGAGTAGCTCCTGGGGCGACTTCGGCGAACCCAATTCGATCGGATGCCGTTCCGTGCGTTCCCGGGCGAACCGGATCACGGCATCGGCGACCTCCGCGATGGATTCATCGAACTCATGCACGTCGCTCGCTCCGCCCGCTCATCGACTCCATGTCTCGGCTGCGGTGTTTCCAGGAAATCATGCGACGCCGGCCCAGATGGCGAAGCGCTCGTCGAGGTCGTTCTCGGCGTCGGTGTCATCGAAACCGCCCCACGTGAACAGACGGCTGCGGGTCTCACCATCGGGAAACAGGATCGGGTTGTCGGCAAGCGCCGCCGACTCGCCGCCCTGGGCCCGGAGCGCCTCTTGCACGCCGATCACCGGCGAGATGTATTGCACGAAGCTGGTGTTCGCCGCCGCTGCGGCCGGGTCGTAGAAGTAGTTCATCCATTGCGAAGCCCATCGCACATTCGATGCGCCCTTGGGGATCACCATCGTGTCGAACCAACGGATCGCACCGTCCTCAGGAACGATGAACTGGATGTCGGGCCGGTCAGCTTGTAGCTGCACGACATCGCCCGACCACGCCATCGCCGCGGCGACGCTTCCTGATCGGAGCTGGTCGGCGAACTCGTTGAAGCCCCAGCTCGCGAATTGTCCAGCATTGCCGGCTCGCTGCAAGCGATCGAAGCCAGCTTCGGCCGTCGCCGGTGTGGGCCGCGCCGGGTCATCGCCATTGGCGAGCATCGCCAAGCCGACGGCTTCGCGCATCTCGCCGATCATGGCGACTCGCCCACGCAGGTCGTCGGCGAACAGATCGCCGATGCTCGTGAGCTCGCGTCCGGTCAACGCCGGGTCATAAGCGATCCCGGTGATGCCCGCCTGCCACGGCATGTGAAAGCGTGCGCCGCGATCCCAGTCGTTGGTCAGGTAGTCGGCGCCGATGTTCACATGGTTCGGCATCAGCTCGAGCGGAAGCGGCTCCACCTGTCCCGTGGCGATCAGCTGGGCGGCCAGCCAGTTCGTCGGCATGACGACGTCCCACTGCGCGCCGAAGAGGTCCTGGCCGGTGTAGTTGTCGGCCCAGCCTTCGTTGTAGTCGACGTCGACCTCGACGGCCTCGGCGATCAAGGCTGGATCGACATAGTCCGGCCAGTTCAGCACCCGCAGCTGAGAATCAGCAGTGACCGTGGGCTGCGAAGTAACCCGCGGCTCGGCACACCCGGACAGCATCAACGCGCCAGAGGCACCCATGGCGGCCAGGAAGTCACGTCGAGTCAACGGCCGTCGACGGGTCACGGGACGAGGCGGCATTGGCATCACTGGTACTCCCGCAGACGCATCGAATAGCCCCACCAGGCGAGCACGGCAACGGCGATCGTGACGGCGATGATGACCCACCGCAGCCAGCGCACAAGATCGACGGCGTAGTCGACCTCGGCGAAGAACTGCTGCCGATTGTCCAGCAGCAAGGCCTCGGCGGTGGCATTGAACGCATTGAACGCGTCGTTGGCGGTCCCGCTGGTCACCCGCTCAGCCTGGGCGACATCGCCAGCGGCGAGGGCCGCTTCGATCGCCCTACTCTGGTTCACGTAGCGGTCCCAGCGGATGCGGACCTCTTGGACGAGGGCTTGCTCCCGAAACGAATCCGCGCCTTGCTCGAGGAGCGTCAGTCGGGTCTCGGTCGCAGACGCATCGTCCATGACGACCGAATCGACCGAGGACGCGCCGCCGAGCACAGCGGCGTTCTCGGCCGCCCGGTGGGTAAAGGCCAGGTCGAGCAAGTCGCCGCTCGCTTCGATCGACTGGTACGCGTCGTCGTCGGCGGTCGCGAAGGCTTGGCGTTGGGTGAAATAGGCCGATCCCGAATAGATCAGCCACGCGACCACCGCCAGGCTCGCGAGCAAGAGCGGCACGTTGACGATCCGATGGAACCGTTGGAAGAGCCAGAACTGTCCAAGTCCGAGCAGGACCAGCAAGGCGACGAAGATCACAAAGGTCACGACGAATCCAGCGGTGCCGGTCTCGTCGGCAAGCTTGGTTTGGAAGCGGCGAGTGACGAGATCGACTTGGGGCGAGATCTGGGTGCCGGTGACCTGGCCCGCTTCGGCCAGCACCGCGTTTCCCGACGCATCGCCTGCGATTGCCGAAGACCGGGCGCTCTCGACGAGCGACACGTAGCGGGTGGTGAGCGCAGCGACCTGTTCGAGGGCCGCGTGCGATTCCGGGTCATCGCCAACTGACGCGGCGACGCGTTCGAGCCCCGACGCCGCCCGTTCGATCGCCGATTCGTAGATGCGCCGCTGCTCGCGATTGCCGGCCGGCCCGGCCAGATGCACCGACACGGCGGCCGCGTGGGCTTCGGCGAAGCTGGCCTGCACTTGCTGGTTGACCACGAGCACTTCGCCGGTCGAATCGGCGAGGCGGACGGTGTTGTCCGTCAGTTGGTCAGCAAGGAACCAGCCGAGGACTCCTGCGACGACCGTTGCGAGCACGGTGAAGACGGCCAGGCTGCGAACGATGTCGGGCGTGGTGTCGATGCGCCACCATGACGCCGAATCGGCGGCCTTGGTCGTGACGGCGCTGGCGCCAAGCTGGGTCTCGAGCACGTTGGGCGCCGAAGGAGGGGCAGGAGCCGTCACCCGATCAGTATGGCGCACGCCGATCCTTCCGAACGCCAAAACCGTCACAGGCGCCACACACCCCTAGGCAGACGCCGTTACGCAGGCGCGGACCGTCAGAGGTGCCACACGCCGTTGCGCAGAAACCGTTACGCCGTTACGCAGGGGGTGGGAGTCCGTAGGATCGATGGGGATGGACACCAGCCAGATTGACGCCAGGCTGCAGGAGTACACGGCGGCTGAGCATCGCATCGGTGCGAACTTGCATGAGCTCGAGGACCACGCCGTCTACCGGCTGTTCACGAGCGGGGTGCTGCAGGGCAAGACCCAAGCAGCCTTTGCGGCGGTCCAATCCACCGATCCCTCGTTGTGGGATCTGTACTCGGTGATGAGCTCAGCGCTCGACCGTGTCCGCACACTCCGAGGAAGTCGATCGTGGCTCGGAGGCGACGAACGCGCCGAACTCATCAAGCTGTTGACCGGACGCGAGATCGTCATCCGCAGCGACGACGTACCGCTACTCAATCGGGACCTGACGGCAAGCGCCGAGCAGGTCGAGCGCGCCTCATTCCCCGAACTGATCGAGCGCATGCGCCAGATGTATGAGCCGGTCCGAGCCGCGATCTCTCAAGCCGAAACCGTCCTAGACGGTCTGCTCCCCCGCTTGACATCGGCCGACCAAACGCTCGCCCGGCTTCGGGTCGATACCGCGAACCTGGGCCTCGACGACCGTGAGATCAAACGCATCGGGGAAACGATCGAACGCATTCGCGATCTCGCGCTCACCGATCCCTTGTCGATCCCATCGGGGGCTCGCGCCTCGCTCGACGAGGCCATCCATGACGCTGGTGCAGCCGTCGCCGCGGCCAGGTCAAGTCACGACGCCATCGCACACGACTTGACCGAGGCCCATGATCTCCTCGATCGATGCCGCAGCCTGATCGCCGAGGTCCAAGCCGAACGCGAGCGGGCCACGCACAAAGTCGTGCTGCGAACGCCGCTGCCCGTTGCCCCGAACACCAACGCGATCGACGGGCCTCGCGGCCTGGCCGCAACGCTCGAGCCGATTACGACGCGCCGAGGGCCGTGGCAGCAGACCCGCCGCGAACTCGACGGGTGGCTCCAACGCGCCCGCCGCTTCGAACGCCAGCTCGAGCGGGTCCGCCAGCGGACCCACGAGCCACTCGAACGCCGCGACGAGCTACGTGGCCGCCTCGGCGCCTTCCGTGCCAAAATGTCGGGCGTCGGACGCAGCGAAGATGCGGCCTTGACCGAACTGAGCGACGAAGTGCATAACGAGCTCTACACCTCTCCGAGCGATCTTGACCGGGCTGAACGGCTCCTGCGCGAGTTCACGGCGATGATGGCCACATGACCCCTCCTCCCCCAGCACCCTGCACCCAA
>CALLPT010000232.1 GCA_938015575.1 uncultured Acidimicrobiales bacterium
CAGGCGTGTAGGCCGTGTTCGTCGGCACATAGACCACGCCCGCTGCGAGGCAACCCAGCCAGAGCGCGTACCCCTCGACCGACTTGACGGTTTGAGCGACGACCCGATCGCCCGGCGCGACGCCTGACTCGAGCACCGCAGTACCTACGCGTCGGGCCAGGTCGGCGAGTTCGCCATAGGTCAACGATTGGTCGTCGGCTTCGATGCACGGGCGAGCAGGGTCGCCGGAGAAGAGGGCGGAAAACAGGTTGGCCACGGCGCCAGCATGACCGATTTCGGCGGGAGCACCAAGGCTCTCGCCGCATACTCCGACGATGTCCCCTACGGTCGAGCCATGGCGGATGCACATCTTCCCTCGTGCCGAGTTGGTGACTCGCACCGGGCCGCTGGTTCCGCCCACGTGGCCGAAATCCTTCACGAATAGTCTACTTGCCGGTTCTGCGAAGGCCGGTTTACAGAAACGGGCTTCTGGCCGAGGATTGGTCAACTGAGCTTTACCAAAGGTGATCACCGCTGAGGCCGGTCGACTTGTAAGCTAGCGTTTACCTATCTCCCCATTTTCCGGGAATCTGTAAACCAGAAGCGACCATTTGGGAAGCCTCCTGTGTTCTCCGAACTCTCCACACCGCACATTCGCCGCGAACTCGGTGACCGACTGCGCGCCCACCGCAAGGTCCGCCGCCTCAGCCAACAGGCGCTCGCAGATCGAGCCGGGATCAGCCGACCGACCTTGTCGAGCCTGGAACGAGGCCACGAGGTGACACTCGATTCGTTGATCTCGGTCCTTCGAGCACTCGATCTTCTCGACACACTCGATGCGGCGCTGGCGTCACCTCCCCAAAGCCCGATCGAGGCGCTCGGAGGAGGCAAAAAGTCAAACCGCCACGCAAGGCCGAGCTGGACATGGGGCGATGAGTCATGAGCGGCACGGTCGCCGAGGTCAGGCTGTGGGGCTCTCGCGTAGGAGCAGTGCAATGGGACACCGACCGGCAACTTGGTGCCTATGAGTACGACCCCGAGTTTCTCGCGAGCGGCATCGAGCTTGCCCCGATCACGATGCCGCTCGGTCCGGGGGTATGGAGTTTTCCGAGCTTGTCGCGAGACACCTTCAAGGGACTTCCCGGGATGCTCGCCGATGTGCTGCCTGACAAGTTCGGAACGGCACTGATCGACGCGTGGCTCGTGCGAGAGGGACGGTCGGTCGAAGACTTCAACCCCGTCGAGCGACTCTGTTACGTCGGCTCCCGCGGCATGGGGGCGCTCGAGTTCGTGCCGTCGATCGGCACCTCGCAGGAGCCCGATGCACCGCTTCAGGTCGAGCGGCTCGTCATGTTGGCTCAGCATGCCGTCGCGGCAAAGCAGGGGCTCGCCCTGGCAGCCACCGACCCGCAAGAAGAGGATCTCACCGACATCATCCGAGTCGGCACCTCTGCGGGTGGGGCCCGCGCGAAAGCCGTCATTGCCTGGAACGAGACGACGGGAGAACTGCGTTCGGGCCAGCTCGATCAACCCCCTGGCTTCACCCATTGGCTCATCAAGTTTGACGGCGTCGATGGCAACCGGGACAAAGAGCTCGCTGATCCACTCGGTTTCGGTCGCATCGAGTTCGCCTATGGGGAGATGGCGCGAGCCGCCGGGATCGCCTTGCCGCGAACGCGCCTACTCGAAGAGGGCGGTCGAGCTCACTTCATGACGCAGCGTTTCGACCGTGTCGATGGAGACAAGCTGCACCAGCAGTCGTTGACCGCGCTCGGCCACTTCGACTTCAACAGTGCCGGATCAACGAGTTACGAGCAGGCCCTGCGTCTGATGCGACGCCTGCGACTTCCCCATGACCAAGTCGTTGAGCAGTTTCGCCGAGCGGTCTTCAATGTCGTCGCGCGCAACCAAGACGACCACACGAAGAACATCAGCTTTCTCATGAATCGGCGGGGCGAGTGGGCCTTGTCCCCGGCCTATGACGTGACCTACTCGTACAACCCCGCGGGTGCCTGGACCAGCTCGCACCAGATGACACTCAACGGTCGACGCGACGGGTTCTCCCGGTCAGACATCGCTGCCTTTGCCACCGCCGCCGATCTGTCGACGCGTGCGGGTCTTGGAATCCTCGACGACATCAGATCCGTTGTGGCAGAGTGGCCGACCTTTGCCGAAGACGCCGGGGTTGAGCGTGCTCTCATCGACGGCATTCGGGCCAATCTTCGGGTGGCGTCTCTTGCCGCATAGGAGAGCGGCTGATCGTGCCACCGGGGCCGCTGGCGGCTCGAGTCAACCGTTGTTGAAGACCGGTGGCGGTGCGTCGACACCCACGCGATACCAGTACGACTCGACGAGGGTCCCGTTGGGCGCACGATAGGGCGACGCACTCGGCTCAGGCACGTAACCAAGCGAGCTCATCATGTGCGTGATCGCATGGTTCGTGATCGATGTGCCGATCCAAATCGGACCATCGGTCATCGCCCGAGTCGAGGTGATCATCGCCGCGAGCAGCTCGGTGGCGAGGCCCTCGCCGCGATGCTCTGGCAGCATTTGCAGGCCGATGGAAAGGCCCTTGCGATCCCTCGTGTTCTCGACGCCGAGGGTCGCGATCCCCACGACGGCGTCGTCCTTGCGTCGCACGCCCACGAGCGCGGTGCGAGCCCACGCTTCGAAACTCCGCTTGTTGTGGAGCGTGTTCAACATCGAATCGACCGTCGCGGTGTCCCAGTGGTTGCTCGCCTGAAGTTCAGGATCGGCGTAGAGCCTCTCGAGCGCTTCGAGATCAACCAGGTGCGGATTGCGGAAGTCCAGGCGCCCGCTCTTGTCCCGAAAGGCACTGCCGTCGAGCACGATCTTGGGCGCACCTCGTCGAAGAATCGGACCGAACGCGACGAAGAGGACGATCGCGGCGACGAGCAATCCGAGCAGCAGGGACACCGTCGATCCTCAGTCGGTGCCTGCGATGAACGAGCGGATGGCGGCTTCGATCTCGGGCGTAACCAGGTCGTCGGGCAAAAGGTCGCGGGGCGAGGCGCTGGGTTGCGTCGTCGTGGCTTGGCTCATGATCGCACGGTACTGGAACCGCCGGCCTGCCTCATCGAGCTGTCGTAGGGGTGCGGTACGTTCGGTCCATGCACGCCCCGCTCGATCAGCGCCTGTCGATCCTCACCCTTGCCGTCGAAGACCTCGACGTGTCGCGCCAGTTCTATGCCGAGGTGTTCGGATGGTCTCCGATCCCCACCAGCGAAGAAGAGGCAGCCAACATCGCGTTCTATCAACTCAACGGGTTCCAGCTGGCGTTGTATCCGCTGGCCAAGTTCGCCGAAGAACACGGAGGAGACGTTGCGCCGCCGTCGGGCTTCACGCTGGCGTACAACCTGAACTCGACCGAAGAGGTCGATGCCGCGTTCGCTCGCTTCCGCGACACCGGCGCCACCATCCTCAAGGAACCCGAGATGGTGTTCTGGGGCGGCTACTCCGGCTATATCGCCGGCCCGAGCGGTGAGCAATGGGAGATCGCGTACAACCCGTTCACTGCCGTGAACGCCGACGGAACCTTTGGCTGAGCCCCGTGACGGTTGCGTGTCTCTGACACCCGCAACTGGCTAGCGGTGACTGAGCGTTGCGCCAGCCTTGATGAAGGCGTGCCAGAGGATCAACACGATGCCGATGCAGACGGCGGCGACCTCGAAGTCACCGTGGGCCCATTGCTTGAGCGCCGTGGACAAGACGCCGGCGAGGGCGAGCATGGCGACCTTGCCGCCGACGAACGGGGTGCGGGGTGCCAACAGTGCGTCGCGTTCGATCGGCATGACCTTGGCGACGATGGCGGTGAGGATCACCGCGGCCAGGCCCATCATCGGCAGCTTCTGGATCCACCAGTCGACGGTGCCGACCGCAGCGGTAGGCAGCCAACCGAGCGGGTAGAGGATCGCGGTTGCCGCGATGGCGGCGGTGAAGTGCCACAGGTAGACCGACATGGCGATGGCGTTGGCGCCGACCACGGCGGCCCACGCCTTGGGCCGCTGGGCCAACCAACGGCTGATCGCCGGGGCAATCAGGATCGCGGTCGCTGAGTAGGCCGCGCCGAACAGCATCAGGGCGAGCGATGGGGGATGGGTCGGCGAGTTCTCCAGACCGGGGAAGTGCACCATCGAGGCCGGGTAGGGCCCGGCGGCGACGATGGCGATGGCGCCAACCCACAGGGCCGCAGCCATGCCGGCGAGGGTCTTGCCGGTTGGCAACAGGCCGTCACGCCACGCGAATCCGGCGATCTGGAACAGCAGCCAACCAAGGATCCAGTTCAGATGGGGGAGGAAGGGGATCCCGGCGAAGCGTGCCGCTTCGAGTAGGCCGAAGATGGCGATGCCGACCGCGGGCACCGCGACCGGGTGCTTGCGGAACCGCGGCAGGACATACGGGGCGATCGCCGTGTCGATCGTGTAGTTCGCCAGGAACCACAGCGGGATCGCGGCCGCCGTGGCCCCGACGGCGATCAGGCTTCCTTGGCCAATGGCATAGCCGCCGGCGATGAGCACGGCCCAGGTGGTGGCCAGCGCGATTGTGGGCGCGAGCATGCGGCGTAGTCGAGCGATCACCCAGTCGGTCGAGGCCGTGCCGTTGGCGGGCGTGGCGTTGAACGAGTCCAGCGACATCGCGGAACTGAAACCGCCGACGACGAAGAAGAGTGGCATGACCTGGAAGAGCCAGGTCATGACGCCCATGCCCGGGGCGACCTCGAGTGCATTGCCGGCGATCAGGCCGCCATCGGCGTCGACGCCGACATGCAT
>CALLPT010000233.1 GCA_938015575.1 uncultured Acidimicrobiales bacterium
GACATGCCCGATGAGTACCGCACCGCGGTCTTTCGTTTCATCGAGCTGCATGCCAACTCAGAGCAGATGGGCGGGCTAACCGAGCGCGACTGGATCCCACGCACGCCTGGGCTTCGGCACAAGATGTCGGTCATCGCCAAGACCCAAGACGAGTTCGGTCATGCCCACCTGCTTTACATGGTGGCGGCCGACATGGGCATCAAGACGCGCACCGAGATGCTCGAAGACCTGTTCGCCGGCAAGAGCCGGTTCCACAACGTGTTCCATTATCGGGTCAAGACCTGGGCTCAACAGGTTGCCGTGGCGTTCTTGGTCGACGCCGCCGCGCTCGCCAGCCAGCAGGCCGTGTTCAAGAACTGCTCCTATGGCCCCTATCGCCGCATCCTCAAGCGCATCATCAGCGAAGAGGGCTTCCACATGCGTCTCGGCGAGGACCGCATGATGCGCATTGCGCAAGGCACCGAGATGCAGCGCGAGATGTTCCAAGACGCCATGAACGATTGGTGGTGGCCGGCCCTGCAGCTGTTTGGACCGGACTCCAAGCCCGACGACAAGCTGCTTCGCTGGCACATCAAGTCGGAGCGCAACGAGGACCTCCGCCACAAGTGGGTGCAGAAGTTCGTGCCGATGCTGCAGAGCTATGGGTTCACGATTCCCGACGCGGGTCTGCATTTCGACGACGAGTCACAACAGTGGATCTGTGGACCGATCGACTGGGAACCACTCAAGAAGACGTTCGCCAACGTCGGGCCGGATTCGGAGCGCCGCATCGGCGAAGCCGCCGCGCACTGGCAGAGCAGCGCTTGGGTCCGAGACGCACTCGATTCCCATGCCCGAGCGCAAGCGAGCTTGGCGTCCGCGTGAGTCAGAATCCTGAACTCGAGCTTGCGGTGCACCAGGCCGTGGCCTCGGTCGATGACCCGGAGTATCCCGGCGTCTCGATCGTGGACTTGGGCTTGCTCGAAGCCATCGAGATCGACGAGAACGGGACGATCGCCATCGGGCTCGTACCGACGTTCTCGGGATGTCCGGCCCTTGCCGTCATCGCCGACGACGTAACCGAGGCCGTCGAGGCCGTTCCCGGAGTACTCGACGTCGCGGTCACCTGGCTGACGAGCCCGGCATGGACCGTCGAGCGCATCAGCCACGATGCTCGTCAACAGCTTGCGGCCGAGTTCACCGTCGCCGTCGAACTTGGCCGCCGGGCCCCCGAATGCCCGCGGTGTGGCGCGCCAACGGTCGAACAGTCGCTGTTTGGACCGAGCCGATGCCGTTCGGTCCACCGATGCTCGTCGTGCCAAGAAACCGTCGAAGTGATGCGGAGCTGACGTGACGATCTACGAGGTCTTCCTCAAGAAGGACGGCCGCGACGAGTTCCGCCACGCGGGCGCCCTCGACGCAGCCGACGACGAACTGGCGATCATCGCCGCCCGCGAGTGCTACGTGCGCCGCGGCGAGGGTGACCGCGTGTGGGTCGTCGCTCGCGACGCGATCATCACCGCCGACCCTGGCTTCTTTGCGCCCAATGCAGACAAGCCACACCGCCATCACAGCGGCGAAGCTGTTGCCGCTCGCCGCAAGCAGATTCGTGAGCAACTCAAGATCGCCGAGGAAGACCAGTGAGCATCCTGTCCCCTGCCGCTCGCGAGGTCATCATTGCCTTCGCCGACGACGAGCACCTGATGGGCCAGCAGCACACCGAGTGGATCGGGGTCGCCCCGTTCCTCGAAGAAGACCTGGCCTTCGCCAGCATCGGCCAAGACGAACTCGGCCATGCCGCACTCTTGTTCGAGGTCATCGTGGGGAGCGACGACGCCCCCATCGATGCGATCGCGTTCTTCCGCGATGCGGATGACTGGCGAAGCTGCACTCTCGTCGAGTGCACGCTGCAGGATTGGGGCGACACGCTCGTGCGGCACTGGCTCTACGACGCGGCCGAAGAACTGCGCTGGCAGCTGTTCGCTGACTCATCAGTGCAAGCACTGGCTGACCTTGCCGTGCGGGCCGAGTCAGAAGAGCGCTTCCATCGCCGCCACGCCGATGCGTTGCTCGATGCGCTGTTGACCGTCGACGACGCCGCCGGCCGGTTGCAGTCAGCGCTCGGTCGGCTGCTCCCCATGGCGCTCGCTATGTTCGAAGGAGTCGACGGCGAAACCGACGCCGTCGCCGAGGGGGTCATCAGCGCGCCGTTTGCGAGCTGCGCCGAGGCATGGAAGCAACGGGTGACGGATCGTTTCGGGGCACAGGACTGGGCGTCCATCGCCGCGGAACCGTCAGCCAATCGGACGACGCGCCATGGCGACTTCGCTTCCATGCTCGACCGGATCCGCGAAGTCCTCGACCTGGACCGCTCGGCGGTCTGGTAGCCGGCGCTACTCCTCGTGCGACGCCTGGCGTCGTCGAAGCGCGAACAAGCCTGCCCCCGCGACCCCGGCAGCAAGTGCCGTCACACCGACGACCGTTGTCGCCGTGTCGTCGTCAGTAGCCGCGACGCCAATCAGGGTTGCGCCCGGGTCCGGGGTGTCGGGGTCGAGCGCCATGGCCTCGGCGACCGGAGTTCTCGTCGGCTCGGGAGCAGCGGTGGATTCTTCTGGCACCGCCGCGGTGTCAGCTTCGACGGCGTCGGCATCATCGGCTGCTTCCGCGTTGGCTGGGTCGGCATCTGCTGATTCGGCCTCGGTGGTCTCCGTGACCTCGTTGCGGTCGTCCTCGCCAGTGTTTCGCCCGCCACGGCCGTCAAGATCCTCGGTAGCGGTGTCGTCACCCTCACTGTCAGCCGAGTCGTCGGTGACCTCAGGCCCTGGTGTCGCCGTCGGCTCTTCTTCGGTCGAGGCAGGCTCGGTCGCGGTTGGTTCGGTCTCAGGCGGTTTGGTGGGCGTCGGCTCGGCGGTCGCGGTCACCACAGCAGTCGGCGTGAGGATCGTGCCCGAGCCCTGACCATCGCCCGAGGTTGCCGCAGGCGTCGCCGTGGGGGCAACCGTCGCCGTCGGGACCGCGGTGGGCGTGGCGGTTGGCTCCGGCGTTGGCGTCGCGGTCACCGTAGGTGTTGGCGTGACGGGCAGGCCGGGTCCGCCTCGGAAAGGCCCCGACACCATGTAGGTGATCCCCGCACCGTTCGTACCTCGCTGTGAGCTGAAGAACAGCCGGTCGCCCCGCGGGTTGAAGCACGGCCCGGTGATCTCGGAGCCGCCTTGTCCGACCAATCGCAGGAACGGCGAGACGACCCCTTGCGCGGTGATCAACACGATCTCCATGTTCCCGCCGTCCTCGGCCACGAACAGATCACCTGAACCGCTCTCGACGACGATGTTGTCGACGCCGGTGAGCTGGTCCCGTGACGGATCACGCGAGTCGCCCGCCCACACGCGGGTCAGACGCCCGCTCGCGAGTTCCAGGTCCCACACTCCGTTGTCGCCCTTAGTCGTGAAGTACACGCGGCCGTTGTGATACCAGATGCCCTCGCCGCCGGCGAAGCGGGTCGCGTCGACTTGGAACCGCATCTCGGTTTCGGTCGCATCCGGATCAGGAATCTCGATCCAGCTGACGATGCCATTGGCCACAACCGCTGCCTCGAGCAACCCGCTGCTCAGGTCCGGATAGGCATCGGGTGTGAACCGGTAGAAGAGGCCATCGCCACGGTCTTCGGTCAGGTACAAGCGGCGGCCGATGGGATCGACGGCGACGGCTTCGTGATTGCAGCGCCCCAGGGCAGGTTTGACGACGCCTTGCGACGCGAAGCCGGGCGTGCATTCGTACACGAGCCCTTCGGCGACCTCTTCGCAGGACAACCAGGTACCCCACGGCGTCGGTCCGCCGGCGCAGTTTCGGTTCGTGCCCGTCAGGATCGAGTACGCGTCGATCACGCGGCCCGATGCGTCATAGCGCAGCGTCGAGACCCCGCCGCCAGCACCGGCGCTGCTTTCGTGATTCACGACATGGAACCAGCCACCGGCGCCGTCACTGAAGGTCGCCGCCCCATCCGGAGCGCCTCGCCACACATACGACGTGCCGGGAACGACTTGGCCGCTGACGGCAACAACCTGGGCACTGAAGCCGACGGGCAACAACACGCCGTTGCCGTCGTCGAACAGCGATCCGTATGGGCTCGCGCCTTCTTCAGCGGCGGAAGCTGCCGGAGCGAGTGCCGCGATGGGAACCGCGGTCGTGACGGCGGTCGCCGTCAATGCTCGACGTAAGAACGCGCGACGGGTCGAGGCAGAAGCATCGGCGGCCATGGCGTCACCGTACTTGCGACGATCTCACGACGGACCTCGCCGGGCGTAGGTGATTCGGCTCATGCGTGACGTCAATCGCCGTCGCTCACGCCGGCCTGCTCGGGGCTCGCGGGAGAGTTCCACATTTCTTTCGCAGCGGGGCTGATTCGCGGCCGAGATTGTCACACCCTGGTCATGATGGAGGCATGGCAGCACTGTTCGATCTCAATGCGCAGCGTGATGTGCATGTCGGCAACCGCGCCGCTGATCGGACGGAGGCCGGGGCCGCCCAGGACCCGATCGATGCCGCGTTCGAACTGATCCGCGAACACATCGGCGGCCTCGAACCGCGCGCCGCGCTGCGCCGGATCCGCCGCTACCAAGCCCGCCTGTCCGCCCTCGAAACCACCGTGGTCGCCGCTGTCACCGCAAAGACCGGCGACGACCGAGCCGCCAAACGGATGCTCGACGACGGCAAAACGTCACGACGCACAATCTCACGATCCGCCAAGCGAGCCGCAGCCGCGTCAAGAAACAAGACGCTGGTCGACAAAATGGCCGCCGGTGACCTGTCCGAAGAACAAGTCGACGTGATCGCCGACACGTCGTCCAAAACCGACGGCGCCGCAGCAACCGACGAAGACTTCATCAACAAGATCAGCCGCACTGATCCTGATCAGGCCAAATCCATCGCCGATGACTACGTCGCCGAACGCCAAACCAAACACGACATCGACACCGAGCACCAACGCCAACGCACACTCCGACGGACCGCCCGCTACCTGTCAAAGAAATCCGGCCTCGACACCCTGGCGATCGAAGGCGACGGCGTCGCCATCCAAAACATGTTCGACCAAATCACCGCCCGAGCCAACGAGCTCTACCACGCCGACGGCGGACGCGACCTCAACACCGGCCAACACCCCCGCACCCATGCCCAGCGCATGTTCGACGCCGCCCACGAACTCCTGTGCGGCATCACCACAACCCCAGCCGGCATGTCACCCACACCGCGACACGACAGCGACAACCATGGTCGAGGCGGCGGCACCCGATCCAAAGCCACGATCGTCGTCGGACTCACCCTCGACCAGTACCTCGGCATCGACCCAGCTGCCCTCGCTGAACAAATCGGCCTCGGACTCATCCCCGACACCGTCCTCGCCGACTACCTCGAACACGCCGACATCATCGGCGCCCTCTACGACCACAACGGCAGCCCACTCTGGATCGGACGCGCCAAACGCCACGCGACCCTGATGCAACGCTACGCACTCATCGTCCGAGACAAAGGCTGCACCCAATGCGGCGCACCACACGCCAGTTGCGAGGTGCATCACCTCACACCGTGGAACGCCTCCGCCAAAGGCGAAACCAACCTCGATCAACTCGCCCTGCTCTGCGGACCCTGCCACCGCACCCTCCACAACAACAACCAAACACTCTTCCAAGACTCCACCACCGGCACCTGGAAAACCAGACCCGCCACACCCCAAGAAACCCCACCACAACGCAGCGGCCGCAACCACCCGCAGCGCGAATAGGCATTGCGAGATAGAGAACCCAGCTAGGGCGGTCAGCCGCCTTCGAGCCGATCGAGCATGTGTTCGCGAATCTGCGGCGTCTGACCTTGTACCAGCAGGAACATCGCTTCTCGGTGCAACCGTTGCGCGTGGTGATTGAGCGTGACGGCTCGCCCGCCGGTTGCGGCGACCAGCGCAGTGGATGCTTGCACCGCAAAGAGCGCTGCGTCGGCGCGGGCGCTGGGCATGTCATCGGTCGAAGCGGCGTCGAGCGCGTCGCGAACCTCGACCAGGCGACGATCAAAGGCCGGCCGTTCCAGCAACGTGCAACATCGAGAGGCAACGCCCAACGGAAATGACCCGTTGTTGCGTAGTCGCTCCCGATAGACCGCGAGCCATTCCGCGTGAGACTCGACCCGCGTGACCCGATCGTCGGGGACGGGGTGATTGTCGTACTCGAGGACGACCGTCCGAGTCGCGACAACGGTCGCGAGATCAAGTTCGATGCAGCGCAGCGTCGCCGAGTCCGTTGCGTCGAGCAACCCCCAGACGATGTCACCCTCGTGGCGGGCGGCCGCGTGGAAGAGATCGATGTGTCCCCAGCCCGTCACCCACGGCGCACTGCCATTGAACACCCAGCCATCGTCGCGGCGTTCGGCGGTAGTAAGTGGGGGGTCAGGGCGAAGCATGTGCGCGAACGCAACCCCGCCGCGCAGCCGCCCGGCGGCAAGCCCCTCGGCGAATCGGTTCGCGGGCCCTTCGGTGAAATGTGCCGCCGCAGTGGCTCCGAGATGCTGAGCCCACACGAACGCGGTCGTCAGGCACCCCGACGCCAACATCTCGATGAGCGTCGTCACGGTCTCTGGAGAGGCGTGGACCGACGCGCCGTGCAGGCCCGCTTCGGCCAGCGCGTCGAGTTGGTCTATGGGCACACCCGGACCGCGATCGGCGTCGAGAGCTCGCGGGAACAGCACCTCGTCGGCGAGCTGTCGCGCCCGGGCCAACAGGGTGGCGTCAGTCCCCTCGGTAGCAGCGGGGACCCTCATCGAACGCCTCGGGCCAGCAGTGTGACCGACCCGGCGGCGATCGTTCGACGGCCCTGGCTGAGGTCATGAACCATCACGTCGACCACGGCATGTTCGTCGCCAACACGCAGGACCTCGCAGGCGGTGCGGACCGGCCCGGTCTTGGCTTGGCCGATATAACGAACATCGACGTCGACCGCTACGAACCCGTTTCCGACGGCGCTCTCGGCACCAGCGCAGATCAAGATCCCGGTCGTGCCGCCGTTGATGGTGCCGAAGCTGTTCGTCACATAAGCCGACTTTTCCAGCTCGATCACGCCGTCGGACACCTCGATCAGTCCAATCTGTTCGGCCACCCTGCGATCGAACCCCGATGTGGGGCGCGCCCATTCACGTCGCACCCCGACTTCGCGACGCTGCGGCGGTCCCGCGTTGTAATCCTGGGTCCTCGGCATCCGGCGGAACCCCCCGATCGTCGTGCCCACGAAGCGGGTCGGCTCCTCGGTCCCTTCGCCGTCATAGAGCTCGGAGCGAACCGTGATGAGCGTGCCGCCGGCCCGCAGCACAGACCCCTCGATGACGAGCGGGCCCGTCGTAACGGCGTCGGTCATGCGAACAGACAGGTCCAGAGTGCCCGCCCAATCGTCGTCGGCCCCGGCAATCGCGGTGCTCGCGGCCGCAAGGTCCGCGACCGCGAAGAGAGGTCCCGCAGCCATCGCTCCATCAGGGCGGGCGACGTTCGGGTTCAGCGGTGCGATGAAGCGCGAATCCATCTCGCCGGTCCAAAAGGACACGACCGAAAGGTCACGGAGCAGGTGATGATCGGGCGGATAGGCCATGTGCGTTCAGTACTGCAACGACGGGAACCAGTCGCCACGCCCAGGCCGAGTGAGGTCGAGCAGGTGCCAGACCGGCGACAGCAGGTCGACGCCGCGATAGTGGTCATCGTCGTAACGGGCAGCGCCCGACCAGGAAAGACGCAAGTCCTCGCCATCGCGTTCAAACACCGTCATGAACGGTGACTGGTTGCCCTCGGCGTCCATCGACCCGAAATCGGTCTTGAACGAGGAGTCATGGGCCGACAACCACCGCAGGTTGCCCCAACCGCGTTCCGCGGCGAGCGTCTGGTTCTCTTCGACTGTTCCCTGTGTGACCAGCGCGAAGTCGAGCCGCTGATCGAGGTGTTCGGCGACACCATTCCATCCGTCAGCCCACATGGAGCACATGGGACACGGCGGACCTTGGCGCCCGCCGAACATGAAGTGGTAGACGACGAGCGGTCGATCCTCGCCGGTCGAAAGCCCGCGCAGGGTCACCGGGCCGTCATCGCCGGCAAACGCATAGTCGGGCGCCACCGGCCCGGCCGGCAGCGATCGCCGCATCTCAGCCACGCGCTCGCGTTGCACCATCAATTCGCGCTCCGCATCGCGAAGCGCAACGCTCGCTGCTGTCCAGTCCTGATCCATCATCGTGCTCCTCTCATCACCCGATGCTGCGTCCGCCATCGACGTCGAGGCACACCCCGGTCAAAAACTCGGCCTCGTCGCTCGCAAGGAACATGATCGCGTTGGCGACATCGGTCGGCACCGCTCGACGACCCATCGGGATCCCGTCGACAACCATCTTCTCCATCCGCTCGGAGAGCTCCGGCTTGCCCATCGCATTCATGTCAAAGCCGGTCGCCGCCGAGACCGGGGCGACGCAGTTCACCCGAATGTCGGGCGCAAGCTCGGTCGCCAGCCCCTTGGTCAGCGTGATGACCGCACCCTTCGAAGCGTTGTACGGCGTCAGCCCCTTGCGAGGTCGGCGGCCGCCAATCGACGCAGTACTGACGATCGAGCTCCCAGGGGGCATGTGAGGGGTGAAGTACTTGGCGGCGAAGAACACGCTCCGCACATTGACGGTCCACATGAAATCGAACTGCTCCGTCGTCAAGTTGACGAGGTAGCCGCCACGATGCGGCAAACCGGCGTTGGTGGCCACGATGTCAATACCGCCCCACTCGTCGGCCATCAGCTGGGCGAGTTCTTGGTGCCCTTCTTCGCTGGTGACGTCGAGCTCAAACGACAGCGCACCGTCGAGGTCGTCGGCGAGCGCCTGCGCGGCAGCACCGTCGATGTCGGTCACCATGACGCGAGCGCCGCGGTCGGCGAAGCCGCGACAGATGGCCTCGCCGAACCCGTTGGCTCCGCCGGTGACGATGACTCGCTTGCCATCAAATCGCATGGGTTTGTTCCTTCGTGCTGGAGACGGTTGCCTGGTCGACGATGTCGTCGAGAACTGGCAGGAGATAGTGCATGAACCGGTCGGGGTTCTCCGCCATCGGGAAATGTCCGATGTCGCTCATCGCCCGATGGGTCGATCCGACAATCGCGGCGTGAGCGGCTCGGCCCTTTTCGATCGTGCCGCTGTAGTCGTACTCGCCGTTGAGGATGTGCACCCCGCACCTCGACGTGTCGATCTCGTGGGCCCGCTCTCGCAAGTCATAGTCCATCAGGTAGTAGTGCAGGTCGCCGAGGAACACGGGCGGCCATCCCGAGGCATAGGTCTGGGAGACTTCTTTGATGTAGGGCAGTGGGGCTGTTGGCGCACACAAACCTTCCATCATCCGGGCCTTGGTCATGTTCGAGACCTGCGGGTGGAAGAAGCCCTCGAGCTCATCGGTCGTGCTGCCGATGTGGAGGGCGCCTTCAACTGCCACCACAGCCGAGAACGTGTCGGGATGATGCAGGGCCAGGTCGAGTGCCAACAAGCCGCCCACGGAACAACCCATAAAGGCAGGCTTGTCGAGTCCCAGCGCGGCGGCCAGTCGCACCGGAACCTGGCGAAGAAAGTCGCCGGTCAACCGGTACTCCTGTTCCCACCACGGCGCCGACACGGGTGGGATCGACTTGCCGTGGAATGGCAAGTCATAGGCAATGAGCTGGAACCGGTCGGTGATCTCGGGGCGCTCGAAGAGGTGGCGCCATTGCACGCTGTGGGCACCGGCAGTGTGTTGGAGCAGCAGCGGGATGCCTTGACCCGCCGTCTCGTAGTAGATCCGGTACTCGTGGCCGTCGATCGGGACGTGCACGTAGCGCCCGACCGGCGAGCTGTGGCGATGCGGTTTGCCAGTCTCGTCGACCGACCGAGGCCCGGGCTGGCCCGGGGTCCGCAGCAGTTCCACAAAGCGCTCCGTTGCCGGCAGGTATTGCCACCACAGCAGCGGGTCGGCAACAAGCGTGAGGCCGGCGCGCACCATGACCGACACCGTGTTCGCGATGCGCGGTGGAATCGTGCGCAGCATCGGTTCCCAAACGTCGGGCTCGCCGCGGAGCTCGATCACGCCGTCGCCCGACTCGGGGATTCCCTCGACCGGAACGCCCTGGTCGATGACCAACCCAAACAGATGGTCACCGATCTGCACCCGGTAGCCGCCGCTCCAGTGGCGAGCGGCGAGCAGGAACTCGCCGTCGATCGCGCAGCGGGCCGCCACATCGGCGTTGGTTGGAAGCGTGGCGGTGTTGCTCATGGTGCGTCGTCATCCCAGGAATCTCGGACCATGGGCGAGGCTAGATCCTGGCGGCGCTTCGGAACCAGCGAGCGAATCCGCCACACTGCTAGGCGTGGATCTCATCCTGATACGACATGGCGAGCCCGACATTCATGCCGAGGATCTGAGCGACCCTCCACTCACACCTCTCGGCGAGCGCCAAGCGGTCGCAACCGCTGAGTTCCTCGCCGATGCCGCACTCGACGCGATCTATGTGAGTCCCCAGCTTCGGGCCCAACAGACCTCGAAACCGCTCGTCGCCCATCACGGCATCGAGCCGGTGACGGAGATGCGCATCGCCGAGTGGGACTACGAGTACGGCACCTACGTGCCACCGTGGATCAACGATGACATGTCCCGCGAAGAATTCGCCCAACGATTCAACGACATGCAGACCCCCGAGTTCCATGCCCGGGTCAAAGCAGGCATGGACGACATCATCACGGGAAATCCGGGAAGCACCGTCGCGGTCGTTTGCCACGGCGGCGTGATCCGCTCGCTCATTCAGGACATGCTCGGCGTCAAGAACACCTCGCTCGGCGCGCACCATGCTTCGATCACGCGAGTCGCCGCGAATCGGCGGGGAACTCGCAGCCTGATCTCATTCAACGAGCACCACTGGATTCCGACGTCGTAAACGCTCAGCCTCGGGAACGGGCGACATCGGCGAGTTGGTCGCTGCGTTGGGCCGCCAGGTACGCGACGCCCGCCACCGCGGTGAAGCCGACCGCAACCCAATAGCCCACCGGCACCGACGCGAATCCGTCGACAATCCCGTCGGTTCCTAAGTCGGTTTCGAAGATCCGTTCGATCGACCAGAGCGTCGCCAACGCCGCCAAGGCAACCGAGGCAATCGCGAGGAACGGCGGGTAGGCGGGCGTGCGACGCAGCAGAAACAGGCCCGGGAACAACAGCAGGATCACCACGACCTGGCCGATCTCGATGCCAACATTTCGCCCGAGTAGCGAGATCAGTTGGCTGCTGCGCGACACGTCGAGGTCGGACACGAGCGAGGCGAAGCCCATGCCGTGAAAGAGCCCGAACGCGAAGGACAGGCTCCACTCCCGATTCGGAAAGATCGGCTTCAGATTGTGCAGGGCGGCCGCTGCAATCGAGGCCGCGATGATTGTCTCCACGACCTTGGATGGCGGCGTCGGCAGCCACCCCATACCTGCCAGGGTGAACGTGATCGAGTGAGCGATGGTGAAGAAGGTTGCGATCTTGAGCACGCGCCACAGCGCGGAGCCGAAGCCGTCGACGGGCTTCCAACCCGCGGCGAACACAAGCACCGACGGCAACAGCAATGCGAGCACGAAAAGGATGTGGTCAGGACCGGTCTTGATGTGGTCGACACCCAGTGTGATGCTCGACGCGAAGTTGTCCCATTGGCCTCGCTCGCCGAGGTCGATGACTTGGTCTCGATTGCTGCCGGTGTAGGTGACGAGCAGTTCCTTGTCGCGGTCGTAGTCGCCGGCGGTGAAGCCACCGGTGACCAAGAGCAGACCGTCACGACCGCTGATCTCGTCGAAGAACGGGTCGAAGGCGATAGCGACTTCCGCCGGCACCACACCACCGCCGATGTCGGCGTCGTACTGGACCACGGCAAAGGCCAGCTTTCCCGGCGCTTCGCGAAACAGGTCGACTCGCCCAAAGGTCAATGGCCAGTCCGTATCGCCGGTGCCGATGTCGAGGTGTGCGCTGGCATAGGAGCGCAGCGCGTCGGCGTTGGCGCGAAGCGCGGCTTCGATCTCGATGTCGTCGCCGGACAGGTCGAGCCCGAGGACCTCGGCGACGTCGCCAATTGCAAACTCGACTCGCCCATCGATCGAGTCCTCGCCGATGAAGGCGTAGACGTAGGGCTGCTCGGTCTCGTGGGCCGATGCGTCAGGTGCCGCTACCACAACCGCGGCCAGAGCAACCGCCAGCATCGCCCACGCTCGCGCTAGTCCGCGTAGCACCTCGCGCATCACGCGCCGCTCGAGCCGCCACGGCGGCTCGCAACGAACCAGGCTCCGCCAACGACGGCGATGGCGGCAATAGCGACCGGGGCGACCCAGGTCGTCGAACCACCATCGTCGGTCGGTGTTGCGGCCGCTTCCGCCGACTCTGCCGCTTCTGCTGGCTCTGGCTCTACCGCTTCTGCTGGCTCTGGCTCTGCCGCTTCAGCAGGCTCTGCCGCGTCGGCCGACTCTGGCTCCGACAGGTCCGTGCCGTCGAGTGAACCGCCTTCGGAAATCTGGCCCTCTCCGGACTCCATGGCCTCTTCGACCAGCTCAAGATCGACGCCCACATCGGCTGCCTCGCCACTTGGCTCACCGCCCGGAGGCGTCGAATACCACGCCTGCAACGGCTCGGTTATCTCCAGGAAGTTCGACGGCCGATCTCCGGCTCGCTCGGTTTCGGTGAAGAAGATCTCGGACTCGCCAACTGCAACTGAGAACCGCGACGGGGCTGCGCCGACCACCGTCATGCGAAACCGGCCGCCATCCACAACGGGCTCGCGAACCTCCAACAGATTCACATAGGAGGTCCGACTGAAGGGCTCGTCGAAGACGTCGCGCCGGTCGGCTTCGAAGGTACGGACCTCGCCGTCGGGCCCTTCGACGAGAAGCACTGGCAGCTGCGCATCGTCAAGGCTGAGCTCGGGTTCCAGGTTCGGGATCAACAGGCTGAAGAACAGCTCGTCGCCTTCGCGCAGATCAAACTCGAACCCTCGGGTATCGCCGGATTCCAGCACCTGACCGTAGAGCGCCCACGAAATCGTGCCGTCAGGCATGAACGGGCCGACATCGGGTGTGGTCTGGTCGTCACTGATGAAGATCGGATCGTGGGCGACCGCGGGCCCAGCGAACACAATGACGGCGACGAGCACAGCAAGCGTGCTCGCAAGCAGTCGGCGAATGCACTGCATGATGGTGGTCTCCTGAACGAGTCGTCCGATACCCCTTACGACGAACGCTCGATGCTTGGATGCAGTCCAGACGACTTTCTGCTTGCCAGGAAAGCTGCGAACATCGCGCATGGCCGGCGTCGACACCTCGACATTGCATCGACGAGCGGAACGCGAACTGTTCCCGGCATTCGCGCTCGCCGTCGACGATGTCGGCCTGGCAAAGTCGGCGATCGAACGAGCCCTGATACGTGCCGCGCAACGCAGCAACGCGACCGAGTTCACACCACAGCAGTTGTGGGCCGAGGCATTCCAATGGGTGACAGCGAGCCGGTGGCCACGCACCCCGCCGGCACCCGTCGGACCCGCTGCCATCGATCGCGCCGGGTCCGTCGCTGACGCCATCGCCGATCTTCCGGTGCGTCAACGCTCCGCGATCGTCTGCGACCAGGTGTTGGGTTGGAACGACGACGAGATCGCCGCAGCTCATCGAGCACCGGTCTCCACCATCGATCTGCGACGACGGCGTGCCCTCGGCGAGCTCGCCAAGACACTCGACCTCGCTGAGCCGCTGGATCTCGATGCGCTGATGCCTGCAGTACCCGCGTTGGTCGAGCCCGCGACCGTGCGCCGGTCGGCTCAGCGACGCACGTTGCGCACCAGGGCCGTCGCTGCCGTCGCCGGAATCGGCTGCATCACCGTCGCTGGGCTCGCCATCCAAGCGGCTCCCGACGATTCACAAGCGGACCTCGCCGTGCCGAACCAGGTCGATCCACCCCGTGAATCCCAAGCCCCCCACGCACCGATCGGGGACGGACGAGGCGGGTTCGTCGCCTATGCCCGAGCCGGCGGCGAAATCTCGGTCTCGCCTGATGGGGCGACGTGGACCCGACGGTCGCGCCTCAACGTCGGACGCATCGACCTGCGGCTCTTCGCCGAACAGTTCTTTCGCAGCGGCGAGCACTACGTCCTCCTCATCGACTCGACAACAGGTGGCGGAGCCTCGCTCTCGGCCAGCGACTCGCCGCGCATCGCCCTCAGCACCGACCTGGTTGATTGGACGATCCTGCGACTCGACCTCGGGCCGCTTCCAGTCGCCGACGGTTTGAAGCCTCGGATCGATCTCCTCAGCGCGGCCGTTGTTGATGACACGGTGCTCGTATCGGTCCGGGTGAACCAAGAGGTCGACCACCGCAGCCTTGGGCTGCGCCCGGCCGACGTGTGCACCACCACCGATGACCGAGATGGCCTGGTCCTTCACCTGTGCGATGGCACGAGCGTGCCGGTCGCCGAACAAGGTCCGGCAGTGTCCGGCCTCGACCGGCTATTCGTTTCCCGACGGGGCAACGCATTCGCGGAGCTTGCGACCGAAGACTTCTTCAACCCGTGGGGTATCACCGCCTACGACGGCCAGTTCGGGATGCTCGAGGCTTCGAGCAACCAGCTCTATGTCTCTGACGACGGCGAGCAGTGGACACCGCTGCTCGAGTTCGGCGTCGACAACCGGCTTGGGCTCATCGACGCTTATGCCGACGAGCTACTGGTGGTTTCTCCGGACCGCCAAGGCTGGAGGTCGCACCTGATTCGCGACGACACGACATCGACGGGCGCCTTGCCCGTGGGGATCGACCCAACAACGATCTGGATCAAGCCACAAATTGCGTCGGGGCCCGCAGGATGGGCGATCTACCTGACCACTTCGCGGCCGTGGGATCGGCGCGAAGACACCGTGTCCGGGTGGGCGGTTCATGTCGACGATTGGATCATCGAGCAGCGTCCCGAACGGTCCTCGATCCGGCTCCGCTCAACGAGCACCGATCTTGTCTACGAGTACCACGGCTTGATCACCAGCGACGGCCTCGTGCTCGACCACCCCAGTGTGGACCGCAGCCAGTTCGGCGGGGTTCGACTGTTTCATCCCGGCACTGGCGCGTTGTTGGTCGACGTCGACGGACGGCGGATTCGCGATGCATGGGTGAGCGGTGGTGACACCGAGCTCGACCTGTCCGGCACGAGGCTCGATCCAGGACAGGGTCGTATCGAGGTCGATGGATTCGTGGTCGAGGGCAATATTCGGACCGGCCCGGTCACGCTTCGCCATCCCGATGGCACGAGCCGCTCGTTCGGCGACGGTTATTCATTCACCAATGCCGACCTGTCCGACGGCGTCGAGGCCACCGTCGCCGCAGATCCGATCGGTGGCGCCTTGACGTTCTACGACCACCGCGGAGCAGAGGTGCTCAGCGTCGACGCACCCACGGTGCTCGCAGCACTCGACCCTGTCCCCGACGAGGACAGTGCTCGGGCACGCGCCATGGTGTTGTTCTCCGACGATGGCGTGTCGTGGGAGCAGCTCTGGTCAACCCCGCGGCCGACGTGGTACGGCAGCATCGCCGTTGGCGACGACGAAGTCCTGCTCAGCACCGCGGCCTTCGCGACCGGTCCCGAGCGAATCCCGATCGATCAGAGCGACTCGTAGACCGACACGATCAGGTCGACAACGGCATCGGCGTCGTCGTGATGTGCGATGTGGCCGAGTCCATCGAGGAAGTGACCGCGGGCCTGCTCGCCGATCGCATCGACGCTCAGATGCACATGGCTCGCGCTTGCGTACGCGTCTTCGGTTCCTTGGGCGATCACGGTCGGCACGGCGATGGCGCCAAGGTCTGGCCGGATATCCCAGCGCCGAAAAGCTTCACTCACCCACACGCCGCTCCAGGCTTCGAAAACCTCGGCCGGCGCATCGTGATGTCGGGCGAGACCGGCGACGAACCGTTCGGTCTGGTCTCGCATGTCGATGATCGACGTGCGACAGATGTCTTCGACCCACGTGTGCGCGGCAATCGCGAGCACGCCTCTGATACTTGTTCCGGCATCGACGGCATGAAGCAACGCCGTCGAACCGCCGTCGCTGTGGCCGACGACGAACGGTCGATCACAGCCAATATGGTCGAGCAGCCGTTGCAGGACCGCGGCCTCTCGGTGGAGCCAATCGGGCGGCCATGGTCCGCTCGGGACTGGCGTCGAGGCCCCGTGGCCGGCTCGCTCGTACGCGAGCACGCCTACGCCCGTTCGATCGGCGACCTGGCGTGGCACCGAGCGCCATTGGCTGATCGACCCGAGCCCGTCATGCAACAGCACGATCTCGATGTCGCCTTGTCCCCAGATGCCGGCATGGAGTCGCTGATCTCCCAAGTCGAGCATCCGTCGCTGATCGGGATCGTGGGCGTGCACTTGTGTGCCGTTTGTGGCCATTGCCTCGCATGATGTCAGCCCGACCGCGGGCCCGGCCACTCGGCGATAGGCGAGACTCTGCCTATGGGACCGTCGCGACGCCACCGGGTGGTGGTCTGCATTGCGCTGCTGCTCGTCGCGCTCGGGCTGGCCGGGTGCGCAAGATCGCTCAACACGGCAGAAGCGTTCCGCACCCCGCACCCGACCCCGACCGCGACCCCTGTACCGACCGCGACCCCTGTACCGACGGCGACGCCCACGCCCAGACCAACGGCGACGCCAACGCCCGCACCGACCGCGGCAGCGGTGGCCCTAGGGGTCCCGGCGGAGCCGACCGGTCGAGGACTGCGCACGCCGTCGATAGCGCCGCCCGTCGTCGAACAGGTCCTGGTCGAAGTGCTCGCCGTCGATCATCCCGACGCTCGGCAATGGCCCGACGAGCTTGGGCCCTACGTCGACGCCGTCGCTGCGGCCGCTGGACCCTTCCGCTTCGAAGCAGCCTCGGTCGAACTCGTCACCGAGCAACAGATGGCGGGCCAGCTCGAACTTGATCTTCCCGACCTCGACCGACTCCCGCCCGACACCGCCGAGGCGGTGCGTCGCTTCGACGATGTACATCGCGCGCTCGGCATTTCGACCCGTGACTTCGATGTGTTGGCTTCGAATCGAGCGACTGCCCGCGAGATCGAAGGGCTCTACGACCAAGCACGACATCGCATTCTCCTGCGAGTCGAGACGCTGGATGAGGAGCTTCGTCCCGAGGTGCGTCAGCTGCTCATCCACGAGCTTGTCCATGCCTGGCAGGGCCCGGACCGGATCCGGGCCCTGGCCCAGATGGCGACCGACCAGACGGTCGCCGGCGCCCTCATCGAAGGCGAGGCTGAACGCATCGCCACCGACTGGCGGATCGCCGAACAGCTGTCGGCGCCGACTCCGGAGGCGAGCGGGTCCGACGATCGACAGTCCGCATCTCTCATCGCCGAAACCCTCGTTCGCTACTCACTCGGTCTCCGATTGCACCGTGCGCTCGATCAAGCGGGCGGGATCGACGCCGTGATGGCCTCGGGTGCCAGGCTGAGCGGATCGTCGCTCGTCGACCCGTACGGCTGGCTCGACGAGGGCAATGTCGACCTCGCGCTCGAGGCCCCAGCGCCGCCGCTCGGTGTCACGGCGCTACCGGCGGTCAGTCCAGCGTTGACGCCGCCGCACTGGCTCCAGGTTTTCGCCTCGGTCGTCGCGTTGCCCGACGCGATCGAGGCAGCGCGGGCCGTGCGGTCGACCTCGGAAACAACCACCTGGATCGAAGCCGACGGATCAACATGTGTTGGCGTCTTCTTGGCGGGCGACGCCCAGGCTTTCACCGCCGCGCTCGACGCTTGGCAAGCTGTCTTGCCAGGACACCGTTCGCTCTTGAGCGAAGGCGAAGCCATACGGGTGCAGGCCTGCGATCCCGGCATCGGGCTCGTGCCCCAACCGGTCACCCCAGCCGACGCCGCGGTGCGAAGCGCAGCATTGATCATCGACGGTGAGCGTTGGGCGATCGAACAAGGTCAGCCACGAGCGCTCGGCGCGTGCCTCGTGTTCGAACGGCTCGCCTCCGGCGAGATCGGCGTCGATACAACCAGCGATGCGCTCCACTCAGCACTCGAACGTTCGGGCGCCACGGATGCGACCGACTGCGGGTAGCGACCTCGGCCGCCGGACCCTGGGTGAATCTGCCCATCCGATTGACGCGACAAACTCGCAACCCGGCGCGTCTGGAGTACTGAGTCGCCACGGTTCCCCCCAGCCGCTGGCGACAGTCACCCCAAAAGACGAAGCGTCGGCAACGGTGGATTCCCCCCTCCCCCACCAGCCGACGCTTTGTCCTTTTTGTGACCGGTTGTATGAGACAGCCGCAAGCAGAGAGGGCACACGATGGGCATTTTCGACAAGGCCAACGAGATGAAGGACAAGGCCGCAGGCCTCGCCGAGCAGGCCAAGGATCTGGCATCGAAGGTGCCGGGCGGCGAAGGGATCGCCGACAAGATCGACGAAGTGACGAGCAAGATCCCGGGCATGGGAGACGTCGGTGAACCTGAGGCTGAAGGGTCGGAGCCAGAAGCCGCCGATTGATCAGCTGGTGATCTGACGTCTAGAGGCAACCGCGGGCGGCCTCCAGCAGGTGTACTGCTCGGGGGTCGCTCGCGATGCCACCACCCATCTGATTCATCACATAGCCAAAGGCGAGGTCACGCTCGGGATCCGCGAATCCAAGTGACCCTCCGGCGCCGTAGTGGCCAAAGGCCCCGTCGCCGCTGAGCACCAGCTCGTCGCAGTGAAGCATGAACCCGTAACCGAATCGGGTTGGCAACACCAGGCACGCGTCGGGACCGAACACTCGCTCCGCCCGCACCGTGTCGACGGTCTGGTCGCTGAGCAGCCGCACACCATCGACCTCGCCGATGGTCGCGGCGTACATGCGCGCCACCGAGGCGGCGTTCGTGACCCCGTTCGCCGCCGGCATCTCTGTTGCCCGCACTTGGCGCGTGTTGAACGGCGCCTTGCCGTCGATCGGGGTAGAGAGCGCTCCGTCCATGTACAGCGCCCGGCCTCCGTTGGTGCCCGGACCGGCGATCCGCTTCATCAGTTCGAGCTCGTCACCTTGGGGACGCGGTGCACCGCGGAGCACCGCAACCCGCCACTCTTGGTCCTCGGGTAGCCCGATCCAGAAGTCGAGGCCGAGTGGCCCGGCGACCTCTTCGGCGAAGAACTGGCCAAGCGTGCGTCCATCGGTTCGCCGCACCAATTCGCCGGCGAGCCAGCCATAGGTCAGCGCGTGGTACCCGTGCGCGGTCCCGAGCTCCCACACCGGCGCCTGCGCCGCGAGCGCTTCGACGACCGGTGTCACCGCCAGGATCGACTCGAGCGGCAGCGGGGGTTCGGCATAGATCAGTCCGGCTTGGTGGCTCATGAGCTCACCGACCGTGAGCTCGCTCTTGCCCTCGACACCGAACTCAGGCCAGTACGAGGCCACCGGCGCGTCGTAGTCGAGCAAGCCACGTTCGACCAGCATTGCGACACAGATCGCGGCGGCACCCTTGGTGGTCGAATAGACGACGATGGCCGACTCCGCCCGCCACGGTTCGTTGGTGCGATGGTTCGCCGCTCCTCCCCACACGTCGACGACCTTTTCCCCTGCGACGTACACGCAGACCGACGCTCCGGTCTCATCGCGCTCGGCGAAGTTGTCGATGAATGCCTCGGCGACGGGTTCGAACCCTTCGACGACCTCGCCGTGAACGCCACCGTGTGCTGCCAACCAGTCGGTCATCTCAACAACGTAGACCTCGCGACACCCGCTGCCCGAGCCGACTGCGCGCCACAGCCACCAGTAGGGTCGCCGGATGACGTCCGCCCGCTTGCCGTTGGTGGCCGTGTTGTTGGCGGCCTGTCTCGGCGCAGCCGCCCTGGCGTCGGTTCCTGCGATCGAAGTCAACCCAGCCAACGCGTCCGACGAGTCCGACGCTGACCGCTGGGATCCTCGCCTACGCGAGCTCGTGGCCTTTGTCGAGACGACACGCGGTCCGATCCGGTTTCCGGCCGAACTCGAGTTCATCGATCGATCGCTCCTCGACCAAGAACTCAATCCGAGGTCGATTCCAACCGGCGACTCGAACCCGATCGGGCAGGCACTCGGGCGCCTCGACGATGCGGACCGGGCACTCGGGCTGGCCAACGTCGCCTGGACCCAAGACGAAATCAGCAACGACTTGAGCGACGGTGTCGCCGCGTTCTTCGACCCGAATGTGCCGCGCATGGTCGTGGCGCTCGACGGGCCTGAACCCGACGAACTCGAGGTGACGACGCGCATCATCTTGGCGCACGAGCTCGTCCACGCATTCCAGTACACCGAGCGGCTCCGCGAGGCGGCGACATTCGCCGACATCGACCTGGCCCAAGCCCTGATCGAAGGCGAGGCCGAATGGGTCATGACGAAGTACATCGCCTCGCTCCCCGACGATGAGCAAGCGACCTGGCGCGACTTCCTCGCCGAACGGCGGGCCATCGAGCGCACCCCGTCGCCCGTGATCGACGCCCGTCTCGCCCAGTCGTACGCGCTGGGACTACGACTCCATCAGGCCGCCGAGGACCTCGACGGCGCCGACATGTTCTCATCACTGATGGGCACGGCGACTGCCCGGAACCGATCGACCCGCAGTCTCATCGATCCCTACGCCTTTGCCAGCGACAGCATCGCCAGCTTCGAACGCAACGCCCCGGACAGCCTGGTGCCCTTCGACGCGATCGGCGTCTTCCACGGACCGCTCACCTGGTTTCGCGTCTTCGCCACGGCCGTGTCACCGGCCGACGCGCTGGTCGCCGCACGCCAGACGAGCTCGGTGAGAGCCCCCACCGCACGCGTCGAACCCGACGGATCGCTATGCGTCACTGCGCTGATCCTCCCCCGAGGCGACGGCCGCGAGCAGGTACTCGACGCTGCCGAAGCGTGGGAACAGCGCTTGCCGGATCACCGCTCGGTTCGATCACTTGGGCTCGAGATCGAACTCGACGGATGCGATCCCGGTCCGGGCGCGGTGCCAGCTCCGGCGCTCGATCCCCTTGCAGCGACGATGTGGCTCGCGCGCTACATCGATGCCGAAGCTTGGCTGTTCGACCAAGGCCAATCATTGTCCCTTGCCTCGTGTGTCGTCGCCCAGCTCGACCAGACCGAACCCAGCTTCGACCGAAGTCAGCACTGGGGTCAGTTCGTCGCCATCGGACTCGACGGCTGCTAATCCGTGATGACGGTGACCGGCTCGTCTTCGTCTTGGTCAGCGCCGAAGTCCTTGGTCTTCGGGAACGCGCTGCCGCCGCGATAATGGCCTTCGGGGATCACGAGCCCGCGGACCAGTTTGGCCATGCCGTCGTCGGCGTCGGTCAACCGGTCGGCGACGGCCTGCAGCACGTTGCCGAGTGCGGTGCCGCCGAAGATCCAGTCGTTGAGCGCATGGTGATTCGGTGCGCCCGGCCCGGGCTGCGCCGCCAACCCTTCGTGATAGAAGGTGCGCAAGTCGTCGGCCAGATGGCGAATGAGCAACGGCATCTTGAACCGCCAGTCGACGGTGTCACCCGGCGGCATGCGGTGTACCTCGCCGTGCTCGGCGATGTGAGCGAGCGCTCGAGCAACGTCGTCGACCTGATCGGGCGACGCGCCGCTCGCACCGAACAGTGAACGACCACGCTCACGCCGGGTTTCGAGCGCCCAGGGGCGCAGCCGGGCGATCTCAGCCAGGAGCTGGTCACCGAGGGAGAGATCAGCTGGCGGGTCGAAGTTGAGCGGACAGGCCCACACGCCAGGTCCGGCCTCGTCGGGCGCTTCGTCAGGGAAGTCCACGACGGTGTGCTCGGTCGCCGTTTCGAGCAGATCAAACGCAGCGCGCATGACCTGCTTCTGGAACTCCGGCTCAGCCGACGAGCCCAGCGGACGACCGAGCGCGAACGGGACCCAGAGGGCTCGCGGTGGCTTGACCTTTTCGGTCTGGGCCCGGATCAGGCTGATCGATGTGGTCGCCACGCCAGCGCGTTCGATGTAGTGACCGAGGGCGCCCACGGCGCCCGTGCACAGCGGTCAAACCGGGATCAACAGGGCGACATCAACCCCGTCGGCCGCCAAGAACCGGCCGACCTCGGTGCCCGTGGCTTCGAAGTTCGATGGGTCGGGCATGGCGCCCATGAACGAGTAGTGGCGTGGGGCGACGGCGCCCACTTCGCCGGCGGCCACCATTTCTCGTAGCCGATCGAGCGGCAACATGATGTTCGGGTCCTGCTGAAACGCACTGCGGTCGAAGTTCGCGCTGATATGGCTGAGCATGACATCGGCAAAATCGACGTCGCCGGGGATCAACCGGTAGTCGGTGGCCCCAAGGGTGAACGGCGGATCGTCGCGCCGATGCATGCCGGCAGTGCTGACCAACGCGACCGTGCTCTCGCTCAGCGGTTTGGGCGAAACCCACTCCCCAGCAGGGATCTCGGGCATCGCATCGGCACGTGCCTGCATGTGCGCGGCTTCGGATTCGTGGAGATCGCTCAGTCGGACCATGCGGCCGACGCTAGTTGCCCGTTTCGCGGGAACCGCCAGCGGGTCCTACGGTGGCGCCATGAAGGCTGCCGTACTGAATCAGATTCCGGGTGAACTCGTCATCGAGGACGTCACCGTCGACAAGCCCAAGGGCAACGAGGTGCTCATTCAGACCTTGCATGCGGGTTTGTGCCACAGCGACCTCCACTTCATGGAAGGCCACTGGTCCACGAAGCTGCCCGCCGTGATGGGCCACGAGTCGGCCGGCATCGTGCAGGCGATCGGCCCCGATGTCACCTATTGCAAGCCAGGCGATCGGGTGATCACCTGCTTGTCGCTGTTCTGCGGGCACTGCGACATGTGCCTGACCGGCCACCCCAACGTGTGTCGTAACAACCGCATGCTCGACCGGGCCAAGGACGACACGCCCCGCCTCACCAACGCCGCCGGCGAGGGCTTGGCCCAGTTCGCTCGTCTCGGCGGCTTCGCCGAAGAGATGTTGATCCACGAGAACGCCATCGTGAAGGTCCGCGATGAGATGCCTCTCGACAAGGCCTCGCTCATCGGCTGCGGCGTGACGACAGGTGTCGGCGCCGTGTTCCGGACCGCCAAAATCGAACCCGGTTCGACGGTCGTCATCATCGGCTGCGGAGGCATCGGGCTGTCCGCATTGCAGGGTGCTCGCATTGCGGGCGCCGGGCGGATCTTCGCCGTCGATGTCACCTCGGACAAGCTCGACCTGGCCATGAAGCTCGGCGCCACCGATGCGATCAATGGGAGCGAGGTCGACGTCGTCGCCGCGATCAAGGAAGCGACCGGCGGCACGATGGCCGACTATGCATTTGAGTGCATCGGCCTGAAGCAGACCGCTGAACAGGCATGGGCCGTCACGGGTCTGCGAGGGACCGCGGTCATCGTCGGCATGATGCCGTTCGACGCCAAGGTCGAGATCCCGGGCTACGAGATCTTCATGCAGGAGAAGACGCTGAAAGGCTCGATGATGGGCTCCAATGTGTTCCGTCGTGACATGCCCCAGTACGTGAACATGTACCTCGACGGTCGCTTGAATCTGGACGACATGGTGAGCCGCCACATTCA
>CALLPT010000234.1 GCA_938015575.1 uncultured Acidimicrobiales bacterium
TCCCGTGGTCCAACACCTCGGCCATGGAGCCGCCAATCCGCTTCACGCCGCGGCGCGGCGGGCGAACCCGGACCTGTCTTGGGTGCCGTCGACGCGCCTCGAGGACCACGGCACCGAGGCAGGTCTCGCACCGCTCAACGATGTCCGCACGCTTCCGGGCACGCAATGCGGCTTGCTACTGCTTCGGCCCCAGAGCATCTACCCGTTGCATTCGCACCCGCCCCAAGAGCTGTATCTGCCAATTGCGGGCAGCGGTCGCTGGCGCTATGGCGGAAGCACCGAGTTCCGCACGCTTGGGCCCGACGCGCTCGTCTACAACAACCCGAACGACATGCACAGCATCGATGCCGGAGACGATCTGCTGCTGGCGCTCTACATCTTGTGGGGCGATGGGGTCGCCGCTTGAGCACCATCGGGCATCATGACTCGGTGACGCGCCCTCGCATCGACATCATCGGCCTCGGCCCTGCGGGGCCCGACCTGTTGACGGCGGGCACGTTGGCGCTCATCGACGCCATCCCGGTTCGTCGGCTGCGCACGTCTCGCCACCCGGCGGCGGCTGCCGTCGACGCGCCGTCGTTTGATCATCACTACGAGACCCATGACACCTTCGACGCCGTCTATGGCGCCATCGTCGACGATGTCGTAGCCCTAGCGGTCGCCGAGGGCCACGTGCTCTACGCCGTTCCGGGAAGCCCGGCCGTTGCCGAGCACACCGTCGAGTTGCTGCTGCAACGAAGCGACATCGACGTCGTGACCCATCCTGCTTTGTCGTTTGTCGACCTGGCGTGGGTGGCGCTCGGCGTCGATCCCATCGCTGATGGCGTGCGCATCGTTGATGGTCATCGTTTCAGCACCGAGGCGGCGGGGGAGCGGGGCCCACTACTCGTGTCCCAATGCCACGACCGCCAGATCCTCAGTGACATCAAGCTCTCGATCGATGCCGGCCCCGAAATCACCGTGACGGTCATTCAGCGGCTCGGGCTTGTCGATCAACAGATCGCCACGGTGGCCTGGCCGGACCTCGATCGCGAGATCGAACCCGACCACCTGACCTCGCTTTACATCCCCAGCCTGCCGGCACCGGTCGGCGCCGCCTTCTCGCAGTTCGCCGTGATGGTCGAACGGCTCCGAAGCGAGTGCCCGTGGGATGCCGAGCAGGACCACGCGACCCTTCGTCGCTACCTGCTCGAGGAGAGTTACGAGACCCTCGAAGCGATCGATCACCTGGTGGATACACCCGACGACAGCGAGGCGATCGGGGAGCGCTACGCCGATCTGCAAGAAGAGCTCGGTGACCTGCTCTACCAGATCTTCTTCCACTCGATCTTGGCGGACGAGGTCGGCTGGTTCGATGTGGCCGACGTGGCGCAAGGCATCCACGACAAGCTCTTCGAGCGGCACCCGCACGTCTACGGCGATGTCGAAGCGACGCTCGAGGACCTTCCCGCACAGTGGGAGGCCGCCAAGAAGCTCGAGAAATCCCGTGACTCGGTCATGGATGGAATTCCTGCCGCGCTGCCCGCGTTGCTGTATGCGACCAAAGTCCAGAAGAAAGCCGCCGCCATTGGCCACCGTGTTCCGGACAGCGGGTCGCTCGAAGCCGCCGACGAAGCGGCCATCGGCGAGCTGTTGTTCAGCGCAGTGGCACTCGCTCGAGAGCTCGGAATCGATGCCGAATCCGCACTCCGACAGCGGGCAGTTGCCTTCGCCGACGAGGTCCGCGACACCGAATCATGAGCTCCTGGGTCATTGGCCACGGCGTTCATGGGTCGATTGCCGCAGAACTCGTCGCTGTGACTCAGTTGTAGGGGCTTCGCTCCTGTAGATTGACGAGGTCACCCTAATCGTTAGTGGCTCGAAGGAGCATCGGTGAAAGTTTGGATTGATCAGGACCTCTGCACAGGCGACGGCCTCTGCGAAGAAATCGCACCTGCGGTGTTCTTCGGCATGGACGATGGCCTCTTCTACGTGAAGGAGTCCAAGGACAACTTCGGCGAAGAGAAGCTCTTCGACGGAACCGCCAACCCGGCGGGCGCCGAAGGTCTGGCACGCGTGCCAGACGGTGGCATCGAGTCGGTCATCGAGGCCGCCGAAGAATGCCCCGGCGAGTGCATCTTCATCGAAGTCTGATCCACTAGATCAGCGACATCATCTGGGAGATGACCCGGCGATCCGCCGGGTCATCTGCGCGCCCGGGGTCGAATGCATCGACACTGGATCCCTAGACAGAGCTCTCAGTCCTCGATGCGTACGTCCAGCTCAAACTCGACGGTGTCTCCAATGTCGACCTTGGCCTTCTTGCGGATCGGTGCCTTGACCGGCAAGAAGAAGCGGCCGTCGTTCATGGGAAAGATCGACGTGTTCCACTCGTGCTGTTCAATCCGCACGGTGACCCGGATCGATCCGAACCCGCGTCGTGACGGCACCAGGTCGGCGATGATGTCGGCTTCGTCGAGCGGGACGGCGGCGTAGACCCAGGTGGTCTTGGCCGCTTCCCACTGGCGCAGCTCGGATGTGAACGTGAACGTCGGGTTCATGTCACGGGGCCCTTGGCCAGGGCCGTGACTAGATCGCGCCGACCTGGGGGTAGAGCGGGTTGGCGGCGAGCAGGTCGGCCGAGCGGGTACGTGCGTCGGTGCGCACGTCGTCGCTGAGCGTGAACTTGGCCTTGCTCGGGTCACCGGTCGAGGTCGTGGTGGCCTCGGCGCCCTTGAGTACGCCGCAGATGATGTCGGCGACCTCGTCCATGTCCGCCTCGTTCATGCCGACCGTCGTGAGCGCAGGCGTGCCGAGACGGATGCCGCTCGTGTACCACGCACCGTTCTTGTCGAACGGAATCGAGTTGCGGTTGACGATCACGCCCGCGGACTCGAGCGCCGACTCGGCCTGGCGGCCGCTGACCCCGAACGGCGTGACGTCGACCAGCACAAGGTGGTTGTCGGTGCCGCCAGACACGATGCGCCCGCCACGCTTGGCGATGCCTTCGGCCAGGGCGGCGGCATTGTCGCGGACCTGGTGGGCGTAGTCGACAAAGGCCGGCTGGCGCGCTTCGGAGAACGCAACGGCCTTGGCTGCCATCACGTGCGACAGGGGCCCACCAAGCACCATTGGGCAGCCCTTGTCGATGAACTCGGGAAGCTCGGTGTCGTTGGTCAACACCATGCCGCCGCGCGGACCGCGCAGCGACTTGTGGGTCGTGGTGGTGACGATGTGGGCATGGGGCATCGGGTCGAAGTCGCCGGTGAGGACCTTGCCGGCGACCAACCCGGCGAAGGGCGCCATGTCGACCATGAAGGTTGCGCCGCCCTCGTCGGCGCTCTCGCGCATCTTGGCGAAGTCGATGGCGCGGGGATAGGCGCTGTAGCCGCCGACCATGACGAGCGGCTTGAACTCGCGAGCGAGCGCGGCGACCTCGTCGTAGTCGATCATCTCGGTCTCGGGGTTCACCGTGTAGCTGCGCTGGTGAAACATCTTGCCTGAGATATTTGGCCGGAAACCGTGGGTCAGGTGACCGCCGGCATCGAGTGCGAGGCCGATCATGCGCTGGTTGCCGAACGATGCTCGGAGTTCTTCCCAGTCGGCTTCGCTCAGCTCGGCCACGTTCTTTGACTCGTGGGCGGCAAGGAACGGTTTCTCGACCCGGTGCGCAAGGATCGACCAGAATGCAACCAGGTTGGCGTCGATGCCCGAGTGCGGCTGCACATACGCATAGTCGGCGTTGAACAGGGCCTTGGCGTGATCAGCGGCAAGGGTCTCGACCTTGTCGACGAACTCGCACCCGGCGTAGTAGCGCATGTCGGGCGTGCCCTCGGCGTACTTGTCGCTGAACCAGTTGCCCATGGCGAGCAGCACCGCAGGCGAGGCGTAGTTCTCGCTCGCGATGAGCTTGAGCTGGCTGCGTTGATTGCCGAGCTCGCCTCGGATGTGGTCGGCCACATTGGGTTCGACCGCGGCAATTACATCGAGTGCAGCGCGATACGCAGCGGCTTCCTGCGTGTCGACTGCGGGGAGATTCGACTGGGCATCCTGCAACGTCATGCGGTGAGCGTAGTGACTTCGCTCGACAGAGCCGCCGCTGGCTGGGCCGGTGTGCCCGACAGGGCGTCATGGGTCGATGACGCCGCACCGGCCCTCGGGTTAGGGGGCGTCGCCCCACACTTCGAGCGCGAGCTGCCACGCGGCCTGGCCGGTCTCGGCGCCGATGACGCGCCCGGGGTAGTCGTCGGCTTCTACGTGAATTCCGCCCCAGATACGGGATTGGCCGGCTTCGTCGGCGGCGTCGCGATAGGTCGCCCACTGGAGGGTGATGTCGGTCGTTGGCCCGCGCTCGAACTCGAGTTCGCCGGCCGCCACCGTGTGTTCGCCGAGTCCGTTCGGGAAGTACGGGTCGCCGGTGATCGCGGTCAGCACCTCGGCACCCGCACGGCTGAACGCCGAGTGGCCCGAGACGTAGCCGGGGAACGCAGGGGTGACGAACGTGCTCTGCTGGTAGGGCATCCACATGGTCGGCGTGATCCAACCGACGCCGAGCGGTGGCATGCCAGGTGCCGCGCCGCCGAACGTGCGCCACGACCTGATGACGACGTCGTCGACCGTGTGGCCTTCGTGGCGGCCACCGACCTCGGCGGTCTCGGATGTGACGAGTTCGATCAGGCCGGCTTCGAGCGGTAGCCCATCGGGGTGGAACGAGGCAGCGTCGAGATCCGACGACTGCCCGAGCCCACCCATGTGGCGAATCATCGAGATCGGTCGGCTGTAGTCGTAGGTCGCTTTGATGCCCCAGGCAGCGATCGCCGCGTCGTGGAGCGCCCCATTGAGGGCGAAGTACAAGCGGATGTCCCACTCGAGCCGATCGAGCACGTCGCCGCGGCCGCCGAGCTGCAGCGCGGCATCGGGGTGATCGCTCACCTCGTTGGCGATCTTGTTC
>CALLPT010000235.1 GCA_938015575.1 uncultured Acidimicrobiales bacterium
GAGCAGCTCCCGATGACGCGTACGCCGGCCTCGACGATGGCCTCGGCTGCCGTGGTCATCGCGCGGTCGTCGAACTGGTCGACATCGTCGAAGATGAGCACCCGCTCGATGTTCGGGAAGCTCTCGATCCCTGCGGCGAGCTCTTCGAGCACGGGCAAGATGTCGGCCAGCCGACCGAACCCTGTCTGCTCGAGACCGGGCACACCGGCGAGCGGCGAGCCTGCGGCACCGACCGCCCAGACCTGACGCTCACCGCCGGTGAGCTGCGTCGCGATGGTCCGCAGCGCCGTCGACTTCCCGGACCGAGGTGGGCCGACGACGACCAGATCATCGTGGGTGAGGTCGACGTCGACGGGCCGCAGCGATCGGTCTGACAGACCGACTCGCACAACGTGGGGACCGTCGGCGCTGCCGAGCACAGGAACCTCGGTTGGTAGTGCGTGGGTGACCAGCTCGGGTGCCACCCTGCCGCGAAGCGCCTCGGCAAAGGCGATGATCGCTCCCTGCTCGTCGGCCTCGGGTTCGGCGCCCGGCACCCCGGAGACTGCAGCGAAGCGCATCATCTTGTTGTGCTCGTTGAACCCCTGTCCCGGCTCAAGTTCGAGGCCGCGTGCGAGCTTCGCCGGGACACCCAACTCGGCATAGCCGGATTCGTCGGACTGGCGAAGAATGAAGCGATTCGTGATGCTCGACATGAGCGCAGATCGCACAGCACCTCGACGTCCCGCGGTGAAAGCAACGTCGATGCCGTACTGGCGCCCGTCGGAAATGAAGGCGTTGATGACCTCGACCCAGACCGCAAGGTTTCGACCCGAGGCCGTCTCGAACTGCTGCACGAAGTTCTCATACCCGTCGATGAGCAGCAGGATCCTGCTGAACTCTGGCGCAGCTTCGCCCCGGGCCGTGGCGGCGGCCATCTGGCTGCGACGCACTTCGAGCTGGTCGTCGATCGACGCCACGATCCGGGTGACCGCTTCGAGATCGTCGCCGGTCGCAACTGCGCTGGTCTGCGGGAATCGGGCCAACAGGCCGAGCTGGCGCGATGCGAAGTCGAGGCCAAAGATGGTCAGACCGCCGCCTCCAAACTGGCTGTCGCGCCAAGCTGCCGAGGCCGCGATGGTGCGCAGCACCGTCGTCTTGCCCGAACCCGAGTTGCCGAAGATGACAGCAGCCCCGGACTCGCCCAGGTCCAGATGGGCGGGGTACTGATCCTGAGCTTCGGGATCGTCGATCATGCCGATCGTCACCCGCGTGCCCCACGCGTCGCCAGCGATGGACCGGGGATCATCCAGCACTCGGCCGAGATCGATGCGAGATGGCAGGGCCTCTTTCCAGGGCGCTCGTCCTCGTTCCAGACCCAGGTCGGCGGCCGCTTCGCAGATTGCCGCGACCGTCGCGTCGAGCTGCGTGCGGTCACTGGCGGTCGGCGCACTACCGGTGCGAATCGGTGTCCGCGGCCGGTGGCCTGTCGGCGCAGTGCCGAATGGGGCGACCGAGATCGGGGGTGGCCCTTCGGCAGCAAGAAGCGGCGCGCCGCTCCAGGCCGACTGGAACGGGATCAGCTCGCCAGGGCCCAGCCGAGCCAGTCCTCGGCCCTTCAGCGGTCCAGGGATCATGGCGGCATCAGGCGCGCCGATCACGTTGTTCGACTCGCCGCTGTCGAGCATGCGCAGGGCAATGCGCAAGTTGGTGTTCTGCTGGATGTTGTCGTTGATCGCACCCGACGGACGCTGTGTGGACATGAGCAGGTGGATGCCCAGGCTGCGGCCGCGTTCGGCGATGCTGACGATGCCGTCGACGAACTCGGGAAGCTCGCGCACCAGGGCGGCAAACTCGTCGACGACGATCACGAGCGACGGCGGCGCTTCGTCGGGGTAGCGGGCGATCATTTCCTTGATGTCGGGGGCCCGGCCCTTGAACAGTTCCATGCGGCGGTCGAGCTCGGCCGTCAACGATGTCAGCGCTCGAAGCGCGAGCAGTGCGTCGAGGTTGGTAACAGCACCGACCGTGTGCGGGATGTCCTTGAACATCTCGCTGAGCGCCCCGCCCTTGTAGTCGACGAACAAGAAGTTGATGCGTTCGGGAGAGTTGAAGGCAGCCAGGTTCACGACCAGGGACTGCACCAGCTCGCTCTTGCCGGCGCCCGAGGTACCGCCGATCAGTCCGTGCGGGCCGTGTTCGACCAGGTTCAGCTCAAGCGGCCCCGTGTCGGTCATGCCGATCGGGGCGACGAGGGAGTAGCCACGATCGGTCGTCCACTGTTCGGTGATCCACTGCGGCGTCATCGATGTCACGCCCAGCGATGCGAACAATGGAACGGTGCGAGGAATCGACGTGACCGCGTTCGCGGCCGTGGCGTCGCGCATGGGGGCAAGGGATCGTGCGATTTCGCCAGCCATAGCGGGGCCGACCCGCTCGGGATCGACCTCGATGGCGGGGCGGTTCGGATCAATGAATCGCACTTCGGAAAGCTCTGCCGATTGCAGAGGAGTGCACACGACCTGTGCTTCGGCCTGACGGGGAACTCTCGCCGACGAGTCGGTCAGCCAGATCACTGAGATCCCGACGCTGGCACCCAGATCGAGCAGGCGGGACACGACGCTCGCGTCAGGTTCGAGAGCACGGTCGATGGTGACAAGTAGCCAAGGCCAACGCTGATCGAGCTGGCGGTCCTGTGAACTCGCCCGCCATTCGGCCACCTTGGCGAGTTCACGAAGCAGCTCATCTGCATCGTCACGATTGGTCACGAGATGGGAAACACCAAGGGGCGAGCTCGACGCCGCGCCGTGCGGTAACCACTTCATCCACTCGGCGATCTCACGGTCGGGAGCGACGGCCGCAGCAACGACGAGGTCTTCGGGGCTGTGCAGGCAACAGGCTTGGATGATCAGCGCGGTCGCGAGATCGTCGATCTCCGCGGGGCGCCCAACCAGGCCGACCGTGCCGAGCTGCGCCAGATCGATTGCGATCGGCACGTCGGCCATGACCGCAGCTCGAGCGTTCGCTGCGTGGATCTGGTCGAGGAACTCCTGATCGCCTCGACGCTCCGTGCGAACGGTGATCTTGGAAGGACCTTGACCGACGCCAATGCGCAATGCGAGAAAGTCAGCCGCATTCCGGTCACGTTGCCAAAGCTCGTTGTGGCGAGTGTCGACCCGGCGGGCGAGCAGCTCGATGTCGGGATGATTGTCGAGTCGGCTGGCGAGTTCGGTCGCGAGTGCAGCATCGATCTCGACGTTGCGATCGGCGAGATCGGTGACGAACGCAGCGACACGGTCGTCGTATTCGCGACCGCCCGTGCGGCGCTGATCCCACCAGCTTCCGGCGGCCATGATCGGCGAGAAGATCGCGAACATCAGGTACCGCATGCTGCCGAGCATCACGGCCATGCCGACGCCCATCACGAGCGGCGACAGCGCAGCGAGAAACTGGAACCGGCGGGGCGTGGGCTTCACCGGCAAGGTGCCGAGCTCGTCGATCGCCTGCTCGGGGATCGGTGAGCGGAAGTACGGGGTGCGGTGGAACGGCATACGTCCGAACAGCCCCGACGGCCGGTGATGGTCGGGGCCGAGCGGTTCGCGCACCCGGAGCCGGGTGGCGCCGACTTGAACAACATCGCCCCGGCGCACGGTGACATGGCCCTCGATCGGTTCCCCCTGCATGAGCGGCGGATTGCTCGCATCGGCGTTGGGGAAGAGCTCCACGGTGCCGGTCGAATGCACGTCGAGGACAAAGTGCTGACGAGACACCAGCGGGTCGTTGAGCGTCACCATGGCCGACGAGGAACGGCCGACCGAATGCGCACCCTCACCGAGTTCGAACGAACGTCCGGCGTCGGGGCCCGAGGTCACGGCGAGACGCACGACGCTTGCCGACGACGAAACGCCCTCGACCGAGGGGACTTCGCCGATGGCAATGCGGTCGCCTGAAATCAGACCGATCTCTCCGATGGAGTCTTCGAACGCAAGTCGCTGCCAGCGACCGCATCGGAGCACCGCGATGTCGTCGGTGTGGCGTCGACCCACGTAGCGAGTGAGCGCGGCAGCGAGCTCGCCGACCTCGTGGCTGGCTTCGACCTCGATGAGGATGTCCTCGGGGTCATTGTCGGGGCTGACGAGGGTGAGGGTGAGGTCCATGCGATGTGCTCCACGACGCGGTGTGCGTCACGAAGCGATCGTAAGGAAACCCCCCGTTGCCGGTAAGGGGGACGGGTCCCCCTTAGCCCTCAGTCCGCCATCACACGATCGTGTCGAGGCCTTCGGGCCAGCCATTGCCGTCATAGACCGCCGCATATGCGACGAGCTGCTCATGCCACGCTTGCGTGTTCACGGCTTCGGAGACCTCGAGGATCAATGGAAACATCCCTTCGGGCTCGTGCGCAGAAACACCGACCAACGGTTCGCCGTCATGCGTCGAAGAGACCAGACTGCGCAAATCGATCGACGTGACGACATCGACAAGCATGCGCTTCCAGATCGGCGCTACTTCGTTTGCGTAGACGCCGACGTCAAGGGACCTTGCGAGCGCCTGGAGCCGTTCGCTGACCGCTCGGAGCCCTGCGTCGGGCTTGCTGATACCCCATTCCGGAACCGAGAGTTGCCACGCAAACCGATCAGCATCACCGAACTGTTCCGCCATGCTGGCAACCGTTTCTACGGTATTGCCAGCAATGCTGACGCTGCGTAGATCCGAGTGAACGATCAGCATCACGGCATAGAGATGCTCTCCGGAAGCCGCGGCTTCACCCACCGCTGCGATCGCATCGGGGATGGCCTGGCGAAGCTGTTCGGCAACACCATCGAGCTCTGCCTGAATCGCGTTGGTTGACATCGTGCTCACTGCGCTACTCACCTCGCGGCCCTCGCCTTCTCTTCGGCCCATTGTCGCAGCACTTGCTCCACTGCGGCTCGATCTCCTCCGTCACCGGCAGCTGTCTGCAAACGACTCGCGAGATCAACCATGTCCGCCGTGCCATGCACGCCCGACATCGGACCCCAGGTGAAGTTCTCGATGCCGTAGTACGGATTGATACCGACTCGCTGCAGGACCTGTCGTGCGTTGTCGGCGGCCGCTTGCCCAACTTCGGTAACGGGGCCTTTCTTCATGGCCATGTGGTGCGCGTGGGCCGGCTCGCCCGGTGCGGTCGTACCCGAGATTTCCTCGTAGTAGTCGCCCCAACTGTTGAACGGTGGCGGGCCATCGGTGTGCAAGGTGTCGTCATACTTTGCGATTACGGCCTGCTCCACCACACGCCCGATCTCCTGCGGTGAGTAGCCATCAGCAGCCAGCTCAGCCTTCCAGTCTCGGTAGGACGACATGCTGTCGTCGAGATCGAGGGTGGCCACTACCTCCTCAAAGGCGTCTATCCCACCAAAGGCCTCTGTGGCGTCCTCGAAACTCAGCACCTCGGGGTCGTAGGGCACACCCGGTCCGGCTGGTTCTCGAATCGACGCGCCGGCATCGTCAGCACCCGTACCGGCGTCGGCCCCGGTGTCACTATCGGCTTCGGCTTCAACGTCAGCTTCGGCTTCGGCTTCAACGTCAGCTTCGGCTTCGGCTTCGGCTTCGGCTTCGGCTTCGGCTTCGGCTTCGGCTTCGGCTTCGGC
>CALLPT010000236.1 GCA_938015575.1 uncultured Acidimicrobiales bacterium
CGGACGAGTTGGGGCTGACGGACTGGAACCGACTTTGGGACCATCCCGAGACGCCGATTTGGTAACGATGAGGCGCCACGGGATGGTCCTTCTCTTTTTCTTCGCGGTCGTATCGACAGGCCGCCAAAGGCGACCGGCGCCCCGTCTCACTCGGCGGGGACGACAGGCACAAAGCGGAGTAGTAGCGTGCCGGAATGTCGTTGAGCGAGGTGCAGATCCGGCACTACCGCGAGCACGGTTGGGTTGCACCCATCGACGTGTTGACCGAGAACGAAGCTGGCGCCGCACTCGCCGAGCTGGAAGCCGCCGAGGCGGCCTTCCCCGAACACCTGCACGCCGAGCATCGCAACAACGCACACCTCGCCTTCCCGTTCCTCCACGACCTTGCGGTGCACGAGCGCATCGTCGACGCTGCCGCCAGCCTCGTCGGCCCCGACATCTCGTTGTGGTCGACCGTGCTCTTCATCAAGGAGCCCGATTCGGCCGCGTTCGTGAGCTGGCACCAAGACGCGTTCTACATGGGCCTCGAGCCCGACAACTTCGTCACCGCCTGGCTCGCCCTCTCCGCATCAACCCGGGAAAGCGGCTGCGTGTCGGTCATCCCGGGCACCCATCGCCGCCGGGCCGAACACGCCGATACGTTCGGCGAGAACAACATCCTTACCCGCGGCCAGACCGTGACCGACGTCGACGAGGACACCGCCGTCGACCTCGTCCTGCAACCCGGCCAGATGTCGCTACATCACCCGTGGCTCGTCCACGGCTCCCAGCCGAACCGCACCGACCGGCGCCGAGTCGGCATCGCCATGCAGAGCTACCTGGGCGGCGACGTGCGTCCCGTCCGCGGCGAACACCATGTGCTCCCGATCCGTGGCGAAGTCCCCCACCCGTCATTCACAACTGTCAACTCACCGACGGCGACCGCCGACCCCGACGCCGTTAGGGTTCGAGCCGCAGCCAACGCTGCACTGTCCTCGGTGCTCTACGACGGCGCCGACCAGACACGGGCCCTCTAGGAACAAAGAAGAGAGGTCCCAGAGGGGAAGCACATGAGCATCGACCGGCCGACACCACCCAGGGGCTTCAGCGACGCCGAGTTCGAAACTCGCACCGCGCGCTGCCAGGCGATGATGGCCGAGCAAAGCATGGCCGCGTTGCTCGTGTGCACCGAACCCGAGGTTCGGTACTTCACCGGCTTCCACACGCCCTTCTGGCAAAGCCCGACCCGGCCGTGGTTCGTCGTCGTCCCCGCGACCGGCAAGCCGATCGCCGTGATCCCGAGCATCGGCGGCGCATCCATGTCGGCCACTTGGCTCGACGATGTGCGGACCTGGAGCTCCCCACAGCCGGCCGACGATGGCGTATCGCTGCTTGTCGATTGCATCGCCGAAGTCGCCGGCGCCTACGGAGGCGGCTCGGTCGGCTTGCCGATGGGGCCTGAGACACACGTGCGTATGCCACTGGGCGACCTCGACCTGCTGCGCGAACGCGTCGGCGGCTTCGTCGATGCGACCGCGATCATTCGCTCCTTACGCATGGTCAAGTCCGAAGCTGAGATCGCGAAGCACCGCCACATCTGCGCCATCGTGAGCGACGCATTCGACGAGCTGCCGAACCTGTTATCCACGGGCATGACCGAGCGCCAAGCATTCCAGGCGTTCCGGGCCGAGATCGTGCGCCAAGGCGCCGACGACGTGCCCTACCTCGTCGGAGCGACCGGGCCGGGCGGGATCGACGACATCATCCGCCAACCATCGGACCGCGAAATCGCCGACGGCGACCTGTTGATCTTCGATACCGGCTCGACGTTCGACGGTTACTTCAGTGACTTCGACCGCAACTTTGCTTTCACCCACGCTGACCAGGGCGCAAAAGATGCCTATCGAGCCGTGTGGGAGTCGACCGAGGCAGGGCTGGCGGCGATCCGTCCCGGGGCCACGACGACCGAGGTCTTCACCGCGATGAACGAAGTCCTCAAGGCGAACGGTTCGCTCGGCAACGATGTTGGCCGCATGGGCCATGGCCTGGGCATGCAAGTCACCGAGTGGCCCTCGAACACCGACAGCGACGGCACGGTCATCGAAGAGAACATGGTGCTCACCCTCGAACCGGGCCTGGTTTGGGAGTCGGGCAAGGCCATGGTGCACGAAGAGAATCTGGTCGTGCGCGGCGACGGACCTGAGCTCCTCAGCCGACGGGCTGCACCCGAACTTCCGATCATCTAAATCAAAAGGAGTAGGCAATCATGCAACGACCACCCTTGATCGAGGGGCCCCTGACGCAGGACCAGATCGACGCCTACTGGCGTGACGGTTACTTGGTGCTCCAAGACGCGCTCCGACCTGATCAGCTCCAGGGGCTGATCGCGGACTTCGAGATGTGGAAAGAAGCCAGCCGCGCCGAGACCGAGGCGTACGGCGAGACGATGGACGGACGCGCTCGGTTCGATCTCGAACCCGGCCACCGCGCCGACGCTCCGGCGCTTCGTCGCGTCGCTTCGCCGGTCGAGGTCTCCGACGCCTATCTCGACGCCATGCGCACCGCGCCGGCCGTCGATGCGGTTGCCCAGCTGCTGGGGCCGAACGTCGAGTTCAACAACTCCAAGATCAACTCGAAGCAGCCAGGTGCCGCGACCCAGGTGAAGTTCCACCAAGACTTCATGTTCCAGCCCCACACCAACCAGGACTTGGTCGCGGTGCTGTTCTTCCTCGACGAGGTGACCGCCGAGAACGGCCCACTCGAGGTCGTGCCCGGCACCCACCGCGGACCGATGCACTCCCACTGGCACGACGGCGTCTACACCGGCGCGGTCGCTCCCGAGGTCGTCGACGCCGAATGCGGCGACACGGTCTCGGTCACGGGTCCCCCAGGCACTGCGTGTCTGATGCATACACGCTTGTTGCACGGCTCTGCGCCGAATCGGTCAGACCGGCCACGCACGCTCTTCATCTCTGAATACCGGGCCGAAGATTCCAAGGCACTCCAGGTCAACCACTTGCCGAGCATCTACGACGGCGAGGTCGTGCGGGGCGAACGCACGAACCAGGTGCGGTGCTCGTCGTACGAGATGACCTATCCCGAGGTCCCGACCGGCGCGTCGTTCTTCAACCAGCAAGCGAAAGCGACCATGTGATGAGCTCTGCGGCCATGCACCCACCGATGGAACTGACGCAACTTCCCTTCGCCACCGACGAAGGCTTTGGCCCCCGAGCGAGGCTCGGCCTCGTCGTGCTCGAAACCGACCAGACGCTCGAGATGGAAGCACGATCGCTGCCCCTCGACGGCGTCGCCTGGTACCACGCCCGCATACCCATGGAGCCCGAGGTCACGCCGACCACGCTCACGGATATGGAAGCTCGACTGCCGGTCGCGGCTGGCCTGCTTCCGAGCGAGTTCGGTTTTTCCGCCATCGGCTACGGTTGCACCTCGGCCGCCACACTGATCGGCGCAGACGCGATCACCGCAGGCATTCAGTCGGTCCATCCTGGCATGGCATGCACGAATCCGATCTCGGCCGCCGTCGCGGCGTTTCGAGCACTCGGCAAGGAACGCATTGCCGTGGTGACCCCTTACACGGCCGACGTCACGGCACCGGTCGTCGACCTGTTCGGCGAGCATGGGCTGACCGTCACCGCGGTCGGCTCGTTCCTCGAATCAAGCGACCTGGTCGTCGCCCGCATCACCGAGGAGTCGATCGCCGCTGGGGCCCGCCACATCGCCGCCCAAGGCGAGTGCGATGCCGTCTTCGTCTCGTGCACCAGTCTGCGGCTCTTCGGCGTCGTCGCCGAACTCGAGGCCGAGCTCGGTGTACCGGTTGTCTCGAGCAACTTGGCGTTGCTCTGGCACCTTTTGCGACTTGGGGGCGTCGACGATCGGCTCAACGACCTCGGCACCCTCTTCGCTACCTGCTAGTCCTCCTCGACCGCCGCGCCCCGCTGTTGCATGTCTCTGACACCCGCAACAATTCACTCACGTCACGTTGCATGTCTCTGACACCCGCAACATTTCACCCGCGGTAGGGTTCGGCGCGATGACCAGGTTCCCGATCGATCGGGTGCGCGCCGATACCCCAGGGGTCGAATCCGTCGTGCACTTCAACAATGCCGGCAGTGCGCTTCCGCCCGAGCAGGTGGTGGACACCGTGGTGGCGCACTTGCGCCGCGAAGCCGCGATCGGCGGCTACGAAGCCTCGGCCGAAGCAGGGCCGCGCCTCGACGCCGTCTACGACTCGATCGCCCGTCTCATCGGCGGACGCTCCGACCAGATCGCCGTGATCGAAAACGCGACCCGCGCCTGGGACATGGCGGTGTACGGCTATCCGTTCCAGGCCGGAGATCGGGTCATCACGGCCAGGAGCGAGTACGTCAGCAACGTCGTTGCACTGCTCCAACTTCGCGAGCGTCACGGTATCGAGATCGTCCTCATCGACGATGACGAACACGGCCAACTCGACCTTGCCGCGCTCGAAGCCGAACTTGGCCGAGGGGCAGCGATGGTGGCCATCACCCACGTTCCCACCAGCGGGGGTCTGGTCAATCCGGCCGCCGAGGTCGGCGCACTGTGCGCCGCCCATGACACGTTCTATGTCCTCGACGCATGCCAGTCCGCCGGCCAAGTTCCGCTCGACGTCGACGCGCTTGGTTGTGACGTGCTGTCTTCGACCGGCCGCAAGTACCTGCGCGGACCGCGCGGCACCGGTTTCTTGTGGGTGAGCGATCGAGCGCTCGAACGGATCGAACCTCCGTTCCTCGACCTCCATGCGGCCGAATGGACCGGAGACGAGGCCTACGAGATCCGAGGCGATGCTCGCCGCTTCGAGAACTGGGAGACCTACTACGCCGGCAAGCTCGGACTCGGCGCCGCCATCGACTATGCGCTGGACCTGGGTATCGAAGCGTCGACCGAGCGGCTCCAGGTGCTGGGCGCCGAGCTGCGCGGCCGGCTCGACGAACTTCCCCGAGTAGCCGTCCACGACAAGGGGATCCATCGGGGCGGGATCGTCACCTTTGATGTCGCCGGGACCGAAGCCGTCGTCGTCGAAGCAGCGCTGCGGGACCAGCACATGAATACCTCGACCTCAACCCCGGGGCACGCCCGCTACGACCTTGCCGCTCGCGGCCTGGGACCGATCGTGCGGGCCTCGGTGCACTACTACAACACCACCGACGAGATCGACCGCTTCGTCACGGCCGTCGCTTCCCTGTAACCCGTTACGGCTATGCGCCGGGGAGTTGGCGAAGCAGGGTGGCCATTTCGACCGCGGTGACGACCGCCTCGAAGCCCTTGTTGGTCGGCCCTTCGCCGGCGCGAGCCATGACCTGCTCTTCGTTCTCGGTCGTCAGCACACCGAAGATCACCGGCACACCGGTCGCCTCGGACGCCTGACGGATACCGACGGCGGCAGCCTCGCTCACGAGGTCATAGTGGGTTGTCTCGCCTCGTACCACCACGCCGAGCGCGACTACCGCGTCGAACTCACCGCTCGACGCAAGCTGCAGGCAGACCAGCGGCAGCTCGAAGGATCCCGGCGCCCAAACCTCGGTCACGGCTTCGTGTGCGACATTGCAGTGGCTGTAGGCACGCCGGGCACCGACGAGCAGACGACCGGTCAGGTGGTCGTTCCAGCGAGCGGTCACCACAGCAAGGCGCAGCCCGGTTCCGTCGTGTGAACCCTGAACGCCACCGACCCCAGGATCCGGAGCGGGAAGTGAACCGACGGCCATCAGGCGTCTCCCGCCGCGTCATCGACTGCGGTTACCGCAGCCGTGTCGCCCAAGTCGCCGAGCTGGTGACCCATGCGCTCGCGTTTCGTGCGCAGGTAGGCGATGTTCTCCGCGTTCGGCTCGATCAAGAGCGGTTCGCGTCCGACGATCTCGAAGTCGTAGCCGTCGAGGCCACCGAACTTGGTCGGGTTGTTCGTCATCAACCGCATCTTCTTGACACCCAAATCGACCAGGATCTGCGCGCCGACGCCGTACTCGCGGCTATCGACGGGCAACCCCAACTCGACGTTTGCATCGACCGTGTCCGAGCCGCTGTCCTGCAGCTCGTAGGCACGCAGCTTGTGGGCCAGTCCGATCCCCCGGCCCTCATGGCCACGCAGATAGACAATCACCCCTGCACCGGCCTCGACGATCTTGCGCTGAGCCATCGCCAGCTGAGGCCCGCAATCGCAGCGCATCGAACCGAAGATGTCACCGGTCAGACACTCGCTGTGCACCCGCACCAGGACCTCGTCGGTGATGCGCAAGTCGCCGTGGACGAATGCCACATGCTCAACGCCGTCGACGGGCGCATCAAAGGCAATAGCGGTGAACTCACCGAACTCGGTCGGGATCCGCGCCTCGCTGATGCGATGCACCAGCTTCTCGTGGCGTCGGCGGTAGCGGATCAGGTCGGCGATCGAGATCAGCAGCAGTCCGTGCAGGTCTGCGAACTCACGCAGTTGTGGCAGGCGAGCCATCGTGCCGTCTTCGTTGACAACCTCGACCAGCACACCCGCGGGCTTACACCCGGCGAGCATCGCCAGGTCGACGGCAGCTTCGGTGTGGCCCGCTCGCTTGAGCACGCCACCGGGCCGCGCCCGAAGCGGGAAGATGTGGCCCGGGCGGGTGAAGTCCGACGGCAGCACCGTCTCATCAATGGCTCGGGTGATCGTGGCCGCGCGGTCCGCAGCGGACATGCCGGTCGTCGTCCCGTGGCGATAGTCGATGCTGACGGTGAACGCCGTACGCATCGCTTCGTCGTTGCGCTGCACCATCTGGGGAAGATCGAGTTCGTCGAGGCGCTCGGGCGTCATCGACAAGCAGATCAGCCCCGAGGCTTCTTTGGCGAAGAAGGCGATCTTCTCAGGGGTCGCGTGCTCCGCGGCCATGATGAGATCGCCCTCGTTCTCGCGATGTTCGTCGTCAACGACGATCACGATGTCACCGCGCCCGATGGCGGCGATCGCGTCCTCGATGGAATCGAGCCGAATGTCGGTCATCTGCCCATTGTCGCCGACCAGGCCGTGATTCTCCTACCCGCGACGATGTCGATCCGTCACGAGCATCGCCACCGTGGTTCGCTACCCCATCCAGAAGGTGCGTTTGAGGCGGGCCATCGCACCCTCGTCAATACCGAGTGGCCCGGCCTTGCGGCTCGCGAATGCCCACCAAAGCGCAGCGCCGAACACGATGACAAGTCCCGCCGACCCCAACGCGTTGGGCCATGGCCACGAGGTCAACGCGCCCGCGGCGATACAGGCGCCAACGCCAGCGATCGTGATCAAGGCGACGTACTTGCGGTTGCGTCGCCGCTGCGCATCGCCATAGCGGGCCTCTTGGAACATGGTCGCGACTCAGGCCGGCAGGTGTCCGGCCAGCAGCTTCTCGGCGTATTTCGCCATCATGTCGACCTCGAGGTTGACCGTGTCGCCGGCTTGCTTGGAGCCGAGTGTCGTCACCGCCGAGGTATGCGGGATGATGGCGCAGGTGAAGCCGTCGTCGAGCGCGTCGACCACGGTCAGGCTGATCCCGTCAACGGTGACAGAGCCCTTCTCGACGATGTAGCGAGTGAGGTCCGCTGGCATCTCGATGCGCAGATCCGGGACCGGCGAAACGATCGTGCCGACCGCGTCGACATGGCCCTGTACGACATGGCCACCGAGCCGGTCCATGAGCCGCACGGGACGCTCGAGATTCACCGGATCGCCCGGTGACAGGTCGCCAAGATTCGTGCGAGCAAAGGTCTCGTCGGAGACGTCGGCTTCCCACCAATCGTCGCCCCAGGCCACCACGGTGAGACAGCACCCGTTGACTGCGGTCGAGTCGCCCATCTGGACTCCCTCGAGCACGGTCGTGGCGTTGATGCGCACCCGGGCGCCATCAATCGACGCGATCGATCCCAGCTCTTCGACGATTCCTGTGAACATGTCGGTCCTCTCCGTGCTCTCCGTCATGGTGTGTGTCTCAGGCCGGCGATGCAGCCAACGCAGCGCGGGCCGCCTCGACATCTTTCTTGAGCTGCTCGGAGATCTCGTCGATCCCGGAGAAGCGTTGCTCGGAGCGCAAGAAGGCTTCGAACTCGACACTGATGCGTTGGCCGTAGAGATCGCCTTCGAAGTCGATCAGGTGGGCCTCGAGTAGCGGACGATCGGCATGCTGGTGGAAGGTCGGGCGCATGCCGATGTTGACCGCGGCTTCCACGCGTTGGCCGTCGGCGAGCTCGACCCATGCGGCATAGACACCTTTAGCGGGCCAGGCTCGGCCGTCCTCGAAAGCAACGTTGGCCGTCGGGAAACCGATGGTTCGTCCGCGTTGGTCTCCTTTTACGACCTCGCCGCGCACTTGGTAGCGGCGCCCGAGCATGGCCGTGACCGCCTCGATGTCGCCGCCCGCCAGCGCTCGTCGGATCGTCGTCGACGACACCGGTTCGAGTGCGTCGTCTTCGCTGAACAGGTCCAGTCCCATGACCTCGAATCCGAGTTCTTGGCCCAGGTCAGCGAGCGATTCCACCGATCCGCTTCGGCCCTTCCCGAAGTGGAAGTTCGTGCCGACGACGATGAGCTTGGCATTGAGGTCGCCGACGAGAACCTGTTCCACGAACTCGCGACTCGTGGTCGCTGCCCGCGCTTCGTCGAAGTGCAACAGATACATCCAGCGAAGCCCGATGTCGTCGAACAGTTCGACACGCTGCTCGTGGTCGGTCAGCAGCAGCGGCGCATTTTCGGGACGCACGACTGCGGCCGGATGTTGATCGAAGGTCACCACCGCGGGGTCGAGCCCACGCTCGACAGCAAGATCGCACAAGGTGGTGAGCACCTTGCGGTGGCCGAGGTGGATGCCGTCATAGGCACCGACAGAAACGGCGGTTGCGACGCCTTCAGGGACAGTGTCAGCGCCATCGCGCAAAAGTTCCAAGGAGGTGCCCATAGCTGTGGCCAGAGTATCGCCGTCGATCCGCGTCGATTCAGCCGAACGCTCGACACCGCCCCGGCGCAGAGCCGGGGCGGTGCTGAGGTGATGGTTCGAGGTAGACCGGCCAAGCGTGGGGTCCGGCGATTACTCCGTACGGCTCGCCGGGCCCTCGTTGCGAACCGCCTCGACTTCTGTCATTGCGTCGCGGAGTTTGCCGATCCAGTCGGCCTCGTTCTCGCCAACGAGGCGGACCGTCCAAGCGAGCGCTTCGCTACGGGAGCGAGCGATCCCTGCGTCGATCAGCGTGTCGAGAACCTGGCGGTCCTGCATCTCGAGCCGCGTCATCACCGGCACATTCGCGATGGTGAACGCCGCGTCTTCGTCGCCACAGGTGACGGTCCACGAGACCTTGCGCAGAAAGGTCGCTTCGGCGCGGGCGGCGATGCCAATGCGTTCCTCGCGTGTGTTCTCGCGAAAGGCCTGGATGCGCGCCCTATTCGCGACCGTTGCATCGTCGTCTTGGTCGATTTTGGGAACAGCGAGTTGTCCGGTGACGACGATCTCGTCTCGGTCGAACTCGATCGACACGGGCTCGAGATACCAGTCGTCGGGCAGGTTGCCGGCAAACCAGGAACGCAGTTCTTGCTCGCTGGTCACCGGTGGTTCGACCTGGCGTCCGCGCCCACGGCCGCGCCCGCGACCTGGTCCTCGTCCTTGGGCTGGCATGCGGTGGCTCCTTGGCTGGGTCGGGGGTGCTCCTGGATGGGAGGTTGATGAGTGTTTGTAACGCGCTTTCAATCCGTTACGCCCTTTCCGTGTAGGTGTGTAAGTTTGTAATCACGTAATAAACGCTAGCCGAATAGTCATGGAGAACGCAACGCCCCGACCCAGCGACATCGGTCACCTGCTGAAACGACACGCCCGAAAGCCCGAGGGCCGCACACCTTCAGGCCGCACGATCGCCATACAACAACTAAGTTGCGACGATGAGTCTCGAATCTCCGGTCTGGGCCTCTCAACTCAGACGTGGAAATGCCGACAGGCGGATCGTGGCGGTCGATCCAACCACAACCGTGTCTGTGCGCACGATTGCAGAGCTCCTGGAGCTGGTCCCAGCTCCGGTGACTGCGCTGCGCTCTGACGGTCTCTCGAGCATCGCGAACGGCCCCTACCTCTCCCTCTTTGGCATCGAGGCCGATCAACTTTCCGATCGAGACCTCGGCCAGGTGATGCACCCAGAGGACCTTGAGAGCGCATGGGCGGTGCTGCAGACCCAAACCGCCGATACCTCGATTGGCCCGCTCGACCTTCGCGTTCGCCACAACGACGGCGACTACGTGCGCTGCACCTGGATGGTCCGCCTCGACAGTGCCACGGGCTGGTTGTTCGCTGCGGCGATGGATGTCACCGAGCGTCACGCCCGCCAAGACGAGTTGCTGACCGAAGCGCGCACCGACCAACTCACCGGAGTCGCAAACCGATCTGGCCTCATGCACGCGCTGAAACGATCATTCGACGAAGACGAACGCCGCTTGGTCGCCGTGGTCGACCTCGACCGATTCAAGATTGTCAACGACACCTTCGGCCATGCCGTCGGCGACGAGGTGCTCGGCGTCGTGGCGGACCGTCTGCGCCGCTCGACCCCCGCCGGCACCGTAGTCAGCCGCTCAGGCGGAGACGAGTTCGTGCTGCTCATTCGCGATCCTGACGTCACGGTCGCAGAACTCGGCCCCATTCTGACCAGGGTCATCACCGACCCGATCATTCTCGGCCCTCGACTCATCGCGATCAGCGGCAGCGTCGGCATGGCAAGAGGCGACAACGCAACCGACGTCACCGATCTCTTGCAGCAAGCCGACTTCGCGCTCTACGAGGCCAAGCAGCAGCACGGCGGATCGTGGGTCCTTGCCGACGACCGACTTGTCGCCCGCCGCCGCCGGGAGATGGACCTGGAGCAGCGGATGCGCGCGGCGATCGGGACCGGCCAGTTCCAGCCCTGGTTTCAGCCAATCGTCGACGTCGACACCGCTCGACCCGTGGCCTACGAGTCGCTCATGCGTTGGGTGCGACCCAACGGAGCGATCGTGCCCGCGTACGAGTTCATCGAACTTGCGACCGATGTCGGCCTCGTCGCCTCGATCGGACGCGAGATCGCCGGGCAAACTCTCGAGTTCGCCGCCGCCCTGCCCGGGCACCGCATCGCGATCAACCTCTCCCCCGCCGAGCTCGCCGACGAGCGGTGGCTCGACCACGTCGTGAATCAGATCGACCTCCACAAGGTCGACCGCCGGGCCATTGTCTTCGAAGTGACCGAGACCAGCCTGATTCAGGATCTCGAGACCGCCCGTCGCCGACTCCGCCGGCTCGCCGACCAGGGGTTCTTCATCTCCCTTGATGACTTCGGCAGCGGCTACTCCTCGCTGACGTACCTGACCACGTTGCCCATCCACTCGGTCAAACTCGACCGCATGTTGCTCGCAAGTCGACGCAACTCGGTGCAATCGCGTCGCACCTTCGAGGCGATCGTCCGCTTCGTGCAGGAACTCGACTACTCCATGATTGTCGAGGGCGTCGAGGATGCCGACGACCACGACTACATCCGCAACCTGGGCGTCAAACAGGCGCAGGGCTGGCACTACGGCAAGGCCATCCCCGCCACGAACATCCTGCGGGCGAGCGCAGACGCAGCTGCCCTGCAGCGATCGCCAGCGAACGCGGCCGACGACGCGACGATGGCCGACCTTTCGGCCGGCCATCTGCATGTCGCACCGTCACAGGTGTCAGACACCGTTACGGGTTAGGTGCCCGTCCATTCGGGGGCTCGCTTTTCGGCAAAGGCCCGGGGACCTTCTTTGGCATCGTTCGATCCGAACACGGCGCCCATGAGCCCATTCTGGACCTCGTAGAAGCCGTCTTCGTCGGTGTCGAGTGCCGTCCAGATCAGCTGCTTCGAGGCTTTGACCGCAAGCGGCGCATTCTCGGCAACGAGTTCTGCAAGTGCGAGAGCGACATCGACCGCCTCGCCCTTCGGGGCGACACGAGCCACCATGCCAACGTCTTTGGCCTCTTCGGCCAAGATCGGCTCACCGGTGATTGCCATCTCCATCGCCCGACCAAAGCCGACGCGGCTCGGCAACCGTTGGAGGCCGCCACCAGCCGCGAACAACCCGACCTTGACCTCGCGAATACCGAGCTTGGCGCCTTCGGCGGCGACCAACAGGTCACACGTCAGCGCCAGTTCGAGCCCACCGGCAAGGGCGAACCCTTCGACCGCGCCGATCAATGGCTTCTCGCAACCTTCACGAATAAAGGTCATCATCGGGCCGATGTTCTCGCCGGCCGCAAAGGCCTTGAGGTCCATGCCCGCACAGAAGCCGCGACCGTTGCCGGTCAACACACCACACGTATAGGCATCGTTCGAGTCGAGCTCCTGGATGGCCTCGACCAGCCCCGTGGACAGGGCGCCATTGATCGCGTTCATCGCATCGGGGCGATTCAACGTGATCAGCAACACCCGACCACGGGCTTCGGTCAGAACTGCCGGAGCCTCAGTGGCTTCGTCACTCATTGCTTCGCCACCCGCTACTTCGGTGGCATACGAATGCCGCCATCCACCCGGATGGTCTCAGCATTCATGTACGGGTTGGTGATGAGTTCCACGACCATCGAAGCGAGCTCGTCGCCAGAACCCAGGCGCGGCGGGAAGAGCACGCTCTTGCCCAGGTGCGCCTTGAACTGGTCGCTCTGCTCGCCGGTGCCGTAGATCGGTGTATCGATCAGGCCAGGAGCAATCGTGTTGACACGGATGCCGGCGGCAGCCAAGTCACGGGCGATCGGCAGCGTCATGCCGACCACGCCGCCCTTGGAGGCCGAGTAGCTGTTCTGGCCGATCTGGCCATCGAACGCCGCGACCGACGCCATGTTGACGATCGCGCCCTTCTGGCCGTCTGCGTCGGGGTCCGTCTTGGCCATCGCCGAGGCGCACAGGCGCAACATGTTGAACGAACCAATGAGGTTGATGTCGATGACCCGCTTGAAGATGTTCAGGTCCATCGGGTTGTTCTCGCGGTCGATGGTGCGACCAGCCATGCCGATGCCTGCCGAGTTGACGAGCGCTCGCATGGGGCCCATCTCGCTGGCGGCCATGACGACAGCGGCGCCGTCCTCTTCCGACGTCACGTCGCACTTGACGAACATGCCGCCGATGTCCGATGCGACCTGTTGGCCGAGTTCCTCGTTGAGGTCCGCGATGACGACCTTGGCGCCGAGTGCGGCGAGCTGGCGGGCCGACGCCTCGCCGATACCGCTCGCACCGCCAGTGACGACAGCGCTCTTGTCCTGGAGATCCAGGCGATACATGTTTGCGTAAGCCATCAGGCTTCAACCCTTTCGATGATCGTTCCGTTGGCGAGTCCGCCACCCTCGCACATTGCCTGGTAGCCGAACTTGCCACCGGTGCGTTCGAGTTCGTTGACAAGCGTGGTCATGAGCTTGGCGCCGGAGCAGCCGAGCGGGTGACCGAGCGCAATTGCGCCACCGTTGACGTTGACCTTGTCCAGGTTGGCGCCGGTTTCCTTTTGCCAAGCGAGCACGACCGAAGCGAACGCCTCGTTGATTTCGAACAGGTCGATGTCGTCGATCGACATGCCGGACTTGTCGAGGATCTTTTCGGTGACCGGGATCGGGCCCTTGAGCATCGTGACCGGGTCGGTGCCGGCGAGTGCGAAGTGGCGGAACACGGCGCGGGGCTTGAGGCCCAGCTCTTCGGCCTTTTCCCGGCTCATAATGAGGACGGCAGCCGCGCCATCGCTGATCTGGCTGGCGTTGCCGGCGGTGACCTTGCCGTCTTCCTTGAATGGGGTCTTGAGACCAGCGAGCGAGTCGGCGGTGGTGCCTTCGCGAATGCCTTCGTCCTTGGTCATCATCACGGTCTCACCGTTGACCTGGACCGGGACCGGGATGATCTCGTTCTCGAAGCGACCCTCAGCGGTGGCCTGGGCGGCACGACGCTGTGACTCAGCACCGAACTCGTCGAGGTCACGGCGGGTGATGCCGTACTCATCAGCGATCATTTCGGCGCCAACGCCCTGGGGCGGCAGGCCGGTCTCTTCGTAGCGACCCTGCATCGAGTCGGGGAAGGCGAAGCCCATGTTCGGGACAACGCTTGCGCCCATCGGCGTGCGGGTCATGACCTCGACGCCCGCGGCGACGACGACGTCGTAGGCGCCGGCCATGACGCCTTGGGCGGCGAAGTGGATGGCCTGCTGGCTCGAACCGCACTGGCGGTCGACCGTGGTGGCAGGCACCGACTCGGGCCAGCCGGCCGCGAGCACGGCGTTGCGGCCGATGTTCAGCGCCTGTTCGCCGACCTGCATCACGCAGCCGGTGATGACGTCTTCGACCTCGGCGGGGTCCAGGTTGTTGCGCTCGGCAACAGCCTTGAGGACATGGGCCAGCAGATCAGCTGGGTGCCAATCCTGGAGCATGCCGTTGCGCTTGCCCGCAGGCGTGCGCACGGCATCGACGATGACGGCTTCTCTCATGGTGGTGGTTACTCCTGTTGTCAGGTGACTGGTGTTGGTTGTTCGTTCATTGCGCCGGCTCACCGCTGGCCGCGACCGGGGTCTCGACCTGTGCTGCTTCGGCGAGGGCTTCTTGGGCATTGGCTGACATGCGCATGAGCAGGTCAGCGAGGTTGCGACGTTCGTCCGAGCTGATTCCTGCTCGGAGACGGGCCCGCAACTGACGGTCCACCTCGACGATGCGGATGGCCATCTCGGCGCCATCGTCGGTGTTCTCGACCAGCCAGACACGCCGATCCTGCGCGTTCGGCACTCGCCGCACAAGGCCTCGGCCCTCGAGGTGGTCGACGAGGGTGCCCGTCGCTGCCTTGCCGAGTACCAACGCAGCGGCGAGCTGGGTTTGGGTCATCGGCCCGTTCTCGTGCACGTAGCCAATCGCGGACGCTTGCGACAGGTTCAGCCCAAGCGGCTCGAAGCAGTGGTCGTAGGCGACTCGGATGTCTCGCGCCGCGCTCATCATGGTCGTCTCGACGCGCTGCCAAGGCGGCGTGTTGAGGGCATGTGCGGCGGGTGTCGTCATCGTGATTTCCAACCTGGGCGACCAGGTCGTACGACACCATACAATCCGACACCGGACAAACCACCTCGGTATCTAGTGCGCGCTCGCACGCTCCGCCAGCGGATCGTCGGCAAGGGCTTCGAGGTCGATCAAGCACTGCTCGAGCGGCGCCGGGCGAGCGATGAACCAGCCCTGGGCCTCGTGCACTCCTGCCGAGCGGACCACCGCAAACTCGTCACTCGTCTCGACTCCTTCCGCGACGGTTCGGATGCCGAGTTGATCGAACACCGGACCGATGCCTCGCAGGATCGAGGCTCGCCGGTTGTTCGCGGCCGCGCCGCTGATCAACGCACGATCCAGCTTGATGGTGTCGAAGTGCAGGTCGGCGAGATAGCTGAATGCCGAATACCCGGCACCGAAATCGTCGATGAGCACGTTCAGGCCCGAGCCGCGCAGCTCTTTGAGCGCGTGGGAAACGTGGGCGTTTGCGACGATGAGTTCGGACTCGAGGACTTCGATACCGACCCGGCGGCGTTGCGCCTCGGACAAGACGACCCCAAGGTCGGCGAACAGGCCTTCGGCGATGTGCGACGGCGGCACGTTCACGTGCACGACGAGATCGTCGAAGCCGCGGGCATCGAGCGCGTCGAGCCACCGGGCGACCTCGGCGATCGACTGCACACCGAGTTCGCGTAGGCGTCGGAACGTCGCAATCGTTCCGAGAAAATCGCCCGGACGGACCAGTTCGCCGCTGCTACGTGGCCAGCGACAGAGCAACTCGACCGCCACCGGGCAGCCTCGAGTTGTCTCGACGATTGGCTGACCCCACCACGTGAACTCGCCAGCGTCGAGCGCGTCGAGCACCCGCAACGAGAATGTCCAACGGTCCTCGGTGCGCATCTCGGTGCTCGCATGCACGACCTGGGATCCCGACGATCGCTTGGCGATCCGAAGCGCCGGCGCCGTTGCCTTGACCGCGTCGTCGAGCGTCATCGGCATGGTGACCGCGGCGAACCCGGCCGATACCTCGACCTCGAGCGCGACCGGGGTTCCGTCATAGGCCACGATCTCGAGCGCGATGTCGTGGAAGCTGTCGGGGTCTAGGTCCACGGGGCCGCTTGCCAATGCGATGAACTCGTCGCCGCCGAGCCGGAACAATTCCCAAGCCGGACCCAGTCGATGCGCGGCGATCTCGGCGATCGAGACCAGCACCGCGTCGCCGGCCAGATGCCCATAACGGTCATTGATCACCTTGAAGTCATCGATGTCGATCAGCACCGTTGCCGCCGGACCGGCCGGATGTGCATCGAACGCTTCTTGGGCTGCCCGACGGTTCCTCAACCCGGTGAGTTGGTCGTCGAACGCCAGCGCCGTCATGCGAGCGAATGCATCGACAAGCGCCTCGCGGTCTTCTCGCGATTGACGGTGGATACCGAGCTGGGTGCGTTCGGCCAGCCAGAAGAACGCCGTGCCCAGGAAACAGGCAATGCCGAACACCGGGGTACCGACCACGAGCGAGGCCACGCCAGCAATGCCGCCGACAAGCACGCCGTCGATCTCCCAGTTCAGGCGATGATCGTTCGGCGGGACAATCGCCCGAAGACTGACGAACGCGACGACCACCAGGAACACGAGTGCTTCGTGCTCGCCGTAGGCATCGGTCACGGCTGCGCTCACCGGAACGCTGCCCCAGACCAACGCCGACGTCGCGAGCCGACCGGCGCGCCATCGTCGACGTTGGGGGTGACGTTCGCGCCCATAAACGTAACCCCAGAAAGCCAGGGTGTGCACGGTGATCCATGCCACCAGAAAGTCGGCGCCGACCCAATTGGCAAGCACCACCGGCGTTGCCGATACCGAGACGAGCCAGACAAGCAGGTCAGCGATCAGGTCGGGCGCGTGCGCAGAGGTCGCAACGACCCCCTCGCCTGTGGCCGGCACCTGAGGCTTCATATCCCGCACCTCGCGCTCCTAAGGTGCAACCGTAGTTAGCCGAGGACCAGTTCGCAGCATCGCGCTGCGTCCTCCATGACCGCCTCTGGCGCAGGAGCATCGGACAGATGAGTATCACCGACGAGGAATTGCAATCGCGGACCAAAGCGTTTCTCGAGTCCCACGATCACAACTCGCTGTCGATGCACGAGTTCCGGGGGGCCCAGTTCGACGAGGGCCTCGCCTTGGTCCACTTCCCCGAGGGCAAAGGCGGACTGGGCATCAGCCGCGGCAAACAGGCCATCGTCAACGAGGCGTTCCGCGAGGCCAAGGTTCCGTACCACACCCTCGGCAACAACCCGATCGGGATCGGCATGGGAATGCCGACCGTCCTCGCGTTCGGCACCGAGGAGATGCACGCGTACCACCTGCGTCCGATGTTCACCGGCGAGCACATCTGGTGTCAGATGTTCAGCGAACCGACCCACGGTTCCGATGTTGCCGGCATTCCGAGCCGAGGCATCCGCGACGGCGACGAGTGGATCGTCAACGGCCAAAAGGTTTGGACCAGCCTGGCCCACCACAGCCGCTACGGCATGCTGCTCACCCGCACCAATCCCGACGTGCCCAAGCACAAGGGCCTCAGCTACTTCATCATGGACATGGAGGCCGACGGCGTCGAGATCCGGCCGCTGTATCAGATCACGGGACAGGCCGAATTCAACGAGATCTTCCTGACCGATGTGCGCATCCCCGATGCGCAACGTCTCGGTGACGAGGGCGACGGTTGGCGAGTGGCGATCACGACGCTCATGAACGAACGGGTCGCGCTCGGCGGCGGCGACGGCGGCCGCGGCCAAGGCCCGATCGGGGACCTGATGCGCACCTGGAATCTACGCAAGGACGATCTGGACCCGACGACGCGGGCCGCGCTCCAGGACCGTCTGGTTTCGCTATGGACCGAGGCCGAGATCCTGCGTTGGACAAACCAGAGGGCCAAAGCCGAAGCCAATACGACGACCGCTGGGCCAGCCGGCTCGATCGGCAAGCTCTGGTCAGCCGAGATGAATCAGCGCATCTACAACCTGGCGATCGAGCTGCAGGGAGCCAACGGCATGCTCCACGAAGCGGGGTATCCCATGACGCGAGACGACGAGAGTCATGCGTATCGCCAGGAACTGAGCGGCGCGTTCCTGCGCAGCCAGGCCAACACGATCGAGGGCGGCACCAGCGACATCATGCGCAACATCCTCGGCGAGCGTGTGCTTGGTCTGCCCGG
>CALLPT010000237.1 GCA_938015575.1 uncultured Acidimicrobiales bacterium
GCCTATGCGTCGCAGCGCAACTTGATGACGGCATCGATGGTGTCATTGCGGCCGACCCAGCAGCTCTACTACCAGCATCGGCGCGAGCTCACCGATCCGTGGGTCGGCGCCGGAGCGGTGCGTAACCGCCAGATGATCGAGCGCCACGCGGTGGCCCTCGCCGACCAATGGCTCAGCGACGGCGAAGTCGAGTTTGTGTCGCAGTTCGCTCGCCCGCTTCCCCAGCGAGTGATGGCGAGCATCCTCGGCTTTCCCCACGAGGACATCCCGCAGCTCGCTGCCTGGGGTGATGCCGTGGTGACCCCGTTCGTGCACGGCACGGGGCTTCGTCACGAACTCGAGCCCGACCAAGTCGAGGACATGCTCGCTCGCCTCGATGGATTCCAGGACTACATCTACGAACACGTCACTGCGAAGCGACGTGACCCACAAGACGACATGGTCAGCTTCTTGTGCCAGGTCCACTACGACGCGCTCGATCGCACGCTCACCGACCTGGAGATCGCGGGCATCGTCCACGCCATGATCATCGGCGGACTCGAGACCACTCAGTACGCGCTCGAAGAACAGGCCCAGCTGTTGTGTGAGCATCCCGACGTCTTCTCGCTGCTTCGTGGCGACCGGTCGAAACTCAAAGCGTTCACCGAAGAGGCGATGCGTATGCGTTCGCCAACGCACGGCCTCTCGACGCGTATGACTTCCCAGGACGAGGTCTTCCAAGGGGTCGATGTGCCGGCGGGTTCGCTTCTGCACCTGCGCTACGGCGCCGCCAATGTCGATCCGAACGAGTTCGACTGCCCCTTCGACCTCGATCTCGATCGCGAACGACTTACGCGACACGTGACCTTTTCGACCGGCCCGCGGGTATGTCCTGGCGCCAGCCTGTCACGACTCGAGCAACAGATCGCGTGGAGCGTCTTGCTCGATCGGATCGCGTCGCTCGAGTACGCCGAGGACAACGATTGGCTGCATCAGCCGGGCATCATGCTCGGCACCTTGCGCCTCAACCTGCGGTTCGCCCCGGCGTGATTGGCTACAGGTTGGCGAGTTGGGAGCGAAGGAACTGCTGCTCGCCGACTGACGGCTGGCACGCGAGCGCTCTTCCATAGGCGGCGCGAGCATCGTCGGCGAACCCCATGCGACGAAGCAGCTCGGCCCGCGCCGAGTGGAAGTACAGGTACTCGTCGAGTTCGGTGACGAGCGGATCGAGCGTCGCGAGCGCGACGGCCGGTCCTTCGACGTAGCTGAGCGCGGCGGCCCGGTTGAGTGCGATGACGGCGCCGCCGCCTGCGGCGATCATCTCGTCGTAGACCGTGACGATCGATGGCCAATCGGTCGCTTCGAACGTCGGCGCCGCGGCGTGAAACGAGGCGACCTTGGCTTGCAGCCCGAGCGGGCCAAGTCCTTGGGACTCCGCAATCTCGAGATGCTCGAGACCGGTCGAGATCTTCGCTTGGTCCCATGAGCTGCGGTCTTGGTTTTCAAGCAGGATCGGCGATCCGTCCGCGTTGACGCGGGTCGCACGACGAGCGTCGGTCAACAGGATGAGGGCGAGGAGCGCGTGGGATTCGGCATCGCCCACGAGGCGGGTCAGCAAGGTGGCAAGCCACGTCGCTTCGTCGCAGAGGTCACCTCGCACGAACGCCTCGTCGCTGCGACTCGCGTGGCCTTCGGTGAAGATGAGGTAGATCACCTGTTGAACGGATCGAAGCCGTTCCTCGAGCACGTCGCGATCGACCGGGCGAAACGGGATGTTTGCCTTGCGGATCTTCTCCTTGGCACGTGACAGCCGTTTGCCCATCGTTGCGGACTCGACCAGGAACCCCGCCGCGATCTGCTCCGTCGTCAAACCAGCGACGATGCGAAGCGTCAACGCAACCTGGGCCTCTTGGTTGAGCGCAGGGTGGCAACAGCCGAGCAGCAGGGCGAGCTGTTCGTCGACGAGATCGCCGCCGGAGCGCACCCGAGGGTTCTTGGCCCTCGCTTCGAGCTCATCCAGCTTGGACTTGTACGTGGCCGTCCGTCGCACCCGGTCGATGCCCTTGCGGCGAGCGGTCGTGATCAGCCACGCCGCGGGGCTGTCCGGCATGTCCTCGGGGGTCCAGCGCTGGGCGGCTTCGACGAACGCGTCTTGGGCGCATTCCTCGGCCAGATCCAGGTCACCGAAGTCTCGCATGAGGACTGCGACGACTCGCGTCCAGTTCGCACGAAAGACTTCGGTGACATCCATAGGTCTGGATTCTGGTGCAGCGACGATCAGGCGTCGGGAATCTCCATGATCGGGCGCACCTCGATCGAGCCGTACGGGGCGGCTGGGATCTTCTCTGCCCAGGCGATGGCGGCGTCGATGTCCGGCACGTCGATCAGGTAGAAGCCGCCGAGGATCTCCTTTGTTTCGGCGAACGGGCCGTCGGTGGTGACCCGTTGGCCGTCGCGCACCCGAACCGTGGTCGCGGTGTCCGGCATCTGGAGGGCCTCGCCGCCCTTGTGAGCACCCGATTGGGCCAGCTCTTCGGTGTAGGCAAACCACTTGGGCATCTCGGCCATCTGGGCTTCCTCGGTCTGTGGTCCTGCGTCGGCTGCTGAGTAGATCAAGAGTGCGTACTGCATGTCCGCATTCCTTTCTCCGGGTCCCCCCGGTGTTGTTTGGTTGTCACGGTGTTGACGAACGGCGTCGGACGTTTTGGACACCTTTGCGGAAATTCTTGTCCGATGCTGCAAATCGGCGCTTCTCGGCTCGTTGAAACAGTTGGGATCGGCCCGCCGTGTCGTCAACAATTGCGGGGTGTCCCGACCACTCGAGCCCTACAACCTCTACGACGCTGACCCGGTTCTGCAGGCCTCCGTTGCACGTGAGGGCGCGGGCGGCGCCGCTCGCTCGTTGAGCGAGTTTGGCGCTCGCGTCGGTTCCGAAGAGGTAGTCGGCTGGGGCTTCGACGCCAATCGGCACAGCCCGGAACTCATCACCCATGATCGCAACGGCGACCGAATCGACGAGGTGCGCTACCACCCGTCGTATCACCGGCTGCTCGAACTGTCGGTGGGTGAGGGGGTGCATGCTTCGCACTACGACGGCCAACCCGGCGACGGTTCCTATGTCGCCCGAACGGCCCGGATGCACCTGATCAGTCAGGTCGAGGTCGGCCACAACTGCCCGACGTCGATGACGGGCGCCGCCTTGTCCGCCCTGCGAGAGCAGCCCGAATTGGCCGCCGAGTGGGAGCCTCGCATTCGGACCCGCGCCTACGATCCGCGGCTCGTCGAGCCTTCGACGAAGAGCGGTGTCTTGCTCGGCATGGGCCTGACCGAGAAGCAAGGCGGGAGCGACGTGCGGGCAAACACGTCCGCGGCGGTGCCAGTTGATGGGGGAGGGCCTGGTGGCGAGTATCGGATCACGGGTCACAAGTGGTTCACGTCG
>CALLPT010000238.1 GCA_938015575.1 uncultured Acidimicrobiales bacterium
AATGTCGCGGGCGCGTCCCCACGCCGCAGCAGCACCAAGATCGTCGACCGCCCCAGCTGGGTTGGCAGGCGTGTTGACCCACAGGCACAGCGCGCGTTCCGCGTCAGCTGGATCGATCGCATCGAGATCGATGCGCCAGGCATCGTCAACCGGCACGGCAACGGAACGCAAGCCGGCAAGCTCTGCGCCCATGGCATAGCTCGGGTACGAGATCGCCGGATAGAGCACCGTGTCGAGATCGGGTCGACGCAGGTGTAGGTAGCGCGGGGCCGTGACCACGAACTCTTTCGTTCCGATGGTCGCAGCGATCGCCGACGACGGCACCGAGGCGCCGAAACAACGCTGCAGCCACGCCGAGCTCGCCTCGCGGGCTGCTGGAAGACCGATCGAGGGCGGGTACCCGCGTTCGGCGTCGGACTGGCCGAGTGCGGCAACGGCGGCGGCTGGCGGCGGGTCGAACGGTGTACCGATCGAGAGGTCGACCAGCCCACCAGCGAGTCGTTCCGCGACAGGCTTGAGTTCGTTCAACCGGTCGTACGGATACGGAGGCGGTGCGTACGGGGTTCTTTCACCAGACATCGGTTGCGCCTTCCTCGTCGGACGGGTTCGGTTCTTCCACCGCGGGGACGTCGGGGCTGTCAGCCGGGGCCAGGTCTTCGCGGACGTACTCGTTGAGGCGACCGATCGAAAACTCGTCGAGGCGAGCCCGGTAATGCATCCCGCCAGCGACCGCTTGCTCACTCAGAACCTGTCCTGATCGATGCAGCTCGGCAATGATGTCGCCGCGTTCGAACGGGATCACCAAGTCGACGGTGCGATTCATGACCGCCAGCCGGTCACTGATCACATGGAGCAGTTCGTCGATGCCTTCACCCGTGACTGCCGAAACCGCCATCGAACCTTCGTAGCGGCGCAGGAGATCGGCCGGAGCGTCGGCAAGGTCGATCTTGTTGAACACGATGAGCTCTGGTACGTGACCGGCGTCGATCTCTTCGAGCACGACGCGAACCGCGTCGATCTGGCCCTGCGGGTCGGCCGAACTCGCATCGACCACATGAACGAGCAGGTCAGCGTCGATGACGACGTCGAGGGTGGATCGGAACGCCTCGACCAGCATGTGCGGCAATCGGCGAACGAACCCGACCGTGTCGGTCAAGAAGACCTTCTCGCCGCCGGGCAATGCGAGTTTGCGGGTCGAAGCATCGAGCGTCGCGAAGAGACGATCCTCGGTCAGCACGCCCGCGTCGGTGAGCCGATTGAGCAGCGTCGACTTGCCGGCATTGGTGTAGCCCACGATGGCGACGCCACGGTTAGCGGTGCGGCGCCGCTGCTTGGATTGGGTGCGCCGGTGGCGTTTGACGGTCCGCAGCTGAGATTCGAGCTTGTGGATGCGTCGTTCGATGCGGCGGCGGTCGACCTCGAGTTGGGTCTCACCCGGTCCTCGGGTGCCAATGCCGCCGCCTTGCTGACTGAAGCGCTTGGACCCCTTGAGCCGGGGCAGCCGGTACCGCAGCAGGGCCAACTCGACTTGCGCTTTGCCCTCTTGGCTGTGTGCGTTCTGGGCGAATATGTCGAGGATCACCGCAGTCCGGTCGATCGCCGTACGGCCGAGTAGCTTGTCGAGGTTTGCCTGCTGTGCCGGCGAAAGCTCAGCGTCGAACACCACCGTGTCAGCATCGTGCAAGTCGGATTCGGAGCGAATCTCGGTCGCCTTGCCCTTGCCGACGAAGGTCGCCGGATCGGGGGCATCGCGGCGTTGCACCACACGAGCGACGGCGTCGGCCCCGGCGGTGTCGACGAGTGCAGTGAGCTCGTCGAGCGCGGCTTCGGTCGCTTCAGGAGATCCCGATGGCAGGCTGACGCCGACCAGGACGATCCGTTCTCGGAACGAGCGGTCGATGAACGCCCGCTCTTCGCCGCCGTAGTCACCAAAGGCGCCGCGGTGGGACTCGACCACCGGCTCGTCACCCATGGAGTACCTCAGTTCGCAAGATCAAGAGCGGCCACATAGGAGCTGGGGCCGTGCAGCGTGAGTTCGGCGCCGACCTCGACGGTCGCCGAACCGCCGGGCATCTCGACCCGGAAGCTTGTCTGGTCTGGTCGACTGAGCGACGCGATCGCGGTCGCAGCACAGGCGCCGGAACCACATGCCTCGGTCACCCCGGCGCCTCGCTCCCAGATGAGCATGCGGAGCCCGTCAGCGGTGGCCATCACGAGATGGACGTTGATACCGGTCGGCATGAAGTGAGCCTCGACGGCCGGTCCGATGGTCGCAATGTCGTGGGGTGCCAGGTCCGCGACCTCGATCACGATGTGCGGGTTGCCCATATCGATCGTGTCGGCGCGTACGTAGTCGATGTGCTGCGCAAGATCCAGCGCGCCGATCTCGGGACCGGGCCCGGGGGCTCCCATGCCGACCGACGCGGTTGCCGTGTCCGACAGCGCGTTCTTGACCGTGAGGGCACGGTCACCGGCATCGGTCTCCGCGATGACGTCGAGCTCGTCGACGCCGCGGCGTGCCGCGATCGCGTGCGCAAAGCAGCGCAGGCCGTTGCCGCTGACTTCGGCCCGACTCCCATCCGCGTTGAACAGCACGAACCGGGGCGCCACGCGATGGTCGATCGTGATGATGAGCCCATCGGCGCCGATACCCGTGCGCCGGTCGCACCACTGCTTGGCGCGTTCGGCCGCGTCTTCGGGGACTTCGGGTCGGAACCAGACAAGGAAATCGTTGCCGAGGCCATGCAGCTTGTGCAGGTCGTGTCGTTGCATGCGCGACGCAACGAGGTAGTCCGTGGGTGCCTGGTCCTGCGACGGTGCCTCCGACATGGGGCCCAGTGTGGCACCGGATTCGGGCTGCGCCATCAGAGTTGCGTTGAATTCCGGGACTCTGCTCTCAGTTCGGCTCCGAACTGGCGAGCAATGCAGCCATTTGGCCCACGATTTGGTCGGTGTCGGCCTGGTCGAGATCAACCCACCGAAGGCGAGGATCACGGCGAAACCAGCGTTGCTGACGACGGGCGAAACGACGAGTGCGCTGCTTGGCGAGGTCGAGGGCTTCGTCGATCGCCAGGCCCTCTTCGACATGCAGTAGGAGTTCGCGGTAACCCAACGCCTGGCGAGCGGTGCGCGAGAGACCGCCGGGGCGAGCCGCCAATGCGCGTACCTCGTCGAGGAAGCCGAGCTCCATCTGGGCGTCGTAGCGGGCGTGGATGCGCACATCGAGCGACGGGCGAGGCCGATCGCACGCCACCTGATGGGTGGCGATCGACGGATAGGCATCGAGCCCCGGGCCCCAGCCCGAGAAGCGGCGCCCGCTCGCCACGGTGACCTCGAGCGCACGCACGATGCGACGACGGTTCGAGGGTTCCATGCGCTCCGCGGCCACCGGATCGAGGTCGGCGAGGCGAGCAAAGAGGACCGCAGTGTCCGGCTCTGCGTCGATCTCGGCCCGTGCCTCGGGGTATTGGCCGGGGATCTCGAAATCGTCGACGACCGCCCGCACGTACAACCCAGTACCGCCAACCAGCACGGGAATGCCGCCTCGGTCGACGATCTCGGTGACGACGGCATCAACGTCTGCAGCAAAGCGTGAGACGGTGTAGTCCTCGTGCGGATCCACGACGTCGATCAGGTGGTGACGCACCAAAGATTGGTCCTCGGCGGTCGGCTTCGCGGTCCCGATGTCCATGCCGCGGTACACCTGCATCGAGTCAGCAGAGATGATCTCGACGCGGGGCTCGACTTGGGCGAGCGCCATGGCGAGTGACGATTTGCCCGATGCGGTCGGGCCAATGATCGCCAACGGGATCGCGCCCGGTCGCCCCATCGGCGTCGCTTGGCCCGGTACCGAACTCAGGCTGACACGACCGGGATGCGGCGGCGTCGTAGCGGCGCGGCGGTGACCTCGACCAGCTCGCCCATCAGATACTGCATCGATGCGTCGGTGATGGTCACCTCGGCGTAGCTCCCGGGCTTGATTGGCTCAGGCACGGCGAAGTGCACCAACTTGTTCTGCCGGGTGCGTCCGGTCGTCACGTTCGGGTCACGCTTCGAGGGTCCCTCGATCACGACTTCTTCGGTGCGACCGATGCGGGCGGCGTGCTTGGCCCGGCCGGACCGCTCAATCACGACGCGCAGTCGTTCGTATCGGTCCTTGACGACCTCGGGGTCGCAGAACTCATCGACCATGTCTGCGGCCTCGGTCCCGGGGCGAGGCGAGAAGACAAACGTATAGGCGCTGTCATACTCCGCTTCAGCCGCGACCTCGAGAGTGCGTTCGAAATCGTCGTCGGTCTCGCCGGGGAAGCCGACGATGATGTCGGTGGTGACGGCCAGGTCGGGGATGGTCGCACGAGCCTCGTGCAGGACCCGGAGGTAACGCTCGGCGTTGTAGCCGCGATGCATCAGGGCCAACACCCGGTCACTGCCGGATTGCAGCGGCAGATGCAGGTGCTCGCACACGGCCGGAATCTCGGCCATGGCCTCGGCGACATCGATCCCCATGTCCTTGGGATGTGGGCTCGTGTAGCGAACCCGTCGGATGCCCCGCACATTGCCGACCGAGCGCAACAGGTCGGCAAACATCGGACGAATACGCACGTCTTCGCCGGCGCGCCGCGCCGCGAGGGCCAGGTCACGCCCGTAGCTGTTGACATTTTGGCCGAGCAAGGTGACTTCGGTGATGCCTTCGCGGGCGAGTTCTTCGACCTCGCCCACCAGTTCACTCATCGGGCGTGAGACCTCGGGCCCGCGCACCGCCGGCACGATGCAGAACGCACAGTTGTTGTCGCACCCGATCTGGATCGTCACCCAGGCGGCATGGTCGCTCTCGCGCCGAGCCGGCAAGGCCGTGGGGAACGCTTCTGCATCGTCGCGCGCAGCAGCCTCGAGGATCTCGACGATCGGCCCTTGGGTCCGAGCATGTTCAAGCAGTTCGACGGCCCGGTGCACGTTGTGGGTGCCGAACACGACATCTACATGGCCCGCTCGATCGCGGATCTCGTCGCGGTCCTTCTGGGCGAGACATCCAGCGACCGCGATCTGGAGATCCGGCTTGTCGGCCTTCATCTGCTTGAGGTGGCCGAGCTGGCCATAGAGCTTGTTGTCGGCGTTCTCCCGGATGCAGCACGTGTTCAGCACGACAACGTCGGCATCTTCCATCGACGTGGCCTCGGTCATGCCGTCGTCTTGCAGGAGGCTGGCGATGCGCTCGGTGTCGTGTTCGTTCATCTGGCACCCGTACGTGCGGATGAAGTACTGCTGCGTCACGCCCCAAAGGATAGGGCTGTCTGAGCATCACGCGAGCCCAAAGCCCAGCGTGAACAAAGGTCAGCGCCAAGAGAGGCAGCCGCCGGTGCGGAATGGACGCACCGGCGGCTGCACCTTGGCACCTGGAGACGGGATGGTGTGTCTCCAGACGCTCATGAAGCCCCTACTCCTGGGACCCGCTTGGGGTTGCGGCAAGGGTTGGTGGCCCCTCGCCGTCGAGCCGCTGTTGCGCAGCGGGCCCGCTTGCCGTCCAACGGTCCGTCAGTACACGGAGTCGTTGGTCGAACACATCGGGACGCCCCAGCAGCGTCCCGATGATGCTCACGAGACGGGACGAACTCCCCGTCGGAGCGACCGAGATCAGTCGAGGCTGATTGGTTCGTCGTCGGCCTCGGTAAATGATTCGTCGGGGTCGTCGGCTTGCTGCGCCGCTTCGAGTTCGTCGGGGCTTGGCAAGAGCGTGGACATCACCCGTTCGGTGAGCTCAACCATGATCTCGGGGTTTTCTCGAAGGAACTTCTTGGCGTTCTCTCGACCCTGACCCATCTGTTCGCCTTCGTACGTGTACCAGGCGCCAGATTTCTTGACGATCTCGTGTTCGACACTGAGGTCGAGCACCGAACCCTCTCTACTGATGCCCTCGCCGTACATGATGTCGAACTCGCACTGACGGAACGGCGGAGCGACCTTGTTCTTGACGACCTTGACTCGGGTGCGGTTACCAACGATCTCGACACCGTCCTTGATCGACTCGATACGACGAATGTCGAGACGGACCGACGAGTAGAACTTGAGTGCGCGGCCGCCAGGCGTCGTCTCGGGTGAACCGAACATGACGCCGATCTTTTCGCGCAGCTGGTTGATGAACACGCAGATCGTCTTGGACTTGCTCAGGTTGCCGGCGAGCTTACGCAGCGCCTGGGACATGAGTCGGGCCTGGAGACCGACGTGGCTCTGGCCCATCTCGCCTTCGATCTCAGCACGAGGTGTAAGTGCGGCAACCGAGTCGATGACCAGCACGTCGATAGCGCCGGAGCGCACGAGCGTGTCGGTAATTTCGAGCGCCTGCTCGCCTGTGTCGGGCTGCGAGATCAGCAGCTCGTCGACATCGACGCCGATGGCCTTGGCATAGATCGGATCGAGGGCGTGCTCGGCGTCGATGAAGGCGCAGATGCCCCCGTTGCGTTGCGCTTCAGCGACAAGATGCAGGGCCAAGGTCGTCTTACCAGACGACTCCGGGCCGAAGATCTCGGCGATACGGCCACGGGGGATGCCGCCAATGCCGAGGGCAATATCGAGTGCGAGCGCACCGGTCGGAACCGCCTCGACCGTCATCGAGCCACGCTCGCCCATCTTCATTACGGCGCCCTGACCGAAGTTCTTTTCGATCTGCTTGAGGGCCATGTCGAGGGCTTTGTCTCGCTCCACTGGGTGTCTCCTTGTTCGTGCCCGAAGCAAATGCAATCTGCGACTGCTGGGGTCGGGCGGTGGTGGTGGGGAAGGTGATTGAGACGTTACGAGGGGGGTGTGACAGTCTCGCCGGAGCCGGTTCCCACCCTCGTTCCGAGGGGGCTACCAACCCGTTCGACGGCTGACTGCGGCCACGCCACACGAACGCTTGTTCGCAATGACAGCAGAGTAATTCGAACAACCGTTCGATCGCAAGGCTTTCGCGGGAGAAAATCAGGAAAGATGCGCCTATCTGGGAGCAGTACCCAATGCGGTCGGCTGGCTCAATCTTGTTTGGTCATGTCTGATTTCTGTGGTGATGCCCTCTCATCGGCGTGTTTCCCGCCGTACTGTTCCTTCGTGAGTTCATTGCATCTCAACGCTGTTCGTCAGTTCGAGCGGGCGGCAGACCTGCTCGGCCTCACCGACGCCCACCGAGCGATCCTCGCTTCGCCCACGAACGAGGTGATCGTCAACTTCCCCGTCAGCATGGACGACGGGCGCATCGAAGTGTTGACCGGCTACCGGGTCCAACACAACAACGCGCTCGGCCCGTTCAAGGGAGGCATGCGCTTCTCCCCCGCCGTCGACCTCGACGAGGTCCGCGCACTCGCGACCTGGATGACCTTCAAGACCGCGCTCGTCGATATCCCGTTCGGTGGAGCCAAAGGTGGCATCGCCATCGATCCCCGGGCCTACTCCGCCGAAGAGCTCGAACGAATCGTGCGCCGTTTCACCTTTGCTTTGGGCTCCAACATCGGGCCCGACCATGACATCCCCGCTCCTGACATGGGCACCAACGCCCAAACGATGGTGTGGATGATGGACACCTATTCTTCGATGGCCTCGGCCGCAGACCGCCACACCGTGCGCCGCGTCGTGACCGGCAAGACCGTCGCCACCGGCGGCAGTCGTGGCCGCGACAAGGCAACCGGCCAGGGACTGACCTTTGTCCTCGACGCCTGGCTGAACCGCACCGGCGACACGATCGACGGCAAGCGTGTCGCGGTCCAAGGCTTCGGAAACGTTGGTGAGCACGCGGCACGAACCTTGGTCAAAGCCGGTGCCATCGTCGTCGCGGTCGCCGATCACACCGGAGCGATTCACAACCCCGACGGCATGAACCCCGAACACCTGTGGCAGTACACGTCGACACATCGCGGCATCAAGGGCGCCCCTGACGGCGAACCGTTGACCGAAGAAGAATTCTGGCGCGTCGACTGCGACGTGCTGATCCCGGCAGCGCTCGAGAACCAGTTGTGCGCAGATCGTGCTCGCGACATCCAAGCGACCGTGGTGATCGAAGGCGCGAACGGCCCGACCACCCCCGAAGCTGAAGAGGTGCTCGAAGACCGCGGCATCACCGTGATCCCCGACATTCTCGGCAACGCCGGCGGTGTCACCGTCTCGTACTTCGAGTGGGTGCAGAACCGCGCCGGCGACGCGTGGACGCTCGCCGACGTCGACAGCCGACTACGCCGCCTGCTCCACGAGGCAACCGACGAAACGCTGGCCGCCGCAAAAGAGTTCGCGTGCTCGCTGCGCGACGCCGCCTATGTCGTCGCGCTCCGTCGCCTCACGACGGTGATGGATCAACGCGGCGTCTTCCCGTAACCCAAGCTCGGCTCGCCGGTGAGCTGCTCATCGAGCTCGGCCAGAACGAAGTCGATGAGTTCGTCGCGTTTGATGCCCGGGAAGCGAAGCACCCCTGCTGGTTCAGCAGCGGTCGTAGGACGGCGATACCACATGCCTTTGGCGTCCATATAGCCCTCGATCGCTTCGGCAACATCGAGGTAGCTGTGTTCGCGGAGCCAGGGAATCGACTCGGCGAGCGCAAGCCACACGGCGAACCAAGCCCGAGTTTCGCGGCCGATCTCGACCGCTTCCCGCAGCGACGCCACGGGATCGCCCACGCCAAAGCGCAATGAGATCCGCGCCCGATAGGCGAGCGCCATCGTCGGCGCCCAATGGATGCCGGCGCCGCGACACATCTCGACGCCCTCTTTGCAGAGCTCGTAGCCGATCTCGGGTCGACCTCGCTTGGCTTCGAACCAGGCGAGCGGCGGAACACACGTTGCCCGCATAGGGCTGGACGCACGTCGGATGTAGGCCATCGCCGATGCGGCGCAGCGCTCGGCTTCGGCATCGTCGGTCAACATGCCCGCCAAGTTGGCGTCGTAAAAGGCGATCTCCGACGGGCCGATGGATGCGGCATGGAAACGCCCGCGTCTCGCGTATTCGAGACCGAGTGCGTCGCCGCGCGCCTGATAGGTGAACGACAGCACGCTGTAACAGAAGCAGGCGCCCTGATCCGGAGTGGATTCGTCGACGGCCGCAATCGCGGTGTTGAGCAGATCGATCGACGCAGGGGTCGACTGACTGGTCATCGCACAGATGCCGTACGCGACGGTTGGCGGTGTCGTGAGGCGCATGGCGTCCCGGCCCCAGCCGCCGATCTCGTTGCGGAACGTCTCAAAGGAGAAGGCCCACAGGGCACGGAAGATGACATCGCACGAGTGCGCGTCGTCCACCTCGATCGCCCACGCCACGGCGGTGCGAAAATTGTGCCACTCGTCGACAAAGGTCCGCCGGGCGATGTCGAAGTCGGCGCGAGTGTCACCCAACCACTTGAGGTTGTTCGCGTCAGCAACCGCGACGAAGTAGTCGACGAGGGCTCGACGGAGCTGACGTTGATGCTGTTCATCGAGGTGGCTGGCGCAGTAGTGACGCACGCTGTCAAGCAGGCGATAACGCATGGTGATGCCACCATCGACTTGGCTGACGAGCGACTTCTCCAGCAATGCTGCGAGCACATCGAGGACATCGAACTCGTCGAGCTTGCTGTCGCCGCACACCCGAGATGCCGCGGGCAGATCAAAGGTGCCGGTGAAGATCGAGAGCCGGTCGAGTAGGAGCCGTTCGCGCGGTTCGAGCAGGTCGTAGGACCAATCGAGAGCGGCGCGAAGCGACTGGTGCCGTTCGGCGGCATCGCGCACATTCGAGGTAAGCAAGCCAAACCGATCGTCAAGCCGCTCGATGATGTCTCGCGGTGACAGCACCCGGAGCCGCGCCGCCGCCATCTCGATCGCAAGCGGAAGACCGTCGAGGCGCTCGCACAGATCCTCGAGGTCCTGTCGTGGCCACCGGTCCAGATCGAACGAGGCGTCGTTCTCCTGCGCTCGTGCGACCAGCAGGTCGACTGCATCGGAAGTCGTATCCAAGGCCGCCAACGACAGCACTGCTTCGCCAGCGATGCTCAAGGGAACCTGCGAGGTGGCGACGACGCAGACCTGGGAGCAGTCTCGGCGAATGCGGCTGAGAACAGGTGCGATCTCGTCGATGACGTGTTCGCAGTTGTCTACGACGACAAGTGCGGTCTGGCGGGCGAGGCCGTCGATGATGGAGTCGATCGACTCCATGTCGGGTTGCAACGTGAGTTGGAGCGAAGCCGCCACGTGTGCGGCGACGTCGGAGTCCGCCATCAGTGGTGCGAGGTCGATCCACCACACCCCGTCGGGGAAGCCGTGTTGGGCGGCGCTCGCTGCTTCGATCGCGATCCGTGTCTTGCCGAGGCCTCCGATCCCGGCGACGGTGACGAGTACGCCCGGAGCGATCAGTCGGCCAAGCGCATCGATGTCGGCGGCCCGGCCCACGAAGTCGGTCATCGGCGTCGGCAGGCTGTTGCGGGAGGCCGTGGTGGAAACCGCGGCGACCGGCGCCAAGCCGTCGCCGACGAGCTGAAAAAGTTCTTCCGGCTGGTCGAACGACTTCAGCCGGTGGAGGCCGAGCGGAACCGCCGTCACGCCCTCGGGCAGCGTTGACCCGGTGAGGACCTGCATCGCATGCGACAGGAGCACCTGACCACCGTCGGCCAGGGCTTGGATTCGAGCGGCACGGTTCACGGCGGTCCCGAAGTAGTTGCCGCCACGCTCATCGGCCGTGCCGAGATGGATCCCGATATGCACCGACAGGGCAAGGCCCGGCCACTCGTGCCCGGCAAGCGTGCGCTGCAGTTCGACAGCGGCGGCCACAGCTTCGGACGGGTGAGAGAACCCGATGCCGAACGCGTTGCCTGCGGTACTGAAGACGTAACCTCCGCGTGCACCGCATGCCGCACCCACGATGCGATCGAGTTCGGCCAGCGCGTCGCGCATCACGTGTTCGTCGTGTTGCCACAACGCCGTTGAGTCGACGACGCCTGCGAACACGAACGTCACCGTGCCGCTCGGAATCGCCAAGTTTGTCCCCGTTGTCTCGAGGGCCTTCCACAGCCCTTGTGGTTCGCTCGCGCCAATGAGCTACGGGCTCTGGTCTAGCAGATGACGCCCTCGACGCCTCGGGTGCGCAACGAGGATCGCCTCGAGACTGGTCGGCTCGTGTGTGGTCGGCTCGAGTGCGGTGGGCGTCGTGTCCACGGGTTGCCTGCGACTTCGCCCTGGCGCAGTAGCGTCGCTGGCCGTGACGCAACACAACGCGCGGTGGCGTGCCTTCAGCGCAATTGCGCTCACGTACGTCACCATCGTCTTTGCATCGACGATGTCGTTCCTCGTCCTGACCTCGATCTCCGACGAGTTTCAGGTGACGCTCGCGACCGTCAGTTGGGTCGTGATCATCGAATCGCTCATCGTCGCTGCGTTCCTGCTCCCACTCGGGAACCTGGGCGATCGCCTCGGCCGGCGCCGTGTCCTAGCTGGCGGGATGGCACTGTTCGGCTTCGGAAGCGCGATCACGGGTCTGGCGCCCACCTTTGCCCTCGTGATCGTGGCGCGCATCGTGACCTCGGTCGGCAACGCGCTCGTGCAATCCATCGGCACCGGCCTGCTCGTCGCATCGTTCCCTCCCGAGGAACGCGGTTTGGCCATGGGGGCGCAGACGACAGCGGTCAGTGTTGGTTCGGCGACAGGACCATTCCTGACCGGGTTGCTGCTCGACGTGCTGTCGTGGCGAGTGATCTTCGCCCTGCTGGCGATTCCGTCGGCGATCGCGGTGTTGCTCGTACTGGCGCTGATTCCCCCCGACGAGCCAGCAACCTCGAGTCGACGCAGCGGCGCGGCCGCAGTGCTGCTTTCGGTTGCTGCGATCACCCTGTTGACGGTCACGATCAACAACCCGTTCGACTGGCCGTGGGGGTCGTGGCCGATCGCGACCGGAGCGCTCCTGACCCTTGGCTTCGGCGCTGGGTATGTGCGAACCGAGTTGGCATCGCCGACGCCGATGCTCGACCTTCGACTGTTCGAGATCGGCGCCTTCCGCACGGCAACCTTGGTCCGTTGGATCGGGTTCACGGCCGCAACGGCCATGACCCTGCTCTTGCCCATTCTCCTGCTCAGCGTGCTCAAGCTCAGCGGCGGCCTGACTGGCCTGATCATCTCGACCCTCGCGATCGGGATGGGGTTGTCGGCCCAGATCGCGGGCCGGGTCTACGACCGGGTCGGGCCGCGGGTGCCGACACTGCTCGGTTTGGGTCTCCAAGGAATCGTGTTCCTGGCGCTCAGCTTCGTCACCGTCGACACGCGGTGGGGCTGGCTCATGCTGGCCGCGTTCCTGCAAGGCCTGGCCATGGGCGCGTGGAACGTGCCGAACTCGAGCGCCATGCTCGGCGCCACCCCACCCGACTCGTTTGGTGTCGGCGGCGCCTTCACCAATGTCACGCGCACCGTCGGCAACGTGGTCGGCCAGGCGCTCGCCGCCGCGATCGTCGTGGCCGTGCTTCGGAACCAAGGTTTCGACATCCCGCTCGGCGAGATCGAGGACACCCCGGCCGCGGCCGCGAGCTTTATCGACGGATGGCGGCTCGCGTTCTGGGTTGTGTCGGGCCTGACGTTCGGGCTTGCGGTGCTGGCGGCCCGGCTCGGCTGGGCCGAGACCAGCGAGCCGACGTAGGCCTCGACGGCCCGGCCGCTCGCCCTCCCACCGACGCGGCTGCCACCGACGCGGCTTGCCCCGCCCTGGCTTGGCGGCGCCGCAGGCTGCCCGGGGCTGCGCCATCTAAGGTCACGATCGTGTTCGACGACATTCCACGCGAGGCGAAGCCGATCCTGTTGCTGACGTTCGTCAATGCGATCGGCGGCACGCTCCTCATTCCCGTGCTCCCGTTCGTCGTGCGCGACCTCGGCCAGTCCGACTTCGTGTTCGCGCTGCTCATTGCCGCCTATCCCGCGGCGCAGTTCTTTGCCGCACCGATTCTCGGCAGCCTGGCCGACCATCGGGGACGGCGCCCGATCCTGCTCGTGTCCCAAGCCGGCACCGCGGCGAGCTGGCTCCTGTTCGGAGCGGCCTACTTCGTCACCGACGCTGCCGGGTTCGCTCTGGCCCTCATCGCCGCCTCGCGTATCGTCGACGGGTTGACGGGCGGCAACGCCTCGGTCGCCGCCGCCTATCTGGCCGACGTCGTCGACGAAGATGCCCGCACCCGTGTCTTCTCGATGCAGGGCGCCATCGCCGGGGTGGCGTTGCTGTTCGGGCCGGCGATGGGTTCCTACAGCGCCGCCTCGTCGCTGGGGTTTTTGGGGCCGGCGATTCTGGCGCTTGCGATCTCGGTGGGAACGCTGATCTGGATGACGGCCACGTTGACCGAGTCACTTCCGCCCGAACTGCGGTCGCCGCAGTTCGACGCCAACCCGTTGCACCAGCTCAACCTGATCAGCAAGGCTCGCACGCTCACCGGACGAACCACCCTGTACCGGCTGTTCTCGATCCAAGGACTGTTCACGCTCACGTTCGGTGGTTACACCACGATCCTGGCGCTTTGGTACGTCGACCGCCTCGGGGTCAGTGAGGCGTCGGTCGGTCTGCTCATGTTGGCCACAGGCGTGTTTCTGATCTTCAACGAAATGGTGACGCTGCGGTTCTTCGAAAAGCGCCTCGGCGACGTTGGCACCCTGTTGGCCGGGCTCGTGATCTTGCCGGTGGCGCTGTTCTTCGTGCGGTTTCCGACATCGGTCATCGTGTTCTTGCCGCTGTCGTTCCTGGTCAATGTCGGCCTGGCGCTCGTCATGCCCACGCTCCAATCGGTGGTGACCCAAGCCGCCGACGAACGAGAAGAAGGCCAGGTCCAGGGCATCAATACGAGCGTGTCGGCCATGGCTTCGACGGTTGCGCCGATCGTGGCCGGAGCGACGTATGCGGCGTTCGGCGGCGGCGTCACCATCTGGCTCGCCGCCGCAACCGCGTTGTTGACTGCCGCCACCGCGTTGTTCAGCGCTCGCCTGCTGGCCGACGCGACCGGCGAGCAGCTCCCCGAGCACCATCGAGCGCACCGCCCGCACCGCCAGCACGGCCCGATCTCAGCACTCGCCCAACGTTCGGCTGGCGGGCGTCGATCGTTCGCTCTGCGGGTCCACGGCGATTGCCACGAACACCACGGTCTGAGAAGACGGGAGACGGAAACATGATCAGGCGCCAAACACAGCTTGCAGTCGCCGCGTTGACACTGGTGCTCGCGTTACTGGCCACCTGCGGATCGAGCGAGCCGCTCGCCACCCCAGCCGAGCCCGTCGCGCTGCCGGTGCGGCCCGGGCCCCGAACCGAGACGACCTATTCGGT
>CALLPT010000239.1 GCA_938015575.1 uncultured Acidimicrobiales bacterium
CACAGAACGGTTTGTGGGGGAGAGAACGAACGGTGACAAGGAAGACGTTCTGGGGATTCACGATTCCCAGCGTGGCGATCATGATGATCCTGATGGTGGTGCCGTTGGTGACCACCATCTGGCTCAGCATGAATCAGCTGCTGCTTCGCGACCTGAACAACCCCGAGTGGGTGGGTCTTGACAACTACACCGACGTGCTCAGCGACCCCGAGTTCTGGGCATCGTTGCGGTTCACCCTCAAGTTCGTCGCCATCACCGTGCCCACCCAGATGATCTTCGGGTTAGGTATCGCGCTGCTCCTCGACAAGGTCGTGCGAGGTCGAGCGTTCTACATGGCGGCGCTCCTGCTGCCCTTCATCGTGACCCCCGTCGTCGGCTCGCTCATCTACAAGGATCTCTTCGACCGCGGTGGCCTGCTCTCATGGCTTTGGGAAGTCATCACCGACCATCCGCTGGCCGTCACGGCGAGCAACGTGCAATGGCTGATCATCATCCAGGCCATTTGGTACGTGACCCCGTTCGCGATGATCACGTTCTTCGCCGGCCTCCAAACCCTGCCGAGTGAGCGCTACGAAGCGGCCGCCATCGACGGCGCTGGCTACTGGCGCAACCTCTGGCACGTGACCCTGCCGCACCTGCGGGTGCTGATCCTGTTCGTCGCCCTGATCTCGATCATGGATGCCTACCGAGTCTTCGACAGCGTGTTCGTGTGGGCCGGGCGCCGCTTCACCGACGCACACTCGCTTCAGGTCTACAACGTGCGGGTTGCCACCGACCCGAACATCGGACGCCTCGGCAAAGGTTTCGCCATTGCCGTGCTCAACGTGATCGGCATCTTCGTCGTCCTCATCCCGTTCCTGTGGCGCAGCTACAAGGACCAGATCTCGGAGAGGACGTAAGCATGCGCAAGCCATCTCCATCTCAATGCTCGCTGGCGCTCGGCGTTCGCACGCAGCACAAGGTGATCCTGCGATGAAGTCTCCATCGCTTCTCAGCCGCATCGGTGTCCACGGCACGCTCATGGTGCTCGTCGTCTGGTCGATCTTGCCGTTCGTGTGGACGTTCCAGACGTCGATCAAGTTCACCCGCGATGTCGCCAAGAAAGAGCCAGTCCTCTGGGGCTATGAAACAACGGCAAATGCGTACAACGCGTTCTGGCTCGACGACGACGAGATCAACATGTTCCACGTCTTGTGGTTCATCGTGGCCTTTGCCGTCGTGGCAATTCTTCTCGGCCAGGTCGGCCGCCTGATCGCCAACGGACCCGGTGACAAGACCGGCCGCATGCTGGCGCTCGGCACCGGCGTGGTTGCGGTGCTCGGCCTGTGGCTCGCCGTGCCCCGACTGCTCGACGACGAGTTGACCGGCGCCAACAACCTGGCGATCCTGGGTTTTGTCGTACTGGTCGCCCTGCTGCTGGCCGCCGCCGTCCTGCTGATTCGATCCCGGGGCAGTTCATCGGCCGCAAGTGCGATCGGGCTGGGTGTGCTCGGTGTCGTGCTGGTCGGCCTCGCCCGTGTGCTGCAGATCTATCTGTCCGAGCGCGACCAATGGAGCCTGTGGGAGACCGAGAACGGTGGCTTCTGGCGCATGGTCGGCGTCCTCATCACCTTGTTGGTCTTTGTCGCCGCACCGATCGCACTCGGCGCCTCCATGCTGCGCAACCGCAACCGGGGCTGGCCGTACTTCACCTCGGTGGGACTCGTGTTGGGCATCGGTTTCTGGTGGTTCCCGCGGGTGTTCGAAGTGAACGATGAGTTCGATTTCTTCATCAACTCGATCATCGTGACCGTGCTGACCATGATCATCTCGATCTCGATCGGCCTGCTCGCCGGCTACGGCCTGGCCCGCTACACCGGCATCTCAGGTGCCGTGATCCTGATCATCGCGCTGGGCTTCCGGGCGCTGCCTCGCACCGCGTTCATCCTGCCGTACTTCTTCGGTGCGCAGCGACTCGGCATTCTCGACTCGCGCCTGGTCATCGTGATGGCGCTCGTCGCCATCAACCAGCCGTTCACGATCTGGATGTTCCGCACGTTCTTCATGGACGTGCCAAAGGAGATGGAAGAAGCCGCCATGATCGATGGCGCCTCGCGTTTCCAGGCGTTTCGCAAGGTCATCATCCCGATCATGTGGCCGGGCATCATCGCCACGTCACTGTTCACGATGCTGCTCGCCTACAACGAGTTCTTGTTCGTGCGGGTGCTCGCGCCGACCAACTGGACCTTGCCTGTCGCGATCGTGTCTCTCACTGGCGGCGAGTCGAGCCGAACGATCACCGAAGCTGCTGCGGCATCGGTGTCGATCACCTTGCCGATCGTGATCATCATCATCTTGTTCCAGAAGCACCTGGTCAAGGGCCTCGGGGCCGGTGCGGTGAAGGGTTGATGCGATGACCGAGTTGGCCGAGGCGAAGCAGATCGTGCGCGACTTCCATGTCGCGCTCGACCAAGCCGCGGTCGATGGGATCGAGGCCGCGCTGGCCCGATTCACCACCGGCGAATGGCTGTGGCGAGGCATGCATCCGTTCTATGAACAGGTCGGTGCTGCCGCGGTGGCCCAGGTGTTCTGGAAGCCGCTTCGTGCCGCCATGGCCCCGCTGCAACGTCGAGCCGATGTGTTTCTGGCCGGGAAGAACGACGTCGATGGCGACGACGGCACGTGGGTGTGTGAGATGGGGCACCTGCTGGGTCTGCACGATGCTCCGTGGCTCGACATTCCACCGACGCGCAAGATGTGCTTCGTCCGCTACGCCGAGTTCAACCGAGTCGACGCCGATGGTCGGATCAGTGAGACCGCGATGTTCATGGACATCCCGAGTGTGATGCGCCAAGCGGGCCATGATCCGTTTCCGCCATCGACCGGTTCGGCACACATCCAACCGGGTCCGATGACGCACGGCGGACTTCTCTACGACGAGCGCGACCCGGCCGAGGGCGAGGCCACGATGGCGCTGGTCAACGAGATGATCGCTGACCTTTCGGCGGCGAACGAGGTCGCCAACGAGACCGGCGTCAACGTCGTGCCCTACGAGGTCATGGCTCGCACGTGGGCCGAAGACATGATCTGGTCGGGGCCCGAGGGCATCGGTGCGACCTACACGATCGATCGCTATCAACAGCAGCACTCGTATCCGTTCCGGTTCGGCCTCACCGACAAGATCTTCAACGGCCACATCGCCCGCTTCGCCGAAGGCGACTACGCGTGCTTCTTCGGCTGGGCCAACCTGACGAATACGCCGACGGGCGGGTTCCTCGGCATGCCGGCGAGCCGTCCGGCCGACATGCGCGTGGTTGACGTCTACCGCCGAGACGGCGACAAGCTGGCCGAAAACTGGGTGTTCATCGACCTGCTGCACTGGCTCGACATGCAAGGGCTCGATGTGCTGGCTCGCATGCGGCGCCAACTCGGACTCGAACGTTTCGGCGATGAACCACAGGAGGAACAGTGAAAGCCACGGACCGATGAAAGCCACGGACCGATGAAGGGCAGCCGCCCCGAACAGGCCGCGCTCACGCGTGACACCGATCTGGCCAAGACCGAGGAGACCCGTGCAGTCATCGAGGGCATGGTCGACGGGCTCAACGACCATCGCATCGCTGATATCGGCGAGTTCTTCACCGAGTCCTTCCGCTGGATGGGTAATGCCGGATGCGGCACCAAGACCGGCCTGCGCGAGTTTCAGGACAACTGGCAGAAGCCGTTCCAGGCCGCGTTCAGTGACAAGACGTGCATCGACGAAGCCCGCCTGTTCATGGGGGAGTGGGCGGCCGCATTCGGTCGCCAAGAGGCCGTGCACTCAGGCGAGTTCATGGGCATTGCCCCGACCGGCAAGCGGGTCGAGATCCGCTACATGGACTTTTGGAAGGTCGTCGACGGCAAGATCGTCGACAACTGGGTGTCGGTCGACTTCCCCCATGTGCTTGCTCAACTCGGTGTCGATTGCTTCAACGGCGAGGGCTGGGAAGCCTTCGATCGCGGCGAACGTGTCGCCCCGGCCCCCAACCCCGGTTCTTGAGGCGGTTTCTGGGTCCATGACACCCCCACAGGTCATCAATTTCGTTCAATGGAGGAGGGCGCCATGGCGCCGGTGAAACTCGACAAGATCACCAAGATCTACCCCAACGGGTTCCAGGCCGTCACCGATCTGAGCTTGGAGCTCGAGGACGGCGAGTTCCTGGTGCTGGTTGGCCCGTCGGGCTGTGGCAAATCGACCGCGCTGCGCATGATCGCCGGTCTCGAAGAGATCAGCACCGGCGATCTGTACGTGGGCGACCGCAACGTGACCGATGTGCAGCCCAAGGACCGGGACATCGCCATGGTGTTCCAGAACTATGCGCTCTATCCGCAAATGTCGGTGCGCGAGAACATCAGCTTCCCGCTGCGGCTGCGCAAGGTCGCCAAAGAGGCACAGGAAGACCAGGTCGGCGATGCCGCCCGCATCCTCGAGCTGATGGAACAGCTCGACAAAAAGCCGGCGACCCTGTCCGGTGGCCAGCGCCAACGCGTCGCCATGGGTCGCGCGATCGTGCGGCGGCCATCGGTGTTCCTCATGGACGAACCGCTGTCGAACCTCGACGCCAAGCTTCGTGTCCAGATGCGAGCGGAGATCGCCGGGATCCAACGCGACCTGGGCGTCACCACCTTTTACGTCACCCATGACCAGGTCGAGGCCATGACCATGGGAGACCGCGTCGCGGTGATCAAGGATGGTCTTCTGCAACAGGTCGCCGCGCCCGAGGAGCTCTACGCGAATCCGGCCAACGTGTTTGTCGCCGCGTTCATTGGGTCGCCATCGATGAACCTCTACGAGGGCAGCATCGAGTCGAACGGCGACGGTTATCAGGTCAGCCTGGGCGACCAAACGATCCGCGTGCCGGATCAGGTCGTCACCGGCCGCGACTCGCTTGCGGGTCGCATCGGTGAGCCTCTGGTTGTCGGCGTGCGTCCCGAGGATCTCGAAGACGCCGCCGTGGACCCGTCGCATCCCGACGACCAGCGATTGACGGCGACGATCGATGTCCGAGAAGCGCTCGGCGCCGAGACACTGCTGCACTTCGGCATTGCCGCGACGCACGTCGACAGTGGCGACCCCGACGCGCTCGAGGAACTCGGAGACGACTCGATCAGCCGATGCACGGCCCGCTGTAGCCCCCGCAGCACCGCCCAGGTCGGCGAAACCATAAAGATCAACGTCGACGCGGAACGACTCCACTTCTTCGACCGCACGAGCCACGAGGCACTCACATGAAGACCAGCGCTGATCGCATCCTCACGACCCACGTCGGGTCGCTTCCTCGCAGCGAGGCCGTGACGCGGGGAATCTTCGCCATCGAGAACGAAGAGCCGGTCGACCTCGACGCGCACTGTTCCGAAATCGCGTCGGCCGTTGTCGAAGTCGTTGGTCGCCAGGTCGAAGTCGGCATCGACGCCGTCAGCGATGGCGAGATGAGCAAGCTCTCGTATGCGACCTATATCAAGGATCGCATCACCGGGTTCGAGGGCGACAGCCCTCGCCGGGCGCCTGCCGACCTCGAGGACTTTCCCTCCTTCCTCGAGCGGCAGGCGAAGACCGGCGGAACCCCGACCTACAAGCGTCCCCAATGTGTAGGCCCGATCGCCGTCAAAGATATGGAGCCGTGCAACACCGACCTGGCCAACTTGCGGGCCGCGGTCGACGCGCATCAGCCGGTTGACGCGTTCATGAATGCCGCGTCGCCGGGTGTCATCGCGCTGTTTCAGCCCAATAGCCACTACGCCGACCACGAGGCCTATCTCTACGCCCTCGCCGACGCAATGTCGGCCGAGTACGAAGCCATCGTTGCCGCCGGGTTCGTGCTCCAGCTCGACTCGCCCGATCTTGGTCTCGGCCGTCACATGATGTTCAAAGGCCAACCCGACGAGGAGTACGAGCGGCTCGCTCACATTCACGTCGAGGCGCTGAATCACGCGACCCGCAACATCGATCCGCAGCAGATGCGACTCCACATCTGTTGGGGCAACTACGAAGGTCCGCACACCCACGACGCCCCGATGGAACAGGTCCTGCCGATCGCGCTGGAGGCCCGGCCCCAGGCACTGTTGTTCGAAGCTGCGAACCCCCGCCATGCCCATGAGTGGAAGGCGTTTGCCGAGGCCGACATCCCCGCCGACAAGGTGCTTGTCCCGGGTGTGATCGACTCGACCACCCACTTCGTCGAGCATCCCGAACTCGTCGCCCAACGCATCGAAACGTTTGCCGGGATCGTCGGGCGCGAGCGGGTCATGGCCGGCGTCGACTGCGGTTTCTCCACCTTTGCCGGCTACGCGGGCATCGATCCCGAAGTTGCCTACACCAAGCTTGGTTCGCTGGTCGAAGGCGCCGCGCTTGCCTCCGAACGCCTCTGGAACTGATCGCATGGGGCGGATCCTGCACGCCAAGCAGCTGGTGTGGGACTTCTGGGGTCCGCTGCGCGGGTCCGGCGGGTCCGTCGCCGACATCGACCTCGATCGCCTCGCTGCTGATACGGAGCTGCACGGATTTGTTCCCCTGGGACATCTGGTCGGGCGCGAGGCCGTTGCGGCCGAGTTCATTGCCGCGCTCGGTGGGGCGTTCGTTCCGCTGACGCAAGACGCGTACGTGTTCCTCGGCGGCGAGTTCGAAGACAACGTGTGGGTGGCCGAGACCGGCGAGTGGTCCGGGCCGCGGCAAGGCACATGCTTTGGTGTCCCGGGTACGAGCGAACCGGCGCGGCTGCGATACGGCATGTTTCATCGCGTCGAGCGCGACCAGATCGTCGAGATCAGGGTTCTTGTCGACCTGATCGCGCTTGGCGCACAAGCCGGCTTCGATCTGTTGCCGCCGGTCCCGGCTCGCAACCAGCTCCCACCAGGGCCCCAGGATGGCGACACGATGCATCACGGACCTATCGACCTGGCCGAGAGCCAGGAGACGCTCCAGCTCGTCGAGGACATGCTCGGTGGCTGCAACCGGCTCGACGGGGCAAGCCTCGAGTCGATGGGCATGGCCGCGTATTGGCACGACGACATGCGCTGGTACGGGCCCTGGGGTGTGGGCAGCACCTACGGCTTTCAGGAGTTCCAAGACTGGGCCCAAGGACCATCGGTCGCCAGCTTTCCGAACCGGCGCGGTGGCTTCCACCAGGCACGCTTCGCCGATGGGCTGACGGCCTGCTTCACCGGCTGGCCGAGCCTGCAAGGCACGTTCGACGGCGTGGCGTTCCGCGGCATCGAACCAACGGGCGGGCCAATCGGCCAGAACATCATGGACTTCTACGTCCGACGAGGCGACAAGCTCCACGAGAACTGGGTGCTCATCGACCTCATCGACTTCGCCGCGCAATGCGGCGTCGACCTACTCGCCCGGCTTCCAGGAGAGCAATGACGGACCATGCTGATGTGCACGCCGCTGATGTGCACGCCGAGAACAAGGCGCTTGTCGCCCGGCTGCGCAATGCCCAATACGACTGGAGCCCCGAGGGCGTGCAGGCGACCATCGCCGACGTCTTCGCTCCCGATGCGCAGGTTCGGCTCGCGTTTCCGTTCGAAGACCTCGACGGGGGTGTCGGCTGGTACGACGAAGCGCTCGCACCGCTAGCGGCCGCGTGGCCCGACATCGAACGACGCGACCTTCTCGTCATGGCGGGCACAACCGATATCGGGCGCAACTGGGTCGGCTGCTGCGGTCACTATGTCGGCACGTTCACCAACAGCTGGCTCGACATTCCGCCGACGGGAAGACCCGTATCGATGCGGTTCCACGAGTTCTTCCGCATCGTTGACGGGCAGATCGTCGAGATGCAGGCCCTGTGGGATATTCCCGAGGTCATGATGCAGGCCAACGCCTGGCCGATGGGGCCCAGCCTCGGGCGTGAGTGGCTCGTGCCGAGTCCGGCGCCGCAGAACGGGATTCTTGCCGGGCCTCGTGACGACGACCGTGGCGCCCGAGTGCTTGCGCTCGTCCTCGACATGCTCGACGACATGGGCAAGCACCCGGCCGAACCGGTCGAGGCAATGAACTTGGACCGGTACTGGCATCCGAAGTTCTCGTGGTACGGGCCCGCCGGCATCGGAACTTCTCGTGGCATCGACGGGTTTCGCCGCTCCCATCAGATCCCGTTCCTCAACGCCATGCCGGATCGTGGTGGCGGCGGCTACGACGATTCGCCCAGCAACTTTTTCGCCGAGGGCGACTATGTCGGCGAGACCTGCTGGCCGGGCATGTTCATGACCTACACCGGCGATGGGTGGCTTGGTATCGCCCCATCGGACAAGCCGATCACCATGCGGAGCCTCGACTTCTGGCGGGTCGAAGGTGACCTGATTCGCGAGAACTGGGTGCTTGTCGATCTGTTGCATGTCTGGGATCAGCTGGGCGTCGACGTCTTGGCGCGCATGCGGGAGTTGACCGCGCGTCCGTAGCCACAGTGGCGCTTGGGCCTGATGACGTGAGAAAGTTGGCCCAGACCTCAAATTTGGGGTGTTTGCGCCGATGGGATCCGACTATGTCTCTTGCGTCCGTTGTCTTCTATACCGAAGCCCACCGCATCACCGGCACCGTCTTCCTCCGCGAGCGCCTCAGCGAAGCCTTGAACGACCCGCTGACCGACTATCTCGAGCTCAACGACGTGCGTGTCTCGAAACTCGTGGACCCCTCGCATGCCTCGGTGGCATGGCCGACCACGGTGATCCCCAAGAACGAGATCGTCATTGCAACGCTCGACTCGGACCGTCACGAGAGCGAAGCGACACGGGTCGACAAGGTCACGCGCAAAGAGGGCCAGCAGATTGGCTGCATCTTGGGAAGCATCGAGCTGTACGGCACCGGGCACATCCGTTTCACGAGTTCTGCTCGCGACGTTCTGGTCAACCAGCTGCCGTCGTTCTTCCCGCTGACCGACGCAACACTGCTGTTTCCGGCAACAAGCGACAGCCGCCTGGACACGAACCTGGCGCTGGCGAACCGCTCCGCCGTCCGAGCGTTCGCATTGTTGTAGGCCTTGCTGTAGCCCGGCGCCTCGCTCGCCGCGATGCGGAAGGCCGCTTATGGCTTGCAGGCGGTGAAGAGGCCCTCGGTCAAGACGAACGACGGTTCATCGCCGAGGTCGGGTCGGAGCCACGCGACGACTTGTTCGTTTGCGCCGGCCAAGTCGGCGAGTAGCTGGGCCCGTACCTCGTCAGGCACGGACATGTTTTCGGCCCACGGCACGAACTTCATCAGCTTGCCCATGGTCTCGACCGCGGCATCGACGAGGCCGGCCGCTTCGATGTGCGCGAGCCATTCACTGATCGGCAGACACCGCAGGTGGCTGAGATCGCGGCGGCGCTCAAAGTCGTCACACCAGGTGGCCGTCGCGGGATCCTCTGGCGCAAGGTTGTCGACGACGCCGAACGTGCCGCCAGGGGCGAGGACCCGAGCGGCTTCGGCGACGAACGTGGCGGGATCCTCGAAATGGTGCGGGGCGATCCGACAGACCACGAGGTCGAAGGTTGCAGCGTCGAAGGGCAGGTCATGCGCGTCGGCATATTCGAAGGTCACGTTCTCGATGCCGCGCTCGACGGCACCAGCTGCGGCCACGTCGAGCATCTCGCTGGTGACGTCGGTCGCGGTGACCGACGCGACGTGCGGGGCGAGCGCAAAGGCCGTGTGGCCCGCGGCGGTGGCAATGTCGAGGGCCCGCCAGTGCGGCTGCGGCGCGACGAGCTCGACGATCCGTCCCAGGCTCGCTCCTTTCGCGTGGACCTCTGAGGTCGCGTAGTTCGCCGCGTTGGCGCCGAACTGTCGTTGCGAGGCTTCTCGGGCTGATGACGGCGAGGCGTTCATAACGCGACCGTACCCCTCGTCGTGACCCCATCCCGTTCCCCAAGCTGCGGGTGTCAGACATCCGCAGCTTCGGTCAGCTGGATGGCGCGTCGGCGAAGGTGATCGTGGAGAGGAGGCCGCCGGCCATACGGACCGCGTCGTCGTACTGGCCCGGATCGAACAGTGACTCGGCGGTCACCACGATGGGACCCGACGGGGCGTCGATGATCCAGAGCCGCATGCGGGCGGGCGGAAACCAGCCGGCCCAGTCGTTGCCGATCGTCGACGCATCGGTGTGGAAGCCCCTCGCTCCAGTAAGCAGCGAACCTTCGAACACCCGCGCCGACAGGCCGGCGATCGTCACCGGTTCGAGCTCGCCGAGGTCCTCGAACACGGGGTTGGTCGACAATTCGTCGATGACCGCTTCGAAGTCAGCCAAGGCGTCACCGGCATCGTTGGCGATCGGCGTGAAGATGTCGACCTCGGCCTGTCGATCGGCGTCGAGATAGATCAAGGTGTGGCCGGGTTGTTGGAGCACGGGGCGCGGACGCGCCAGGCGGAACGTGGTCGTCCCACCGACCGGCACGCTCACCAGCCCCGGTTGCAGGGTCTCGGGAAGGATCGACTCGCTCGGTGTTTGTGCCTCGAGAAGCGGCAGGTCGGGTGCCGGCGTAGGAACCGGCGTCGCCGTCGGCTCTGGGGTGGCCGTGGGTTGTGGCGTCGGCGTCGCCTCGGGCACAGCGGTTGGCTCGAAGACCGGCGCGGCGATCGGGGTCGGCGTTGCGATCGCGGTGTCGTCGGCGGCAAGTGGCTCGAGCGTGGGCGATTCGATCATGCAACCCGTGGCAATGAGAGTGAGCGCCAGGATCACCAAGCCCGCGACCGAACGACGCATCGATCGCCCGCGCCGAGTCGCGGTGATGTCCGTCGCCATCGTTGTGGCGCCGTGTTCTTCCGCCGTTGCCATCGTCGGTATCGTACGCCATCTCCGGCACCGGGACGACAGCGCGATGTGGCGTCTACGATGCGCGCATGGAACGAGCTGTTGCCGTCGAACCCGAGTGTTGGCGTCGCCCTGGTCTTGTCGCCGCGGTCGAAGCTGGCGGCACGCAGGTCGTCCCCATCGACCAAGCCACTGCCCTCATCTGGGCGGACCCGCAGAACCCGCAGCTGTTGCCCGAGATGGTGCATGACGGGCTGGACTGGGTGCAGCTTCCGTACGCGGGCATCGAACCGTTCTTGCACATGCTCGATAACAAGCGGTTGTGGACCTGTGGGAAAGGGGTCTATGCGCGCCCGGTTGCCGAAGCGGCGCTGGCGATGACGTTGGCCGGCTTTCGCAACCTGGTCGGCTATGCCCGCGAGACCTCATGGTCAGGACCTGTCGGCCAGAACCTGCACGGTGCCAACGTGTTGATCCTGGGAGGCGGCGGGATCACCGAGGAGCTGCTTCCGCTCCTGGCACCGTTCGGCTGCACGACCACGGTGTTGCGCCGCAGCTCGGCGCCGATGGACGGTGCCACCGCGACCGCCACGCTCGCTGAACTCGACGACCTGTTGCCCGCGGCCGACGTCGTCGTGTTGGCGCTGGCGTTGACCCCGGAAACCGAGGGCGTGATCGGTGCCGACCAGCTCGCGTTGATGAAGCCGACCGCGTGGTTGATCAATGTGGCCCGTGGTGGCCATGTCGACACTGATGCACTCGTGGCCGCGTTGGCAGCGGATGCGATCGGGGGCGCAGCGCTCGACGTGACGGACCCTGAGCCGCTTCCCGACGGGCATCCGTTGTGGTCCTCGCCACGCTGTCTCATTACGCCACATGTTGCCAACACGCCCGAGATGGGCCTTGTCCTTTTGGCCGAGCGGGTCACCGAGAAC
>CALLPT010000240.1 GCA_938015575.1 uncultured Acidimicrobiales bacterium
GGCGGTCTCCGGTTCTGCGTCCGGCGAGGTCGACGCGGCCTGGGCGTGGCGCAGCATCGTGTCCGACTTCATTGCCAACGAGTTCGTGCCGGCCGCCCGGGCGCAGCGCAAGGCGTTGGTGGCTTCCGAGCCGCCGTTGCTCGGTGACGGTCGATGGGATTCATTCGTCGGCGCGGTCGCCGAACACCTCGCTTGGCATGCCGAGTTCGACGCGCCGTCTTGGGCTTCGTCGGAGGTGCGATTGCGTACGGGGCCGTTCTGGTGGCCGGTGCGCGGCGAGCTCGCAACGATGCGGGCGGCGGCGATGGTGCATTCACCCGCTGCGTTTCGCCGGCGTTGTATCAATGTCGACGGTCGAGAGCTTCCTCGAGTGACTCGGTGACGTCGCTCGATCGGGAATTGTTGCTGCGGGCCTTTCGGCGGGTCGCCGACGAACTCGAAGCCGAACGGGTCCGAGCCGAGGCAGTGCTCGCCGGAGGTGTTGTTGTCGCTCTGTTGTTTGATGCCACGCGGATGACGCGAGACGTCGACGGTCTGGTTGTCGAGGGTCACGGCCCGCTGACCAAGGCAACGCAGCGCGTGGCTGCAGAGCTCAAGCTGCCGCGGGGTTGGTTCAACGAGGGTGTCGCCGCGTACCTGTCAACCGAACCAGACCCAGGGCGAGCGGTGGTGTTCGATCATCCGAATCTGACGATGTACTCGGCGTCTGCCGACCACATGCTTGCCCTCAAGGCGAGGGCGGCTCGCGCCCAAGACTCGGAGGACCTGAGGCTGCTCGCCGACGCCGTTGGCACAGCCAACGCAGCTGCGGTGCTTGCGGTTGCGGACGAGTTCTTCCCGGACGATCCCATCAGCGACAGAGCCCGCTCGGTGATCGAAGACCTCTTCGATAACTGACTGCGGTCTGCTAGAGCAGCGCCATCAGTGGGGGAGCCGGGGACTCGATGCGGCCGAGTTCTTCCATGGTCTCGGTGACCTCGAGGAGCACGGCGGTGTCGACTGGTGAGGACGGCGCGTGACGCCGCCGGCGACCGGTTCTACACTTGGCCCCATGTCCACGATCGAACTCCCCGACGAGATCGCCGCCGCCCTCGCGGCTGCAGCCGCTCAACGGGGCGTGAGCATCGACGAGTTGGCAGCCGAGACGATCTCGGCCCGGTTCGGGCCCATCCGCCGCAAACTGAGTTTCGCAGCGGCAGGGTCTTCGACCACCGGGCGGAGCGCTGCCGAGGCCGAACAACTGCTCGAAGAGGGCGGGTTTGGCATCGATAGTGCTGATCGTTGACACCGCTCCACTGGTCGCGGCCACTGATGCCGCTGACCCGATGCATCAACGTTGTTTGGCCTTGCTGCAAACCCATCCGGGTCCTCTTGTCACCACGGCGCTGGTAGTTGCCGAAGCCGGTTGGCTGATCCGCCGCCAGCTCGACATCGCCGCTGAGGCAGCGTTCTACACCGCGATTGTCCAAGGCCAGCTCACCGTCGAACCGGTCACGGCCGAGGACTGGGGCCGGATCATCGAACTGCTCGGCACCTACAGCAACATCGGTCTCGACGCCGCTGACGCGTCGATCGTCGCCATTGCGGAACGTCTCGGCCAGACCGTCATCGCCACCCTCGATGAACGAGATTTCCGGATCGTCCGCCCTGCCCACACCGACGCGTTCGATCTCCTCCCCGGACCCGACTGAACCGGTGGCCAGTCCATGGTGAGCCCGCAACGATGCGGGCAGCAGCGGTGGTGCATTCATCCGCTGTGTTTCGCCGGCGATGCATCAGTATCGACGGCCGAGAGCTTCCTTGAGTGACCCGGTGGCCTCCTTCGCAGGGCCTGTTCGGTGATCGAGACCTCTTCGCTGGCTGAGTGCTCGGTCTAGAGCAGCGCCATCAGTGGCGGAGCCGGGGACTCGATGCGGCCGAGTTCTTCCATGGTCTCCATGACTTCGAGGAGCACGCCCGTGTCGACGCCGATGTCGGTCGGCCAGTCGCAGCGTTCGAGCCAGGTGCGGGTGTCGCGTTTGGCCATGCCGTAGCGGTCGACGATCAGGTCGATGGTGCGCTCGGGGTCGGCCTTGAGCTCAGCGGCGTAGCCGAGCACGATCGAAACGATGTCGTCGACGAGTGCCCGTTCATGGCTCAACACGTCGCTGCGGGCGGCGGTGTAGAACGCGGGCCACGGAGTCGCCATGTCGCCGACGCGTTTGAAGATGCCCTCTTTCACGAGTGGAGCGGTGACGAAGCGTTCCCACAAGAAGATGTGGGCCTTGCGCTTGGGGAGCGCTTCGGCGGCGCCATCGATGCCGCCCACGACGACGAACTGGTTGTCCTTGAGCGTCCAGCCCTGTTGGTCCGCCAAGACATAGGCCATCAGTTCGCTGCCGCTGCCAAAGCGGGAAATGGCGAACTTCTTGCCCTTGAGCTCGGCAACCTTGGTCTGGGTGGCCTTGCCCGAGACGTGCACACCCCAGGTCAACGGCGTGGTCGTGAACGCGCTGTGCAGGCGAATGTCCCGGCCGCGTGCGATCGCCGTAACCGCACCTTCGGTGAGCAGCGTGGCGACGTCGATCTCGCCGTCTTCGAGGGCGGAGACGAGTGCGCCGGTGCCGCCCGCGTACTCGGTGAACGTGACCTCGATCCCCAGATGTCGGAATGCGCCACCTTGGAACGCCTGGATCCAGGGCAAGTTGAATGGTTCGGCCACGCCACCGACACGGAGAACACGTCTCTTCATGATGAACAGATTGCCGCGAGTGTGCCGCACTGACAACAGACGCCCATGGGCAATCTGTTGAACCGCCAGCTCAACGCTGGGTCATCGGCCCGCGCACGAGCTGGCCCGGTAGCGATCCGGTTGGTTCGGCATCGGCGACGATGACCTCGCCGTTCACCAGCGTGGCCCTGATGCCGGTCGCGGTTTGGCGCAAGCGTCGAGCGCCACCAGGCAAGTCGTAGACGAGTTCGGGCAGGTTCGGCGAGACGGTGTCGAGGTCGAACACGTTCACGTCGGCGGCCATGCCGGGCGCGATGGTGCCGCGGTTGGTAATGCCCCAGGCTTGTGCCGGCACGCCCGTCATGCGGTGCACGGCTTCTTCGACGGTAAAGGCCTGCTCGTTGCGCACCCAGTGGCCGAGCATGTGGGTCTGCAGCGACGAGTCCATGATCTGGCTCACGTGCGCGCCGCTGTCGCTGAACGTCGGAATCGCACGCGGGTGACGAAGGAACTCCAGCACGCGTTGCTGGTCATGGTTCGCCGCCGACTGCATGAAGAACAGTTCCAGGTCGGACTCGATCGCCAGGTCGAGGAAGATCTCCATCGGGGAGCGCCCGGCTGCGTCGGCCCGTTCAGCGATCGTGCGATACGGGGGCAGGCCCGCGGTGACGGGATGCACATAGTGCCACTCAGGTTTGCGAGCCTCGGCCCCGATGGCGCGGCCGTACTCGCCGTGGTCGGCTTCGTGGATCAGGCGTTCGCGCAGAGCCGGGTCGGCCAATGCCCGTCGCTGTTCGTCGAGCGAGCCCGCCCGAAACTCGCGCCACACCGGAAGATTGTCGAACGGCAAGCGGGTCTGGAAGCTGAGCAACGCGCCGAACTGGCGACTGTGCGCCTGGCCCCACGCCTGGCCGCCGGCGTCGTTGATCCGATCGACGAGGTCGACGACGGGTCGCCACAGGTGGTCCTGGGTGCCGAAGGCCAGCATCCCCCAGGTGATCATCACACCCGTGTCGACCGACAGGTCGATCAACCAACGGGCGTAGTCTTCGCGCACCTCGGGATCGCTCGAGCGCATGTTTGGATGCTGCGCGAGTTCGAAGATGGTGCCGGGGCCCATGGCACCCATGGCGCCAACGAGGGCGTTGATTTCCGAGCGCGATGCGTAGCGGCTGGCTACGGGCCGGTCGTCGCTGGTCTCGTGATTGGCGGAGACCGAGGTGGTGAAACCGAATGCGCCAGCGCGCATCGATTCCTGGACATGGCGAACCATCGCGGCGAGATCGTCGGCGTTGGCTTCTTCGTGGAACGCACGCTCGCCCATGGACCAGGTGCGAAGCGCCGAGTGGCCGACGTAGCCGGCGTAGTTGATGCCTTTGGGTGTCGCGTCGACGAAGCCGAGGTAGTCGGGAAACGTCTCCCAGCTCCACTCGATGCCGGCCGCCATCGCGTCGGCTGAGATGTCCTCGGCTCGCTCCAAGTTGCGAACCACGAGTTCACGGGCGTCGCTGTTGACCGGTGCGAGCGTGAACCCGCAGTTGCCCATCACCGCAGTGGTCACGCCGTGGAAGCATGAGCACTCGCCCAGGGGGTCCCACGCGATCTGCGCGTCCATGTGGGTGTGGACGTCGATGAAGCCGGGACTGACGATGTGGCCTTCGGCGTCAATTGTCTTGGTCGCCGCTTGGCCGCTCAGGTCGCCGACGTCGGTGATGATGCCGTCGTTGACGGCGACGTCGCCGCGTCGAGCCGACGCACCGGTTCCGTCGACGACGGTGCCACCTGAAATCACGAGGTCGTGCATGGAAGTCAAGCTAGTCATCGGCTCCCGTTACGTCCGCTTCGGCCTCGGCGACCGCAGTGGATGATCGAGTGATCCATTCATGTGAATGTTGACAATAGATTGCGATGAATCTATTGTCGGGCCGTGGCCACCGACGCAGCGTTCTTGGACAGCTACGTGCCGTACCTGTTGCGCCGCGCCGACCAGACGCTGTCGTCGCGGTTCTACGCCGTGCTCAATGCTCGCGGTGTGGCCCGGTCGGAGTGGCGTGTTCTGGCGGTTCTCGAAGAGCTCGGTCCGCTCACGGTGCTCGACCTGACCGATGCTGCGCTCAGCCCGCAGCCGACCGTGACCCATGCGGTGCGTCGCCTCGAAGAGCGCGGCCTGGTGTTGCGCACCCATGGCGCCGTCGACCGGCGCCAGCGCATCGTCGATGTCACGGCCGCGGGTGCTGCCTTGACCCGTGACCTCTTTGGCGAAGCCCGCCGCCTCGAAGCCGATGCGCTTGCCGAGTTCGACCGCGGCGACGAACTGATGGCCCTGCTGCGCGAGTTCACCGACTCGATCGAAGCGGTCGAAGCGACGCGTGCAGCCAAGCGCGAACATGAACCGCCCAAGGCCAGCTGACCAGCCAGACGCTCATGAGGATCCGATGACTGACGACACCACCTTCGACTACGACCCACCCAGCGCACTTGCTCGCCGACCGTTCAATCTGGCGGCGTGGATCGACGATCACCGAGCGGAGCTGACGCCGCCGGTCGCCAACAAACAGGTGTGGCGCGAGGCCGACATGATCATCATGATGGTCGGCGGCGGCAACGAGCGGAACGACTTCCACGACGACCCGCGCGAAGAATTCTTCTACCAACTCAAGGGCGACATGGTCCTGTGGCTGTGGCCCCAGGCGGGGGAGAAGCCGTTCCCCATGCCGATCCGCGAGGGCGAGATCTACCTGCTGCCGCCGAACCTGCGGCATTCGCCGCAACGACCTGACCCAGACTCGATCGGCCTCGTCGTCGAGTATCAGCGACCGCTTGGTGAGCTCGACGGGTTCGAGTGGGCTTGCTTCAACTGCTCACACTTGGTGCACCGAGTCGAGCTCCAAGTGCAAGCGATCGACAAGGACCTGCCGCCGCTCTTCGCGGCGTTCAACGATGACGAAGATGCCCGCGTCTGTCCGAACTGCAGCGTCGTCCACCCCGGCACCGGAGCTCGCTTGTGAGCGACGGCCCAACCATCGCAGGCATGACGGCTGCCGAGCTCGACGCGGCTGATCCGCTCGCCGCGTTCCGCGACGAGTTCGAGATTCCCGACGGCATCTATCTGGTCGGCAACTCGCTCGGCGCCCTCCCCAAGCTCGCACGCGAGTACGTGAACACCGAACTCGACCGATGGGCGACGCTCGGCGTCGAAGGCCACTTCACCGGTCGCCTCGGCTGGAAGGACTACCACGAGCTCGTCGCCGACCAGCTCGCGGCGATCGTTGGTGGCCACCGTGACGAAGTCGTCGCCATGAACGCGCTCACCGTCAACCTGCACCTGTTGCTGGTCAGCTTCTACCGACCCACCGCGCGACGCCACAAGATCCTGATCGAAGCCCACGCCTTCCCCTCGGACCATTTCGCGGCCGAGTCCCAGATCCGCCAACGCGGTTTCGACCCGGCCGAGTCACTCATCACGCTCGAACCTCGAGCCGGCGAAGAGACGCTCGTCGCCGAGGACATCCTGGCTGCGATCGCCGAGCACGGCGACGAACTCGCGCTCGTCATGTTGCCCGGCGTCCACTACTACACGGGCCAGGTCATGCCGATGGCCGACATCGTCGCCGCCGGCCATGCGGTCGGTGCGCAGGTCGGTTTCGATCTGGCCCATGCGGTCGGCAACATCGAACTCGCGCTCCACGACTGGGATGTCGACTTCGCGGCGTGGTGCTCCTACAAGTACCTGAACAGCGGGCCCGGTGGCGTCGCCGGCGCGTTCGTCCACCAGCGCCACATCAACGATCAGTCATTACCCAAATTCCTGGGTTGGTGGGGCACCAATCCCGCCACACGGTTTGCGATGGCGACCGAGTTCGACGCCATGCCGACCGTCGAGTCTTGGCAGCTGTCCAACGCGCCGATTCTGGCGATGGCGGCGCTGCGCGCATCGCTCGATGTCATCGAGCGGGCGGGCGGCATGCCTGCCTTGCGGGCCAAGTCCGAGAAGCAGATCGAGTTCTTCGACCGCCGACTCGAAGAGACGCTCGCCGGGCGGGTCGAGAACATCACGCCACGAGCCCTGCACGAACGCGGCTGTCAGTACGCCCTCCAGGTTGTTACAGGGGAGGGGAAGCATGTCTTCGAGGCGCTCGAGGAAGCTCGGGTGCTGTGTGACTGGCGTGAGCCCGACGTGATCCGGGCTGCCCCGGTGCCGCTGTACAACTCGTTTGGCGACATCGACCGGTTTGTCGACATCCTCGACGGGATCCTTCGCGCTGGGGAAACCGCATGAGCCCGTCGGATGCGTCGGGCCGGATGGTGATTGTCGGCGCCGGTCAAGCCGGTGCGCTGCTGGCGATCTACCTGGCTCGTCAGGGCCACGACGTGACCATGTTCGAGAGTCGCCCCGATCTGCGCACGACCGACATCGATGCCGGCCGCTCGATCAACCTTGCGCTCGCGACGCGCGGCATCGTGCCCCTCATCGATGTCGGGGTGATCGATCAGGTCGACGCCATCACCATCCCGATGCGCGGCCGCATGGTGCACGCCACCGGCGACCCCACCCCCGACCTGCTTCCCTACGGCTCCAAGCCGCACGAGGTCATCCACTCGGTCTCGCGCTCCGACCTCAACGCGATCCTGCTCGACGCCGCCGAGGCGACCGGTCGGGTCACGATCGAGTTCGATCGGCGACTTGCGTCGGTCGACTTCGAAGCATCGTTGCTGCATTTCGACGACGGCAAGAGCGAACCGTTCGGCACCGTCTTCGGCGCCGACGGCGCTGGCTCCCGTGTGCGCAAGGCCATCGCCCAAGCAGGTTCGGGCACCTTCGAAACCGAATGGCTCGACCACTCCTACAAGGAACTCACGCTGCCTCCTGGC
>CALLPT010000241.1 GCA_938015575.1 uncultured Acidimicrobiales bacterium
CAAGAGCCGATCCCACCTGCGGCGGTGGAGCGCGTCAACGACTTGCTCCAATCCGGCAAGCTCTTCCGCTACGGCGAGATGGGCGGGGATCAAGCCGACGCCGCGCTGCTCGAAGCCGAGTTCGCCGAGCTCGTCGGACGCCAGTACTGCGTTGCGTTCAACAGCTGTGGCGCGTCTTTGGCAGCCGCGCTGATCGCCTCGGGCGTCGAGCGTGGCGATCAAGTGCTCATGAACGCCTTCACGTTGGCGCCAGTACCAGGAGCGATTGCGCATGCCGGCGCACAACCGGTGTTCGTCGACATCACCGAGCGCTTTCACATCGACCTCGCGGACCTCCGCCGACGTCACGAAGCGACGGGCGCGCAGTGGCTTTTGCTTTCGTACATGCGCGGCCACATCCCAAACCTCGACGACGTCTTCGGCACCTGCGAAGCCTTGGGAATCAAGGTCATCGAGGACTGTGCGCACACGATGGGCGCAGCTTGGGACGGCCGTGCGACCGGCACCTTTGGCATCGCCGGATGCTTCAGCACCCAGACGTTCAAGCACGCCAACTCTGGCGAAGGCGGGCTGCTGGTGACCGATGACGAGGACGTCGCCGCTCGGGCGACATTGCTGTCGGGCAGCTACATGCTGTATGGCCAACACGGTGCCCGTCCGAGTGACGAGGTGTTCGAACGCCATCGCCTGACGACCCCGAACTTCTCGATGCGCATGAGCGCGCTGGTCGCCGCGCTCGTGCGCCCGCAGCTGTCGATGTTGGAGCACCGGGCGGCGACCTGGAATGCCCGCTATCGCCAACTGGCCGACGGGCTCCGCCAGATCGACGGGGTCGAGGTGCCCTCGCGCGACGAACGAGAGCAATACGTTGCATCGTCGATCCAGTTCAACGTGGAGCACCCCGACATCGCCGGCGTCGTCGAGCGGGCAGCCACAGGCGGTGTCCCGCTGAAATGGTTCGGATCCAACGAACCAACCGGCTTCACCAGCCGCTCCGACCATTGGCGCTACGCCGACGACCAGCCGCTTGCGGCTGCTTCTGGCGTACTCGCCACCCTGCTCGACATGCGTATTCCGCTGGCGATGACCTCGGCGCAAGCGGACCAGATCGTCTCCGTGATCGCTACGTCGATCCGGTCCTAAGGAGGTTGGTGATGCCCGCCAACTCGGTTCGTGAACGAATGGAACACGACGGTTATGTGAGCCCCGTGCGCATCGTGTCGGCCGCCGACGCGGCTGCCCACCGCGACGCGATGGAGGCGGCCGAGCGGCGCCTAGGGGTCGTGCACTACCGAAACAAGGTGCACACGTTGTTGGCGTCGGCATGGACCTTGTGCACGCACCCGAGCGTGCTCGACGTCGTCGAGCAGTGCATCGGACCGGACATCGTCTTGTACAACAGCACCTACATCATCAAGGAACCGGGTGCATCCAGCTACGTGAGCTGGCACCAAGACCTGACCTATTGGGGGCTCGTCGACGATGACGCGCAAGTGTCGATGTGGCTCGCCCTCGCACCAGCGACGCTCGAATCAGGCTGCATGGAGATGCTGCCGGGCAGCCACACGCAAGGCGCGGTCGAGCATGTATCGACCGACGATGCCGACAACGTGTTGTTGATCGGCCAAACGATTCGCGGCGTCGATGCTTCCGCCGCCGTTCCAGTGCCGCTCGCCCCGGGCGAGGCGTCGTTCCACCACGGCTGGACCATGCACACGTCGCGTCCGAACACATCGGCCGATCGTCGGATCGGTCTCAACGTGCAATACCTCGCACCCCACAACTACAGCCGAACGGCACCGGACCAAAGCGGGATCTTGGTGCGGGGCCACGATCCACACGGTCACTATGCGGCGGACCCCACCCCTTCTCTGGCTGGTCCGGGCGACGACTTCTCGGCCGAGTCGATCGCGCTGTGGGAACAGCTCGATGAGAAGATGCGGATCGGGTTCACAGCCGACACCGATTGAGTGGCGACTAGCGTGGCGCAATGAGCGACGCGGGTACCGGCAACATGCAAGCGGACGTGACGGCAGCGGCGATCGCGGCCCTGCCGTTGCGCAGCATTGGCCCCGCCCTGATGGGCGGACGCATCGCTGATCTGGCCATTCACCCCGACCATCCGAGCCGCTGGTACCTCGCCGTCGGCTCGGGCGGTGTTTGGCGCAGTGACGATGCGGGGATCAGCTGGAAGCCGATCTTCGAGAAGCAGCCGTCGTACTCCATCGGGTGCGTTCGCATCGATCCCCGCCGACCACATGTCATCTGGGTCGGTACGGGCGAGGCGGTGAGCGGTCGCCACGTTGCCTGGGGCGACGGCGTCTATCGCAGCGAAGACGGTGGTGAGACCTGGGCCCATGCCGGGTTGGCCTGGTCCGAGCACATCAGCGACATCCTCGTCGACCCGCGCGACGGAAACACCGTCTATGTTGCGGCCGAGGGCCCGCTGTGGTCATCGGGCGGCGAACGCGGGCTCTACAAGACGACCGACGGCGGCGGTTCGTGGGAGAGAGTGCTGCACGTCGACGATGACACCGGCGTCACGAGCGCGGTATTCGCGCCCGATGACCCCGACACGGTCATCGCCGCGACCTATCAGCGACGTCGTCGTGTGTGGTCGTTCCTGGCCGGAGGCCCAGGTTCGGGTATCCACATCACCCACGACGCGGGCGCGTCGTGGACCCAGGTCAGCGCTGGTCTACCCACGAGTGACATGGGTCGCATCGGCCTCGCCGTTACGCCAGCCGATCCGCAGCTGGTCTACGCGACCATCGAGGCGTCGGACAAGAAGGAGCGCGGCTTCTACCGCTCGACGAACGGTGGTCACAGCTGGGAGCGGCGCAACGAGTACCTCTCGGGCGGGACCGGCCCGCACTACTACCAGGAGATCTTCGCCTCGCCGACGAGCCCCGGCACGGTCTATCAAGTCGACGTCTTCCTGCACGTGACCACCGACGGCGGCGCCACATTCCGCCAGGCCGAAGACGGCACGGCGAAACACAGCGACAATCACGTCGTTTGGATCGACCCGGCCAACGACGAGCACCTGATCGTCGGCTGCGATGCCGGTCTGTACGAGACCTATGACGGATGCAAGCACTTCCGACACGTGTCGAACCTGCCAATCTCGCAGTTCTATCGAGTTGCCGTCGACAATTCGGTGCCCTTCACCAACGTGCTGGGCGGGGCCCAGGACCTGGGCACGCTGCGAGGGCCGACACGGACCACGCACATCGACGGCGTGCGGAACCAGGACTGGTCGGTGGTGCTCGGCGCCGACGGTTACCACGCCGGCTTTGATCCTGACGACGACAACATCAGCTACATCTCGTGGCAGGGCGGCAACGTGCTCCGCCATGACTTGTCGACTATGGAACTCGTCGACATTCGTCCGCTGCCCAAGCCAACGGAGCCTGCCGAACGCTGGAACTGGGACGCCCCGCTGATCACGAGTAGCCACGGCGCCGGGCGCATCTATGTCGCCTCTCAACGGGTGTGGTGTAGCCACGACCGCGGTGACTCTTGGACCGCGATCAGCCCGGACCTGACCACGAACCCGAACCGCTACGAGCTCGCCGTGAGCGAACGGGTTGCGAGTGTCGACGCGCTGTATGACCACGCTGCCATGTCGCACTTCGGGACGATCTCGGCGCTGGCCGAATCTCGAATGGTCGACGGCCTCGTCTACGCCGGCACCGACGACGGCCGGATCCAGGTCACCGAAGATGGCGGACGAACCTGGCGGGCCGCGGCACCGCCTCCGGGGCTTGCCGAGGTTGCGTTCATCAATGACCTCGAACCGTCGCGCCACGACCCCGACACGGTGTACCTGGCGGCCGACGACCACAAGAGCGGCGATTACAGCCCGCACCTGTTCGTCAGCCACGACCGCGGTCGATCATGGGAGTCGATCGCCCATGATCTGCCCGAGGCAACGACCGTGTGGGCGATCGAGCAGGACCCGGTCGAAGCCCGGTTGCTCTTTGTCGGCGCCGAGCATGGTCTGTATACGAGTGTCGACGGCGGCGCTCACTGGCACCGGCTCGACTCGCTTCCGACGATCGCAGTACGCGACCTCGCGCTCCAGGAACGCGATGGCGACTTGATCTGCGCGACCTTCGGGCGCGGTATCTACGTGCTCGACGACTACACGCCGTTGCGTCAGCTTGCTGCTGGTGCGGTCGATGGTCCCGCGACCCTCTTCGACGTCCGAGACGCGTGGTGGTACATCGCGCATCAGCCCATGCAGGCTGCGGGGCAGCCGACCTTGGGAACGACCGCATTTCGTGCGCCGAATCCCGACCTCGGCGCGCTGTTCACGTATCACCTGAGCGAAGAGGTCCGCAGCCTGGCCGCCGAACGGCGCCACGACGAGGCCGAGGCGGTCGCCGAGGGGAGCGACGTGGCGTTCCCCGGCTGGCAGCGGTTGCGCGACGAGGAGCTGGACCAAGGGCCAAGTTTGGTGTTGGTCGTTCGCGATGCTGCCGGGGCCGCCGTCCGCCATCTTCGGGCAGCTTCGACGGCGGGCCTGCACCGAGTCACGTGGGATCTTCGCCACCCTGAGCCCGGCGCGGTCGACCTGGGCGAAGCCGGGTTTCGTGCGCCGTGGGACGAGCCGATGGTCGGGGCGCTCGTCGCGCCGGGTGACTATCAGGTCGAACTCGTCGGGATCCAAGACGGTATTGCCGCTTTGTTGGCAGGGCCGCGCCCATTTCATGTCGTCGCAGTGCCCGGACGAACCGTCGATGCGGATCAGCAAGCGTTGAAGGCGTTCCGTTCATCGGTCGATTCGCTGGTGCGGCGGGTGAGCGGCGCGGCCGCTGCGGTCGAGTCGCTACGAGATCGAGTGAAGCATCTTCGGGACGGCATTGCCAGGACGCCGAACAGCAGCGGGCTTGGCACGGCGCTCGAGGGGCTCCATCGCACGCTCGAAGACGCCGCGATCACCTTGCTCGGCGACCCCGTGTTACGTCGACTCGACGAGCCCGACGTGGCCTCGCTTCGATCGACGGTCGAGAACATCGCTGCTGCACATGGCCACACAACGGGGCCGCCGACGACGACCCAACGCACGGCCATCGAACACAGCGAAGACGAGATGGACTCGCTCGGAGCGATCCTCGATTCGCTCTCGTCGGAACTGGCCAGCCTTGCCGTCGATCTCGACGGACATGGCGGGCCGTGGACGCCGCGCTAGTACGGGCTATTGCACTTCGACCGAGGTCTCATAGCTCGGCATTCGTCCTTGTACAGCCGGCACGCCCGGCTCGCCGTCGAAATGCAGAATGTCCGCAGTGACCGGTCGTTTCGGCTCCGTCGATAACCACAACCGCAATAGGTGCCGTGGTGGCGCGCCAGCAAGGTCTTCAAAACTCGACCGAGCATGGAGCACGGTGAAGTTGTTGGCGAACACTGCCTCACCCGACTTCAGCCTGAACTCGTGATGCAATGCTGGATCCGCAGCAAGTGACTCGAGGAGACCGAAGGCTTCGCGGTCGAGCGCATCGAGGCTGATGGTGTCGTCTTCGTCGGCCGCAACCTCGATGTATTGGCGGACATAGCGACAGCTCACGAGTGACTCACAGACGCTGAAGACTGGCACTCGATGTTCGGTGATCGGCTTGCTTCCCGGCCGGTTCTCGCCGAGTCGGTGATAGCGATAGCCGCGGTAGAGGCGTTCGAGCAGGTCCGGCCGCGCCTCACGAAGTTCCTCGTGGATCGTTGCCGAGCTCACGAACCGGCTAACACCGCCCGACGACGATGGGTTGATGCAGAGGAACGACAAGAGGTCGGCCGGGTCGCTGTGGGGCGTCAACTCGCTGCGGTTGCGATAGGCGCGAGCATGCGGATCATCGCGGGTCACGTCGCGCACGTGCCCGAGGCGCTCACCCATCACCGATTGCGACACCGCGGTACCCAGCCGCAGCCCGACTCCCCAGAAGAAGCATTCGGTGGCGGCGAGCGAGAGGTCGTCGACAGGAAAGCCGTCGACCAGGGCGAACCCGGAGCCGTCGACGAGTTCTGCCCGCAGGTCGTCGAGGAAGTTCGCGAGCGGTCCGACGGGAAGGTCGTTGGGATCGAGCATGGTTGGGCTTCGGCCCGCCTCGGCGCAGCGGGTGGCCGCAGCGGCGAGCACGGTGGCGTCGGCGGCGGGCACGCTGCGTCGGAACTGCTCCAATGGGTCTTGGCTGCTACGCCACAGCGTTGCCGGGGTCGGGGTGCCGAAGGTCATGAGCTCGGCCCCGTCAGTCGTTGTCGGTCAGACCAGCGCCCGCACCTGCGGCGCGGCTTGCCTCGGTCGACGGCGCGTAGGTGCGGTGGGCGTAGCGGTTGAGCTGTTCGAGTATCGCTGCCGCGATGTCGATGCGGGTCGAGCGAAGATAGCTCCGGGCTGGAGCCGGTGCCGGCTGGATCTCGATGTCCGCTTCGGCAGGCACCTCGACGCGGTCGACGCCGCTATCACCAATGACGACGGCTCCGCCTTCCCACTGCATCGCAAGCCCCGTGTCGGTCGTCGCGATGGAGCGCAGGGCGGGTAGCAGCAGGACCGGCTCGACAACGCCGATCAGCGAGAACGGCGTGGGGGGCGGCGAGTCGGAGATCGCGGCGCCTGCGGAGATAGGGCAGGTGCGTCCTCGCTCGCCGCTGAGCGTGTCCCTCGGCCGCAACGCGTCGATGCCGAGTTCGTCGACGACATCGAGCAGGCGAAGCAAGTGGGGTGAAGGATCGATGCCCATCGCGGCCAGAGAACGGCACGCTCGGGCGCCCTCGGCAGCCATGCCCCACGAGTAGCCCCCGCCTCGCAAGGCTTTGGCCGCCACGGCCTGAAACTCGCCCAGGGAGAGATTCATGAGACCGGGTACGTCCAGTCGTCCGGGTCCCGTTGGGCAAGTTCGAACGGAAACGGTGCCCCGCGGAACATGTTGATGCGCACCCATCGATCAGAGCGCGGGTCAAAGTGGGTGGCCCCGAAGAAGCTGAGCTTGGCCCGCAGCAGGTCGATCGGCAGCATCGTTGCGTCGATCGTGTTGTCCCGGATCTCTGCATATGGCGCGGCTGCTGCGACCTGGAGTCGGCGGGCGATATGGCGGTGCTCGGGATGGGACAGCAGGAACGAGGCCAGGGTGGCGTCGTCGTCGAATCGGGCCAGGTCCTGTTCCATGCGGATCGCATCGCGGGCCGGCTGCAGCGGTTGTTCGTAGTCCGCGATCGGCTCTTCGTGGCGTTCCCCGAGCCGGGGCTCCAGCTTCTCCTCGGAGACGTACCAGGCCCGAGCGTTCGCCTGCGGTGAGTCCCAGGCGATACCGCGGGCCCAGCCATAGACGTCGTTGATCTGGCCTCGTACCTCTGAGAGCGTGACGCTGCCGTCGATGCGAAAGGCGCCTGCCTCGTCGGCATGCATCGTGTCCGCCAGCTCGTCGACGATGTCGCCATGGGGCTCGAGTACGAGCGAAACCACCAGCTCCTGGCCCTCGATCGTCAACGCGTCGTGTGCCCAGACGATCAAGGCGTCCCAACCGTGGGGTTCGGTGATCGCATGGGTAGCCAGGCGCGCGTCGAGCTTGACCAGGTCCTCGACGAGCCCAGCCACCTTCGACTGCTGCAGCGGGTGCTCCGAGTTCCACAGCTCGACGCTGCGGTGGGCGCGTTGCACATAACCCAGGAACGAGTCGACCCGCTCCACGTCGGGATCGGCGATCGCTCGCACCCGTGCCAGCGCGGTTTCGCGCGCGGCAATCCAGTTATTGATCAAGAGCGGGTGGGCCAACAGGAAGGGGGCCATGCCCAGCCCAGTCGAGTTGCCGATGCCGAGCGACCGCCGAATGTCGGGGTCCAGGGCAACCGCGTCGCCGGTGCGCGCGGCGGCCATGTGTTCGACCAGGTCGAGCACGAAAGTGCGGATCAGATACACCGTGAGCATCTCGACCTGGAATGGGGGAGTGAACTCGGGCCGCTCGGCAATGACTTCTCGGTCGGACGCCCCGAACTTGCCGCTGCCGTAGACCGCCGTGGTACGCATCAGATAGCCGACCGAGTCGACCAGATCCCGCTCGGGTTGTCGGCCGGCCGCGAGTGCGTCGACGACGTGGGACCAGAGCCGCACCGATCGGTTTGCTCGCGACAACGTCAGCTCGGATTCGCCCACCCGCCCGGCTTCTTGCAGCGGCACGTTTGCCCGCAGACGGGCCACGTCGTCCGCTGACGGCACTCCGTCGTGGAGCGCGAACGTTGCGTCCCACGCGGTGGCGATGACGCGGTCCGAGCGCTGGTCATCGGGAAGATCGTGGGCAAACGCCACGAGCGTGTACGTGCGTTCCGGCGTGACCGCGGTGTAGAGCGCCGTGCCGACGCCGTTGGCGTCGAT
>CALLPT010000242.1 GCA_938015575.1 uncultured Acidimicrobiales bacterium
CAAGACCGTCAGGAACAGTCAGCTGCAGAATTCCGCTCACTGGATCTTCGACATAGGTCACTTCGTAGGTCACACCGCCGGCATCGAGGTCGAAGGATCCGGACTGGGCTCCGAGGGTGATCTTGCCGAATTCGGTTGTGCCACAGTCGGCATTGTTCGGCGTGATACCGGTTCCTGATGCCACTGTTCCCGTGGGGCTGACAGCTGTTTGGGCAGCCGCCGTGCTCGAGCTGAGCGTGAGCCCAACCAACAAGAGGATCGAGGTAAGCAGCACGGGAGCCGCTCGACCGAGAAATGAGTGAATCATTGGATCTGCTTCCGCCGCAGCACCGCCCTTCCGAACGATGCAAACGAGTAGTGAGATAGGGGGTCGTTTGACCTAGACCCGCATCAGCCAGATCTGTCTCACTCGATACAGAAAAATCCGAGAACGCTTTCAGTTGCGCCGGGGGCCCAAGAGCCAGATCGCAAGAAACGAACCGATCAGGCCGCCGGTGCTGGACAGGAACAGGTCCCCAACGGTGTCCTCGTAGGTCAGCGACAGGTTGCCGGCGCCGCCGAACCCGTCTTCGCTGACCGCCCACTCCAATACTTCCCACAGCACGATCATGAGAGCGCCAAACCCGTACCCGAGCAGTAGCGCATCGCGCCGGTCGTGCACATTGCGGAAGCGGAATGCGTGGAATGCCGCAACGAGCAGCACCCAGTTGATGGTGTGCAGCACGTCGTCGGTGACGGCGTAGTTGTCGTAGAAGCCGAGCAGGTTGCCGAGGGTGTCGAGCAGGAACGGGGCCGAGAGCAGTGCATCGCCGGTGTGGGGATACGGCTCCCAGTTCCGCACCTTCGCCAAGACGGGCACCAGGATGGCAGGCGCCAGAAACAGCGGCGCACGGAAGCCCATGCCTTTGCCCTCGACCACGTCGGGTGGGATGAAGATCGCGATGGCGAATGACGCGACCAGCGCGGCCTTGATCACATAGTTGGCGATCTCGACCCACCGCTTGCGGTCCCAGTCGAGCACTGCCGATGTCCCCTGCATCCCCCCGAGAGTAGAGCGAGCGCTCGGATAGTCTCGGGATCGTGGCGAGGGCGATCGACGTAGCTGGGCTGACCAAGACCTACACGAACAAGGCAGGTGAGACCGTCGAGGCGGTGCGCGGCATCGACCTGCATGTCGACGAGGGTGAGATCTTGGCCTTCCTCGGCTCGAACGGTGCGGGCAAAACCACGACCATCGAGATCCTCGAGGGATTCCGGGACCGCACGTCGGGCGACGTCACGGTGTTGGGCCAGGACCCGGCAACGGCGCCGCTGAGCTGGCGCGAAGACATCGGGGTCGTCCTCCAAGAATCACAGCCGTCGCCTGAATTGACGGTTGGCGAGGTCATGACCCAGTACGCCTCGTACTACCGGGCGCCTCGACCGATCACTGAAGTGCTCGAGGTCGTCGGCCTCGCCGAGCACACCGATCAGCGCAACAAGGTCCTGTCCGGAGGCCAGAAGCGACGGCTCGATCTCGCACTGGCCCTCATCGGCGACCCGAAGCTCGTGTTCCTCGACGAGCCGACAACCGGTTTCGATCCGTCGGCTCGACGCGACGCGTGGGGCATGGTCGAACGGCTCCGTGAGCTTGGCACTACCGTGCTGCTGACCACGCACTACATGGACGAAGCCGAGCACCTGTCGGATCGCATCGTGGTCATCGCCGACGGCCAGATCGCAGCCGAAGGCACCGCTGCCGACCTCGCCACCCAGGTGAAGCTGCAAACCCGGATCAGCTGGGATCCGGCCGAGGTCCCGGCAGAGGCGCTGCCCGAGCAACTGCGTGCTGGGCTGCGCAGCGGGGAACAGCTCAGCCTCGAAACCGACGACGTGACCCAGGTCGTGCATGCGTTGAGTACCTGGGCGATCGACAACGGGGCTTCGCTCGACTCGCTCGCCGTGGTGCGACCAAACCTCGAAGACACGTTCCTGCGGCTGACCGACGGGCCCGGTTCCGAGACCGAGGGAGCGAGCTGATGGGCGCACAGATTCTGTCGGCGGCCAAGTTCGCGCTGCTGCGCTTTCGCCGCAACCCGGCGGCCACGTTCTTCACCGTCGTATTCCCGCTGTTGTTCCTGGTGATCTTCGGCTTCATCTTCGGCAGCGAGACGATGGACAACGGTGCCACGGTCGCCACGTTCCAAGTCCCGGGCATCTTGACCCTCGCCATCGTGTCGGCGACGTTCTTCAACCTGGCGATGGGCATGGTCGTGCGTCGCGAGGCCGGCGAGCTGAAACGGCTACGAGGTACCCCTCTTCGCCCGATCGTCTGGGTTCTCGGGCAGGTCATCGCGTCGTTTGTCGTGGTGCTGTTCATGACCGTCGTCGTGACCATCGGCGGACGCGTGCTGTTCGGCGTCGCGTTCAACTGGTTCACGATCGTGCCGTTTCTGGCATTCATCTTGTTGGGATCGATCGTGTTCTGCGCGTTGGGTATGGCAGTAACCGCAGTTATCCCCAACGTCGATGCCGCACCCGCGATCACCAACCTGATCGTCTTTCCGCTGTACTTCGTCTCCGACGTCTTTCTGCAGACCGAGGACGCTGGCGGGTTCATCGGCAGCATCGGTGACTTCTTCCCGATCAAGCCGCTCGCCACATTGCTGCAACCCACGTACAACCCGTTCGTCGAGTCGATCGAGATCGAGTGGTCGGCGGTGCTGACACTGGTGATCTGGGGTGTGGCAGGGGTGGTGCTCGCGTCGCGGTTCTTCCGCTGGACGCCGCAACAAGACCGAGGCTGACCCAACGCGAGTCGCCGCGGCGACACAAGACCCGGACGCAGGTCACGGGTCGACTGTTCTTCTGCGGACAGAAGCCGGCAGCGGCGATCGTCAGAGTGAGGGCACACCACTTCCCCCTAGGAGCCCCCATGAAGATCCAAGCCGCCATCGCCACCCTGGTCATTGCACTCATCGCCACCGTTGCCGCACTTGCCTATGTCGTCGGTGCCGGCACGGGCGAGGCTCAGGCGGCCGAGCCCGCCGTCGCCATCGACGTGCCCGTCGCCCCGGCAGCACCCGCCATTCCCGAAGCACCGGCTGTCCCCGAAGCACCGACTGCTCCAGAAGCACCGGAAGCACCCGCAGCTCCTGCAGAACCAGCAGCGCCTGAAACCCCTGAGGCCCCCGAAACCCCCGAGGTGCCAGAAGTACCCGAAACCCCGGAGGTTCCGGAAACGCCCGCAGTACCGGAGTGCGATCTCGGCTATGTCGTCCATGTCGAGACGAACACCTGCGTCTTCGACGAGTGCCCTGCGGGGACGCTGCTCATCGACGACGCCTGCCTCGAGGTCTTCCACCCGATCGAGTGCATCAACGGCTACGTCTACGACGCCGACGAGGGCGGCTGCGTCTGCCCGGCCCCCAAGGCGGTCGTGAACGGCAACTGCACCCTGGTGCTGTTCCCCTGCCTCAACGGATTCGAACTCGTCGACGGTGAGTGCGTCGAGCCCTGCCCCCTGGGCATGGTGCGAGTCGACGGCAACTGCGTCTTCGACCTGATCGTCACGCCGATCTTCTGCCTCAACGGCTTCGAGATGGTCGACGGCGAGTGCCTGCCGGTCTGCGCTCCCGGCGAGCATCGCATTGGCAAACACTGCATTGGCTTTGACTTCGAGGTCCAGCCGGTGCTGCCGGAGCCGCCGGTCTTCACCCCTGGTCTGACGGCAGGCGGCTGACCCGCTTCGAACAAGCGCTCACCTGTTACCCCACCGCCGAGGTGCCTGCCGATCTGGCAGGCGCCTCGGTCGTTTTCGCGTCGTCTCCGCCGGCAGTGTTTGCGTCGACCGACGTCACATCTCATGTGTAAGGGGTGAGACAGTTCTCGTTCGCCGTGGCC
>CALLPT010000243.1 GCA_938015575.1 uncultured Acidimicrobiales bacterium
CTTCGCGGTCGGCCAGAGATAGGTGAAGCGAGTGTTGAAGCCCCGGCCGGACATGCCGTAGTTGCCGGCGCCGTAGCTCGAACCGATGATCACGCTGATGTGGGGCACCGTGGAGTTCGATACCGCATTGATCATGCGACTGCCGTTCTTCACGATGCCGCCGTGCTCGAAATCCTTGCCGACCATGTAGCCAGTGATGTTGTGCAGGAAGAGCAGCGGAATGTTCTGCTGATTGCAGAGCTGGATGAATTGCGCCGCCTTGTTTGCGCTCTCGCTGAACAGTGGTCCGTTGTTGCCGAGGATGCCGACCGGGTAGCCGTGCACGTGCGCCCAACCACAGATGAGCGTCGTGCCGTAGCGAGCCTTGAACTCTTCGAAGCGGCTGCCGTCGACCACCCGTGCGATGACCTCGCGCACATCGATCGCGACGGTGAGGTCGCGAGCCATACACCCGAGCAGTTCCTCGGGATCGTGGACTGGCGCGTCACCCGCGCCGGTCGGTCCGTATCCGCGCTTGTGATGGTTGAGGTGAGCGATGACTTCGCGGCACATCCGTAGCGCGTCGAGTTCGTCTTCGGCCAGGTAGTCGGCCAAGCCGCTCACCTCGGCGTGCATTTGGCCGCCGCCAAGCGTCTCGTCGTCGCTGATCTCCCCCGTCGCCATTTGGACCAGCGGGGGCCCGCCCAAGAACACCTTGGACTTCTCCTTGATGAAGATGTTGTAGTCACTCATTCCTGGCTGGTAGGCACCACCAGCCGTCGACGAGCCAAAGACCACGGCGACTGACGGGATACCCAGTTTCGACAATTCGGTGACGTCGTAGAACAGGCGTCCACTCTCACCGAAGTGATCCATCTGCTCCCGCATCTGGCGCTCGGGGTCGTCGTCGCCGCGCAGATCGCCACCTGCTGATTCAACGAATTGCACATAGGGCAATCGGTTTTCGCGACAGATCTGGATCGCTCGCATGATCTTCTTGCCCGAGACCGAGGTGAGCGCACCGCCGAGCACCGTCGGGTCGTTGCCCATGATCATGCACTCGATGCCTTCGATCACGCCGATGCCCATGACGAGCCCGCCGCCGACCGCGTAGTTAGTGCAATAGCCGGCGAGCGAGCTGATCTCGAAGAACGGCGAATCCGGGTCGATGACGGCAGAGATGCGTTCGCGAATCGGCAACTTGCCTCGGGACCGGAGGCGGTCCATCGAGGCCGGTCCACCACCCGCGGCAGCTTCGGCGTGCAGCGCGTCGAGTTCGCCAAGTTGTTCCAGCATGTCGTCGCGGTTGCGCACGAACTGGTCACTCGACGTGTCGAGGTTGGTTCTGAGAATCCCCACGACCGGATCGTAGGTGGTGGCCTGGTTCCGCTCCGAAGCGAGTGCCGCGCCGACCTCGATCGCGGTGGTCAGTCCGGCGACCGCTGTACCCAGTCAGCGAGTCGAAGATCCGGGGTGAGTGCCTGCCGGCTCATCCCGATTGTCACGATCGTGACCGAGACCGCGACCGAACCGAGGACGAGGAACATCACGACGAGCTGGATGAGCACCGCATCGAGCGGATCGGCGCCGGCAAGCAGCAGTCCCGTCATCGCACCTGGCAACGCGATCAGGCCCACGACTCGCGTGCGCTCGATCTGCGGGGTGAGCGCGAGCTTCGTGACTTCTCGCACGAGCGGCTGCGTCGCCCCGACGCTGGGAAACCCAAGCGCCAACATCGCCTCGATCTGACCCCGCTCATCGATCAAGCCACTTCGGGTTCGGTCGACGGCCTGCACCGTTGCTGGCATCGTGTTGCCGATCGTGATGCCCGCGATGACCACGATCGCGACCGGTTCCGCGTCGAGCACGCCGAATCCGAACAAGACCAGGAGCACGACCGAACACGTCAGCCCGATCGACGCGATCCCGATCGCGAACAGGCCAGGCACCGACGAGGCTCGCCGGGTCACAACCCAGCCCGAGATCAACACCATCGCTGCAACCCACAGCCATGCCCACACCAACGCCAGCGACGACTCGAAGATGACGGTGAAGAAGACGCCCACGGCGATGAGCTGCACCGCGGCGCGAAGCGAAGCCCACAGGATCGATCGTTCGAGTCCAAGTCGACGCCACGCCGAAACGCCGACAACGATGAATACAAGTACGAGCGAAACGGCCGCTTGCCACGGTTCGATGTCAGCGACCACGCCCGAAGACTAACGAAGCCGGTCGGATCGAGCGTCGTGGCTACTCGCCTGCCGACAGATGCCTCGGCCTAGTGATACTGGGTTGCTTCGAGCGAGTCGGCCTGGGGCGGGACCGGAAACTGCTTGTGCAGCAACTCGACCGCCTCGGCGTGCGGCACGGCATGGGAGAAGAGATAGCCCTGTGCCTCGTTGCAACCAGCATTGACGAGCAGCGCGACTTCGCTCTCGGTCTCGACGCCCTCGGCAACGATGTGGAGATTCAGCGTGTCGGCCAGTTCGACAATCGATCGAACGATGACCTCGTCGCGGCGATCCTGGAGCGCCTGCGACACGAAGTGGCGATCGATCTTGACCTCGCTGATCGGAAGATCAACCAGTCGGGCGAGCGAGGAATAGCCGGTGCCGAAGTCGTCGATCGAAATCTGGACGCCGAGCTGCGACAGTCGGGCAAGCACCCTCGAGTTCTGGCCAGCCTCGTCCATGATGTCGGCTTCGGTGATCTCGATGATGAGCAACTCGGCCGCGAGCCCGTACTCGCGCAACAGGTGTGCGGTCCGGTCCGGAAGTGTGTCGTCGAACAAGGACCGAGCGGACAAGTTGACGGCAACCGGCACCGCGTGGCCGCTCTCTCGGCAGTCCACGGCGAACTGCACACCGACCTCGATGATGCGGTCGGCAAAGGCCTGGCTCTCGTCGCTCAGCGTGACGAGATGGATGAAGCGATCGGGGCTGAGGAGCCCAAGCGTCGGGTGGTTCCACCGCGAGAGGGCTTCGAAACCGGTGACTCGACCCGTGGATAGGTCGACCTTGGGTTGGTAGTGCAGCACGAATTCGTCGCCGGCGAGCGCGGTCTTGAGCGATGCCGACAACGTGACCTCTTCGAGCGGCGTTTGCTCGATCTCGTTGCTGAAGACTTCGATCGTGCGCCCGCGACGCTTGGCTTCGTACATCGCAATGTCGGCGTGACGCATGAGGGACTGCACGTCACCGCCGTGCGAGGGAGCAAGGGCGACACCGCAGGAGATCGTCGTGCTGATCGACATACCGCTGAGACGCATCGTGCGGCTCACGGCGGCAGCAATGTCATGCGCGAGGCGACGCGACGACGACGCGTCGGCGGCCTGGCTGATGACGGCGAACTCGTCGCCGCCGAGGCGAGCGACCAGGTCCGGTTCGGTCACCACTTCGCTCAGGCGATTGGCGACGCTGATGAGGACCTCGTCGCCGACGGCATGACCGAGCGTGTCGTTGATCGTCTTGAATCGGTTGAGGTCCATGATCATGACGACTTGGGGAGCCCCACTCGCCAGTCGCTCGCGGAGCTGATCGACATAGTGCGCGCGATTCGACAACCCGGTGAGCGTGTCGGTTGCCGCCTGATGGCGAAGCGCGTCGTGAGCTTCGCGTGCGCGCAACGCCGTGACGTGGAACTGCTCGTTCACATAGGAAGCTGCGCCCATCAAGATGAGCGCGACCAGCAGCGAAGCCTGCCAAGCCGTCGGCTGCGAGATCAGCGCAAAGGAGCCAAGCAACGCCAGCGCGGGCACGGTCATCAAGAACACCATGTGGCGCGAGTGGTAGATGCCGAGCCAGAAGGTCACCGCAACCATGAGCAGCACCGACACCGGCCAGACGTTCGGAATCAGCCCTGAAAGCACGATGACCGCGAGGGACGGAATCGCAAAACGCGAACGTGCGGTTCGCTGTTGCGGCCAAGGTCCCATCACCTGCCCAGATTCGGCCGCGTCGGGACCGACTTGAGCCGTTCGTGCCCCGTGTTTGACGGGTGGGCCGTGCGGCCGGGGTCGAGTGAATCAACCCGGCGGTCGCGGTTGAGTTTTCAGCCTGCTTCGGCCTGGCGGACCCGTTGGGTGACGTCGTCGAACACGATGGCAACGGCACCGTCTTCGAGCGGCGTGATCGCAAGGTCGACCATCTGTCCCATGGCTGCGGCGCCAGGTACGGGGATGGCTTCTTGGAGGTGCTCTTGGCCGGTCAACGAGACGAGCAGGGCCAAGTCGAACAGGCCACACGCACGCATGCCTGCCTCGGTCGAAACAACCGGTTCCACATGGTCGCCGATGCGCCCGTAATAGGCGGCGGCAATGTCGTTGACCATCGCGACCTTGAGCGTCGCGTCGGTTTCGGCTGGTTCAAGAATGGCCACGCCGGTCGTGACGAGGCCAAGGATGGTCTCACATTGGCGTAAGCGTCGGCGCAGCTCAGACTCGTCTGCCGGCGCGTCGCTCCACGTGATTTCCTCTTCCATGCAGGTCCCGACGCATGAAACGGCCGTTCGGTCGCGCCATTTCGTACATTTCTCCCATTCCGGGTTCCGTCGCAGTCGCCACGATGACACATCGTCGAGCCACACCTCGTAGCGCCTAGTCAGGCAGGAGCGGGACCGACCGGTCGGGTCGCCCAAGTAGACGAACTCGGTCGATCGCATCGTTGCCGAACCGATCGCGGATGGCATCGACTGCCCCGTCGAGCTCAGGAGGGGTGGCGTCGAATGGAAGCGCCAACTGCACCGCCGAGCTATCGCCGAGATTGGTGAGCGAAAGCCCGACTCGCGTCAAGCCTCGCTCGGCGCAGTTACTCCAGTTTCCGTCGAGCAGCCCACGCGCCGCGTGCAGAATCGGCGCCGTGGCCGCGGTCGCTTGTACCAACGTGTGCGATCGGGTCGCCGAGGCAAAGTCGCCGTAGCGGAAGCGAACCACAACCGTCCTGGCGACGCGGTCCGCGGCGCGCAAGCGCTGGGCAACCCGATCGACAACCTCGAGCAAAATCGTGTCGACCTCGCCTCGGTCGAGACGACCGCTCGGGAACGACCGCTGCGAGCCAATGGACCGTCGCCGCCGGTTCGTTTCGATCCGGCGAGGATCACGATTCGAGCTCAGCGCATGCAGGTGATGGCCGGCACCTCGACCAACGAGTGCGGCCAAGCGATCCGGCTCCATCTCGGCGACGTCACCAACAGTACGGATGCCCTTGACCCGCAACTTCTCCGCCGTGACCGGCCCGACGCCCCAAAGACGCTCGACCGGAAGCGGGTGGAGAAACGCGAGCTCGCCGCCCGGTTCAACGACCAACAATCCGTCAGGCTTCGACACCGTGCTCGCCACCTTGGCCAGGAACTTGGTCGTCGCACAACCGACACTGATGGGTAGCCCGACCTCGCTCAGCACTCGAGCCCGCAACCGCTCGGCGACGACGCGACCGGGACCGACGAGGCGGTGAAGACCGGTGACATCGAGAAAGGCCTCGTCGATCGACAGACCTTCGACCTCGGGGGTCGTATCTCGAAAGATGTCGAACACGTCGGCGCTGGCCTGTGAATAGGCGTCCATGCGCGGCGCCACGGCCACGATTGTCGGACAAAGCCGACGCGCCTGTCCGATCGACATCGCGGTGCGAACGCCGACGCGGCGGGCCTCGTAGCTCGCCGACAGCACGACCCCGCCGCCCACCATCATGGGAATGTTGCGCAATGCCGGGTCGTCGCGTTGCTCAACCGACGCGTAGAAGGCATCGAGATCTGCGTGCAGAATCGCCGGCGGTCGATCTGCTACTACGGCGGCCATCATCGAACACATGTTCGCAGTTGCCGTTGCGCGCGTCAACCGGGGCGGTCGCCCCAACGTCTCCATTCTCGACCGTGTGGCCAACCGTGTCAGGATGTGCGAGATGCGCATCCTTGTCACCGGCGGCACCGGATTCATCGGTGCTGAGATCGTCCGCCGCCTCGTCCACCAAGACCACGAGGTCGTCGTCGCCCATCGATCGGGCAACTTCACCCGCATCGAAGACGTCCTCGATCGGGTGACAACCGTCCAAGCCGATCTCGGCGACGACGCCGCGGTCACGGCCCTTGTCACCGATGTCGCTCCCGAGGTCATCCATCACTTCGGCGCGACGCTGACCGGCCCAGGTGAAGCCGACCCTCCATCGCTGTTGCGGTCCAACGTCGATGGCGTGATCACCTTGTTTGATGCCGCGCGCACGGCCGGTACTCGTCAGGTGATCTTCGCCAGCAGCATCGGCACCTATGGGCGTGATCTCGTGCCAGGCGAGGCGGTGCACGACCACAGCCTGCAGCGACCGACCAGCGTGTACGGAGTCACCAAGGTCTTCGCCGAGAACTTGGGCGCCTGGTATCGCCAGCGTTACGGATTGGACTACCGAGGCATCCGCTATCCATCGATCGTGGGTCCCGGCGTGACGACGAAGAGCGTCGCTCAGTACACGAGCTGGATGATCGAGGCGGCGGGTCGAGGCGAATCGTTCGACGCATGGGTTGGCCCCGAAGCGGTCGTACCGATCCTGTATTACAAAGACGCAGCCCAGGCCGCCATCGACCTCTCCGACGCGCCGATCGAAGACATCACCTCGATCAACTATCTCGTCGACGGGCCGCGGCCGACCCCGACCGCTGGCGAACTGGCCCAAGCGGTTGTGCACGCGCTGCCCGAAGCCGACATCCGATTCAGCCCCGAATCCGACGCTCCGCCTCGGCATCTGCTCATCGATGACAGCGTCGCTCGCAACGAGTGGGGTTGGCAGCCCCAGTTCGGCCTCGAAGCGATGATCGAAGACTTCTTGGCCGAAATGAGCTGAGCGTCGCTGCGCCGACACGGATCAGTGTCGACGCCGACAAAACCGCGTACCCCATAGCGGAGCCGCATGGCTCATTTTGGGGGCGGCTGCCGTCGACACCCCTTCACCCCAGCGGGGGTAATCCGTACGGTACATCCATGGCGACAATCCCCGATTTCGCGCCGCTCTGGCTCCCCGATGACGAGGCCGTCACCGAAGAGCAAGCGGCTGCTCAGCCGGCCGATCGCGTCGAGGGATGGAGCTGGGCTTCGCTGTTCCTCGTCGCCGTGGTCGGCTCGCGTTCGAAGACGATCAGTCGCATCGGCTTCATCGTTGCGTTGCTGGTCTTCCTCGTCACGTTGCCGACGCTGATGCGAGGCAACGCCTGGTCGCTCATCAGGCTCGCCGCCGTACAGGTGGCGATGACCACGGCGGTTCTCCTGGCGAGCCGGCGCACTCGCTCAGTGTCGATCAGTTGGGTCATCGTGTACTGGCTCGTCGGCTTCTTCGCCGTCGCCCTCACCCTCGACGCGCTCGATGCAGCGATCGGGCTCACCGGCCTGGACGGACCGGTACGCCAGGCGATCCGAGGTGTATGCATGATCCTGGTGCTCGCCGCACCCCTGATCGGTTACACCGTGCTGAGCGCCCAACGTTGGCAGCACCCTGGCGTGGCGGATCTGGCCGTGCTCGGGACCGCGATCGGTGCCGGCTTTGGTTTCCACGAGGATGGGCTGCTCGACCTGGCACAAGGTGCCGGCTTGGGCACCGGGCACCCCGCGATCTGGATGGGTCTGGTCGGGTTCGCTATCGGACTGGTCGTGCTCGAACGCCAGGACGAGGTCGCCCTCATCTCGGCGGCGCTCGTCTCGTTGCTCGTTCTGGGCGATGCCACCGTCTTGGACCTCCGCTGGCTTCCTACCGTTGCGATCATGGCGGCCGGTGGCACTGCGCTGCTGTTGGACCGGCGTCGCCTCAACGACGTCGCGCTACGGGACCACTTGTTCCCCGATGCCAAAGCGCGACACCACGACGTGCTCGTCGCTCGCTATCGCCGGTTGCGCAATGGGGTCCATACCACGGTCGCCGTACGTGGCGAACAGTGGCCTCCGACCTCGGATGCGCCGCTCGCCGAGCTCGCTCGCGCGGCTCGGGCCGCGTCGCTCGACGTCGGCCGCGAGACGAGCCGCTTCGGCTGGGATCGCAATCCAGACGACCGCAGCGGCGTGAGTCGGCGGTTCTTCGGACCGAACGGCTGGACTCCGTTCACCGTCGATGCGGACGGCCCCAGTGAATCCCTTCCGCGGAGCCGACCCGACGCGTCGACCCGACCGCGAGCCAGTGCTCCCGGCGGCCAGACAGCCCAAGGTGACGAGTGGAAGCAAGACATGCGGTTGCCGTGGATCGGCGGCGGCGTACTTGCCGTCATCGTCACCGCGGCGCTGACCTTTTCGCTCGACGGTCTCGACGTCTCGTCATTGGCGAGCGTCGATCCAGGCCCGCCGCTGATGCGCACCATCCTCGGCGCCGCTGCAGCGATGGCTGCCGCGATAGGGCGAGGCCGCCCAGAACTCGGTGAACCGTGGGAACTCGGCCCACCCGACCACCACGAGGTGTGAGATGCACGTAGTGACCTCATTGCAGCCGCTGGACCAGGCGGCGCGCATCATGATCGACGCCGGCGACGGCATGCACTTGTGGTTCGACGATCGACGCGTGGGCACACGTCGAGACGACCGCGACGTCGCAGTCCGCTTGACCGGCGCAGACGTTGTGCACGAACTGGTCGCTGTGCGCGTGCGCGGCCGCCTTGGCAGCCTGGACCTCGACGAGCGGCTTGAACCCGAACCCAACCAGTTCTTCCGCTCGACCTGGGACGGGACCGAAGCGATTGCCGGCCGCGCCCACGTCGCCGACCTCGAAATCGGTTGGGAACTTGCGGGGACCTTCCCGCGTCCGACTCGCACTCGATGGTGGGATCGGCGTGTCGTGTGCGGCTCGATCGACGTGCGCTCACAAGGATGCGGTGGCTTCGTGCCCGCGTCGGTGCATCGGCTCGATACCGATGCGGACCTGCTGTGGCGCGGCGACGGCAGCCAACTCCCACAGGCGACAGCCAATCGAGCTGCCGGCTTGGCTGCGCTGCAAGTCGGTGCGAACGAGATCGCGGTCCCCGATGGCGACCTGATCCATGTCTTTGGCGCGAGCGGCCTGCTCGAAGGCACGCTGCAGGCTCGCAAGAGCCGAGTCATCGCGACGGCACAACACGACGACGCCGGACGCCTGATCAGCTACAGCACCCATGGCCACGAGTTCGCGCTCGAGCATCGCTTCGCCGACGACGGAAGCGGCGGCGAGGTCTTGGTGGAAAGCCCCGCCGAGGTCTGGCTCGGGATCGAGCTGGACGACGAGGGTCGCGCCATCACCGTGCTCAACCACGAACGTCGCGAACTCTCGTTGACCTACGGCGAACTCGGCTGTGTCGAACGCATCGACCATCCGAACGGTCTGGTCACCGAGATCGAACGCGACGAAGTCGGCCGGGTGATCTCGATGAGCGATTCGACCGGTCGCTCACAACACATCGACCGACGCGAAGACGGTGACATCGCCGTTACCACGGGCGAGCATCGGACGGTTGTCCACGGCCGGCGCATCGACGCGGATGGGACCGTCATCACGACCCACACCGACGGGGCCGGCCACCAAACCGTCACCCAGCTGCTGGATGGCACTGCCAAGACGACACGACCGAATGGCACGGTGACGACCACCACGCGTGTCGTCCGCTCTGCTCGTCAGGCGCCGATCACGATCGAGCAGACCTTGATCGAGGCGCCGAGTGGGCGCACATTGCAGCGAACCCGAGAGTCGGCCCATGACGCCGAACGCCTGACGATCGGCAACCGCGTCTGGATCATGCGTTTCGACTCCAAGACGCAAACCCTGACGGCAGTTCGACCTGACGAGCTCATGGCGACCGCAACCCATGCCCCCGGTACAGCGCTGGTCCTGGCCACGCCCGGACGCACCGACCTGGAGATTCGCTTCGACGCGCATCGCCGCCCCAAACGTCAGCGTCGCAACGGCGTCGAAACCATCTTTGGCTACGACCAGTACGGCCGCGTCGGTTGGGCTGAACTCGATCGGGTACGCCTCAAGCTCCGTCATGATGAACGCGGCCGGGTGATCGGGGTGAAGTCCCCCGACGGCTGGTTGCACTTCCGACGCGACGACGAGGGCTGGATCTCCGAGATCGAGAACTGTGCCAAGGGAATCACCTCGATCGTTCGCGGCCTGGACGGCCGAATCGAGCAACTCCACTTCCCGGGCAGCGAGCACGACCGTTCCGGATGGATCTACGGTCACGACGCAGACGGGCTCGAGATCTCGAAGCAGGCGTTTCGTGGATCCGAATGGATGCCGCCCATCGAATATGGCCGCGACTCGGCTGGCCGGATCAGCTCGATCACGACGAACGACCGCAAGCTGCTCGCCCGCCACGACGACAGCCACGGTGAGCTGACCGAGCTGAGCATCGACGACGGCGAAACCCTGACCTGGAGCTGGGACGGCGACATGTGTTGGGCGACCGACGTGCGAGGCGTCACACCCGCCCGCGTCGAACGGGTCTTCGATGACGAGCACCGGATCGCGGTGCGCACCGTGAACCGAGCGGCAACCGTGAACTATCACCGCGACGAGAGCGGCTGGCTCCGCTCCGTTGGACCCTTGGTGATCGAGCGCAACCGCTCCGCTCGCGATGTCGTCGGTTGGCGACTCGGCGCCTTGAGCACGAGCATGCAACGCGACAATCAGGGCCGCGTGATCAGTCAGGAGACGCGACTCGGCAAGTTGGCTGCGGTCTTCTTCGCCGAGGAGATCGAACGCGACGAGTTCGGTCGGATCGTGTCCGTTCTCGAACATTCCCAAGGCGCCGACCGCACGCTGACCTACGACTACGACGACGCCGGCCGCTTGACCGAAGCAACCGTGAACGGCGAGTCCGTGCTCACCATCGCATGGGATGCGAACGGAAACGCGATCCGGATCGTGCGACAGGGCCGCGCCCTCGCCCTGACCGTCGACGCCCAAGACCGGCTGGTCTCGGTCGCCGACCAGGCAGTCGCCTACGACCCGGCCGGCAACCTGATCTCGATCGGCGACGGCCAGGTTCGCCAACTTGATTGGAACGGGTTCGGTCAACTCATCTCGGCAACGAATAGTCGAGGTGTGACAACCGGGTTCCGACTCGACGCTCTCGGTCGTCCGGTGCAGATCGGCGAAGCCCCCCGCACCCGACTCGTCTGGGACGGCAACCGAGTCGCGGCGACCTTGGCCGAGAACGATGACATCGACATCCGGTTCCTCGACACCCGAGAGCACGGAACGGCTCCCCAAGCGCTGGTGCGCGACGGCCACGAATACCTGTTGATCCGTGACCATCTCGGAAGCGTCCGCGCCGTCGTCGAGGCCTTGACCGGCAAGGTCGTGCAGGCCTTGACCTTTGACCCACTCGGCCGCTGCCTGGGCGACACCAATCCGGGTTGGCAACCGTTTGGGTTCGCCGGCGGCATCACCGATCCGGCCAGTGGCCTCGTTCGCTTCGGCCAACGCGTCTACGACCCATTCGTCGGGCGCTATCTATCACCGGACCCTGACATGGCCGGTCTGATGAATCGGTACCAGTTCGCTGGTGGCGACCCCGTGAACGGCTACGAGCCGACCGGCACGATCGAGGCCGAACCCGGGTTGGCGTTGTCCTCGCACCTCGGTGAGCTGTCGGTCGCCACGGACCCCTACCTGTTCGACCGGCCGACCACGATCGACCGGAGTTGGCTCGCCTCGCCCGCGTTGCGTCAGGGAGTCGGTGGACCATCGGCCCCGGACCCCCTCATGACGCTGATGGATCAGTGGTCGACCGAGCGATCTGCGGCGGAACCGAGGTTCGATCGTTCGTGGGACCCGCTCGATGCCTGCTACGGACGCGGTGGCTTCGAGTATCAGCCGAGTCCTGGCTCGGCGCCTCCCGGCCGCCTTGCCCGCCTGCGCGATCTCGCACAGAACCCGCCGAGCGCGTCTGAGATCGGCGAGCAGATCAAACGCGACCTCGCTCGGCTGATCGAGGGGCTTCCCGATTAGCTGCCCGGTCAGCTCGTCGCGGCGACAACCTCATCGGGACGGCCGGCGATGATGCCGTCGGCGCCCCGCGCCACGAGCTCGCGATAGAACGCCTCGTTTTCCTGGGTTGCGGCGTCGTCAGGCCAGACCCATACGGCCAGTCCCTGCTCGTGCGCGGTCGCGATGCGTTCTGCGGTCGCGACCTCGAGGCCTTCGGCGAACGGCGGGATCTGGATGATGCGGAAGTGCTCTTCGAGCTCGGTCCCGAGCAGCACCCATGCCGTCAATCGCTCGAGCCCAGGGCTCACGGCAACCGAAGGAGCGAGCTCGTGAAACCGGTCGATGACCGCGTCGTCGAATGACACCACCACCGTGGAGTCGAGGCGATCGAGGTCGGCGAGTTCCGCGGCGAGAGCTTCGGCGACGACGAACGCTTGATCACCTTCGCCCTTGATCTCGATGTCGAGCGGCAGGCCAGGGAATCGTTCGACGACCTCGCGCAGCGTCGCGACCGAGAAGTCGTCGGCCGAGTACCCGACCGGGGGCTCCTTGTCGCCGGTTCGCACGCCTCGCCAGAGGTAGTCCGCGTCGGGCAGGTCTCGACACGGCCAGCACGCTGGCGAGAACCAATACGCGTTGTCGAGAGCGTCGAGCTCCTCGAGGGTGAGGTCGGCGACCGCGCCGGTGCTGTTGGTGGTGCCGTCAACCGTCAAGTCGTGCTGCACGACGACCATGCCGTCGGCCGTGGTCAACACGTCGAGTTCGAGCACGTCGACGCCGGCGGCGACGGCTTCACCGTAGGCGTACAGCGTCGAGTGCGGTGCTGATTGGTCGCCGCCGGCATGCGCGATCGCCAGCACGTCGTCGCGTGCGAGCAGGCGGTCGATCGAGGCCGCTTCGCCTTGGCCCGACTCGGCGCATCCGTCGACGGCCGGCTCGCCGTTGAACCGACCGAGGAAGAACCGGAGCAGGTCCGGCACCGCAGCGCCAGTGGTGAGCACCCCCGCATGGCTTTGGCCCGGATACACGATCCGCTCGGTCGGTGCCTGGTCCTCGAACGCGCAGAGCTGGGCGAACAGGGTTGCCGATGTGTCAACGGGGATCTGTTCGTCCTCGCCGCCATGAATGATGAGAAGCGGCGTCAACACCGGCATCTGGTTCGTGTCCTGCGCCTCGATGGCCGGGCCCCACGTCGCGAGCGAGAACGGGTCGTCGACCTTGGCAATGTCGTCGTAGGTCAGCGGGTTGTAGACCTCGAAGATCTCGCCGGTGCAGCCTGACTCGACGACATCGATCAGCTCCAAGGCCGAATCGGTGAAGATCTCACCAAGGTCAAGGTCGGGATAGGCGGCGGCCAGCCCGGCCGAGGTCATCACCAGATAGCCCTGGAAGTCTCCACCGACGAGTGAGTCGCCCAGCTCGCTCATCTGCGACGGCGGTGCGCCAGCGACTGTCCCGATCAGCTCAAGCTCGGGCGCGTAGGTCGGCTGCAGCTGTGCGGTGAACATGACTGCGTGGCCGCCCTGGGAGTGGCCGAACGCAATCCATTCGCTCGTCACGGGCAACCCCATCTGTTGCACGGCCCGGACCGAATCGAGCACCGAATGGGCCTCGCTCGCGCCGACGACGTACGGGTGCGTGCCCGGCGTTCCCAAGCCCTCGAAGTCGGTGGCGACCACGGCAAAACCGAACCCCGTGAGCGCATCAGCGAGTTGGTCGCCTTCGGCATTGCTGCTGGGGGCGCACGCGTCGCCGAGCCCGGTGGTGCCGTGCGCCCAAGCAATCAGTGGCCAGCCCCCTTCGGGCGGTTCACCGGCGGGAAGCCGAACAAAGCCCGAAACGGCGACATCGTCGCCGGTCGCGGAGGTCGAGTGGTACAGGATGCGGGCGCCCTCGCCCGCGTCGAGCACCAAGGCTTCGGTATCGATCAGCTCACCGGGCTCGCCCGGCGGGAGCGGCTGGGGCACTTCGAGGGCACCAGGCGCGTCGTAGGGTTCGTGGCTCGCTGCATCGTCGGCCTGCGGCTCGTCGGCTCCTGCATCGCCTGACTCGGCGTCATCTGCATCGCCAGGCTCGGCGTCATCTGGATCGAGCGCCGGCTCGGCCGGATCGGTAGCTGCGGCATCACCCGCGGACAGGTTGTCCGATGTGCCAGTTTCCGAGGCGGCCGAGGCCGTGGCATCGGCGCTCGGCGTGTCGTCGCTGCCCGACCCACACGCGTTGGCCATCATCCCGAGCACGACGACCAAGGCCACCATCCGGGCACTCATCCGGGCACTACGGCGGGCACGAAAAGAAGACGACATGGCTCGAAGGTAGCCCCGTGTTGCGGAACGATGACGATCGGAACCGAAGGGAAGTCCATTGCCCTTCCCCGGGTTGCCAACCCTGTACGAGGCCGTTTCCTCGCCGGCAGTCCCCCTCCTCTGCCGGTGGAAACGGCGTCGCATCTCGGCCCACCGACACAGTCTGGGGCACCCGGTCCATGGCAGAGGGTCCGGGTGCCTCAACCCGTCGGCCCGGCAGCGAGGCTATTGCGTGTCGAGTTCTCGCTCGAGCGTGGCACGGAGATGATGGGTGAGCGGCTCTCCCACGGCGGCCATCGCAACGGTGTACGACAGCGTGTTGTCCGTTACCTCGATCGAGCGGGCGACGTCGGTCACCGACTTGGCCGCCGGTGTTGTGTGCACCGCGTGCAGGGTCAGGTCGAGGCGAGTGCCGACAACCCGGCCGCTATGGAGTTCGACGATGCCCGACGGCTGGGACAGTACGAACTCGATCCGCTCGTCGCCGATCGCCCGGACATAGCCGGATTCGGCGTGCAACGGTTGACCCGTCTCGGCATGTCGGGTCTTCTGCGCGTACGCGAGAAACGGCTTGCCGACATGACCGAACGTGACCTCTTCGAGATACTCGAACGAGTCGATCGTCGGATACTCGCCGTGGCCGCGGCCACGCCACGTACCGAGCAGGAACGCCAGCGGCGCGCAGTCCTCGTGTAGATCCATCCCACAATCATGGCCCGAAAATCGGTGTGTGCCCGACCGCCGGAGCGGTCGGGCACGGGTAGGAGATCTTCCACCGACGACGACTGATGCGTTGCCGGTGGCCGCTCACAAGCCAAGGGTCAGGCGACGTGCCTCGCTGCAGGAGTCACGGCCGGCCCAGTCGCAGGGACGTCGTCGATGCCGGAGGGGTTGTCGAGTCGCTTTGTGCGATCGACACCGACGCGGGCCGCCATGGCTTGGGTGGGAGTCCTTCCCACGCCGCCGGATGGAGGGGAGTTGTCCAGTCGGCGCGGGGTGTTCGTTTGCTGGTTCGTAGCGATTGGATGCGGGAGGCTCGATTTCGGACCTTTGCTGTTGTTCGCATGTAGGTGAAACGCCGTGAACGACCCTGGTCGTCCTCGATTGCAACATCTCGGACATTTCGATCCTGGTTGAGCTGGTTCGGAGTTCGGTGCGCTGCCCGCATGTCCCCATCGTGAAGCAGAACGGGGCTGGCGTCCGTGTGGTCCTGCACAGAACCCTCGTGACGGTGGTTACGGCCAGCAACCACAACAGCGGTCCTGAATCTCACGTGCAACATGGGTAACAGCGGCGTCGCCGTGGCCCGCTGGGCCTCACGGGCCCGATCACCCCCGCTCCCCCAGGCGGGGCAAGTTGTGTCGGGTGATTGACCCTCTGGTCGCGCCGGGTTTAACTGGAGATGGCCGACACCGCATCTCGGCCTGCTCGAAGGAGAGTGTCGTGCCGGAGTGGACAGCAGAAGTGATCTCGTGGGTGTGCGGGGCGGGCGGTCTAGGTCTGGTGCTTGGATGGGTCGTCGGTCGTTTCGGCGGTGGCCGCGTGCCCCGCGCCGAGTTCGAGTCGTTGGTCACGCAAGAGCGATCGCTGCGCAATGAACTTCGTGATACCAAGGCCCACCAAGCAGCCGTCGACGACGAGCTCCGTGGGCTCCGCACCCGGAACCTGACCCTCGAAGGCGAACTCGACGCGAGTCAACGCATCGCCGACGAAGCCCGCGAAGAAGCCACCGCGCTCGCCGCTCGTGACCTGGACCTGCATGAACTCCAGGGCGTCAACGCATCCCTCGAAGAAGAACTCGAGGCCGCTCGGATTCGTTACGCGGAACTCCATGGTCGCCAGACCCAGCTGGCGAGCGAACTCGAGGTGGCGAGCGCCCAGGTCGAGACCTTTAACAACGAGACCGGCCGTTTGAGCGGCGAGCTCGAAACCGCGCAACAGCGGGCGAACGCGCTCGCCGACGAGAATGCAATCATCGGGGCGGACCTCGAAGCTGCCGCAACCCGAGTCGCCGACCTCGAGGAGCGCACGACCGCGGCCGCTGACGGCCTGTATCTGGCCCGGGCTCGAGTGTCCGAGGTCGAAGGCAAACTCGCCGCCGCACTGTCCGCGCTGAGGGCCGCATCGGGTGACCTCTCCTCGGTCCAGGATGGGATCAATGGCGCCGACCTCGGTGCGATCATCGCCCCCGCTCGCCCCGAGCTCGAACCAGGCCATCACCGCAATGGCACCAGCAATGGTGTCGACGCCGACGACGAACCGATCGACGACAGCGTGTTCGAGGTACCCGCCGTGACCGCCACCAACACGCCAGCCGATACCGCCAGCGCAATCGACGTCACCGATCCGATCGACTTGACCCAGGACACGACCGACGCCGCATCCGTGAACGTCGAGGAAGCGGCCGACGCAGCCGACGCCGCCGCAGCCCAGGCAACCAACAGCGACTCGTAGGTTCCGCTAGTCGATGACGACGAGGACGTCGTCGAGGGGCTTGCGTGCGATGTCGGGCACCTGGGTCCCGTCGAGCGGGAGGCCGATCGGGAACATAACGAACGGTCGCTCGTTTTCGGGACGACCGAGCAGCTTGGTCAGGAACGCCATCGGCGACGGCGTGTGGGTGAGGGTCACCAGCCCGGCCGTGTGCAGCGCGGTGATGAACATGCCCGCGGCGATCCCGCACGATTCCTTGACGTAGTAGTTCTTACGGCGCTCACCGTCTGCTCGAACTTCGTACCGCTGCTCGAAGAGCACCACGATCCAGGGCGCGATCTCGAGGAACTCCTTGTGATGATCGGTGCCGAGCGGGGCCAGTGCTTCTTGCCATTCCTCGTTCATGCGGTTGTCGAGGTAGTTGACCCGCTCCTCTTCTTCGGCTGCCAATCGGATCTCTCGCTTGGTGGCGGGGTCGCTGATGGCGACGAACGTCCACGGCTGCTTGTGTGCACCTGAAGGAGCCGTCGAGGCTGCTGCGATCGCGTGCTCGATCACCGCCCGCGGAATCGGATCGGGAGCAAACATGCGAACGCTTCGCCGGCTCTCGAGATGCTCGTGAAAGTCGCGAGCGCGTCGTTCCATCTCATCGGCGTCGAGCGCTTCGTGCACGTGCGGGATGAATGGATGCGTCGCCGCCAACTCAGGCGACGGGTAGGGATACTCGTAGAGACTCACTCACCGAGTCTTCCACCTGGCAGGAACGCCTAGGTGCAGAGCCCGAAGACGCGAAGCACGTAGTAGCCGTCGCTGTCCACCCGTTCGATGCCACCGCTGAACTTGCAGAATCGGTCGCCAATCATCGGGGCGGACCCGATCAGCCCGATGGGGTCGATGTCGAGCGGAATCCGGAGCGTGCCGTCTGGCGATGGGTTGCCTATCAGTCTGTTGTTGTCCATGAACTCGAATGCGGCGACGTCGGGGAGATCGAGCGGGCCCGCCCCCTCCAGGCGCACTCGAATCGTGCGCAGTGGGGTATCGCTGTCGACGGGAACCAGCTCCGGCCGCAGATAACGGTCGGACACCCAACCGGTAAGCGGTGGCGCATCCTGGCGGTTGGCGGAGATCCAGGTCCAGCCATCGAAGGGATGGGGCGCTTCCATGCGATAGATCCAGCATTGGTCTTCGACGAGTTCGCCGAGGATTGGCTCGTCGGTCGACGGCCCACCTCGCACGTTGAGCGTGTCCGGGGCAAAGATGTCGGTGACGCACCAGGTGCGTTCGATCAGTCCGGGCTGAAACAGAGGCTCTTGGAACCGAGGGGCGGGAACTAGCCCGGCGATGGGGACGAAGCCGGCCAGCACACGACCGGTGTTGTCCATCATCTGGGCTGCCAGCCACCCATTGCGAACCGGGCCGATCGGGACGATTCCACACTGCCCGGTCGGTATCTCCCGAAAGCTGAACGACACGGCGTCGCGCTCGTTGCGCAGCGCAGTCGGCGAGCCTTCGTGGCAATAGCTGTCGGCGTCGGGCAGGCCTGGCGCTGGCGTGGATTCGGGGGTCGGCGGCGCAACGGTGGGCGTTGCCAGTGGGCCAGGAGTCGTTGGAGCAGGCGGAACGGGCGTGCCGCCGAACGGGAGCGGCGGTGTCGGGGTGGGTTCGGTTGCCAGCTCAATGGCGGTGGGGGTGATCAGCTCGCCCGGCTCGGGAGTGGCCGTCACAAGCGGTACTGGCGAGCCAGAAGCGACAGGCACAAGCGACTCGTTGGCGCCGGGTCGCGTCAGGGCGACCACGGCGCCAATGCCCACGACCATGAGCAGCGCGGCCGCGAGCAAGGGCAGGAACTCGCGTGCAACGGTCGGCTCGTGGTCAGCCTCGGTGTCGATACGCGCCCCGACGTCAGGAACGATCTCGGTGCGTGCACTGCTGAGAGCAGAGGCCTCGGCCTCGAACGTCGCCCGCAACCGGTCTTCGAACTCGTTTCGATCAGTCATGACGGACCTCCGCCAATCGGGCCGCAAGTGCGGTCCGGGCTTTGTGCAGATGCGAGGTGGTGGCCGATACCGAGATGTCGAGGATGTCGGCGATCTCGGCGACGGGCCGGTCCTCGAAGTAGTGCAGGACCACCACCGACCGTTGGCGAGGAGGCAGCGCATCAACTGCTTCCCACACGGCCGGGTCGCCGGCGCGAGCGACCGACACCGGCGATGTCGAAGCCCCGAGTTGCTCGACCGCGCGACGGCGACTTCCTTGGCGGCGGCGGTCGTCGAGCGCCAGATTGATCGCCACCCGTCGAACCCAGGCTCCGGGCTTGTCGTAGGTCGCCAGGTCGTTCCAGCGTTCGTTCGCTCGTGCCAGCGCTTCTTGGGCGATGTCCTCGCCGACGGTGCGATCCCCCGCCGTGGTGCCGGCAATCAGCGCGACGGCCGCGAACTCGCGCTCGTAGAACACCGCGAATTCCTCGGGCAGTGCCCCGGTCGTTCGGCTGTCCATCACGGGTACCACAGCACACACACGCACGGGAGCGCCGAAATGTCCACTCGGGCCCGAAGAATCTTTTGCAGTAGCTTCGGCGCATGCTCACGACGTCAGCGACCGTGGACCGGGCGACCTTCGAGGCACGCACCGGCTGGCAACTCAAACCCGAAGGTGCGTGCAAGGGCGAGATCTGTGTTCCGCTCGGCGACGCTGGCCCCGACAGTGACACCGTCGACTTGGCCGCCATCGCCGATCGACTCGGCATGGGCCTGGTGCACGACGACCAGGTCGGCATGTGGGCGCTCGGTCCCGAGACGCTGGGTGGTCGCGCACTGGCGACCGCCGAGGCACCAAACCTGACCTTGCCCGATCTCGACGGAAACGAATTCGAGCTCGCATCGCTGCGTGGCAACAAGGTGTTGCTCGTTGCTTGGTCGCCCTATTGAGGTTGCTCGGCTGACCTGCCCGTGTGGCAGGCATTCCGCGACGAGCACGTCGACCAGGGCTTCGAGGTCGTCACCGTCGGCATGGACACCTTGGGTGCCGAAGCATGCCGCCCGTTCATCGAAGCGGCGCCGCTATCGCATCCGAGCTTGATCGACCAGCACCACCGGATGGCCGAGCTGTTCGGCGTGGTGAACATCCCGAACGGCATCTGGATCGACGAGCAGGGCATGATCGTCCGGCCCGCGGAGACCGCACCCGCTCCCCCATCGTTGGCGCCGGAACGCACGAGTCGCCTCCGCGGTGAGGGCATGCCTGAGCGTGCCGTCGCCATGGGCGCCGAGGCGGCCAAAATCCAATACGACCGCGACAGCTACGAAGCCGCCCTGCGCGACTGGATCGCGAAGGGTGCCGACAGCGACTTCGCCTTGAGCCCCGACCAGGTCATCGAGCGCTCGCGTCCCCGTTCGATCGACACCTCGCTCGGCCAAGCGCACTTCGAGTTGGCGACCCAGCTCGAGCTCGACGGCAACCATGGCGCGGCCGTGCGCCACTTCACGCGAGCCCACGAACTGGTGCCGGACAACTTCGCGTATCGCCGCCAGGCGTGGTCGCTCGAACCTGGACCCGAGGGGCCGTTGCGCCGGTTCTGGCAGGGACCGATGGAGGGCGCCGAGGCGGACTGGCCCTACGACGGCGACTGGCTCGTCGAGACCCAGGCGATGGGGGCCGAGAACTACTACGAGCCCTTCGTCCCGTGAGCTTCACTCCCGACATCGCCATGGTCGGCCCCGGTTCGGTCGGCCTGTTCTTCGCCGCACATCTGGCGGCAGCCGGCCACGACGTCGTCGCTTGCGCTCGCCGACCGTTCGATCGCTACCTGGTCGAGTCGCCGACGCATCCCGTCGATACCGAGGCGACCGTGCTCACTGACCCAGCGAGCTACGACGGACCGCCGCTTCGGTGGGTCTTCGTCGCCGTCAAGGCGCACCAGACCGAGGGTGCCGCGGGCTGGCTCGACCGGCTGTGCGGACCGGACACGAGCGTCGTGGTCGCGCAGAACGGCATCGAACATGACCGGGTCGTTCCGTACGTGAACGGCGCGACGGTGATCCCGGCCGTCGTCTACTGCGGCGCAGAGCTACTCGCTCCCGGCCACGTCACCCATCACCAGTCGGCGCACCTGGTTGTGCCTGCTGGCGACGATGCTGATGCGTTGGTCGAGCTGTTTGCCGACGCGCTTCCCGAGATCCGCCCGACCGATGACTTCGCCACGCCGCTGTGGCTCAAGCTCAGCCTGAACGTGATGGCGAACGGACTCACGGCGCTCACCCGCCGCACCCAGATGGTGTTCGCTGAGCCGGGCATCGAACGGGCCGCTCTGCGGCTGCTCAAGGAGACGTTCACCGTCGGCCGAGCCGAAGGCGCGGACCTCGATGACGCGCTCGCCGAGAAGATCGTCGCCGGGGTCGTCAAGCGGGGGATTCCTGGCACATCGATGTACTACGACACCGTGGCCGGGCGTCCGACCGAGCACGACGCGATCCACGGCGCCGCATTGCGGGCCGCAGAACGTCACGGCATCGACGTGCCGTCGGTCGCCATGGTCCACGCGCTGCTTGACGCGCGAGCACCGATTGCCGACCACCCGTAACGCCGCAACGGTGTCTGACACCTGTCACGGTCGCCGGGGTCAGAGCGTGGCGTACGTCGCGGCTTCGAACTGTTCGTAGAGTCCGTAGGACTGTGGGTCGGCAAAGGGCAGGATCTGCGACATGTAGGCGCCGGCGATCCCGTTCGTCCGGTCGATCCAGAAGTAGCTGTTCGCCAAACCAGCCCACGACAGCGTGCCCTTGGGTCGGCCGGTGTGACCGTCCTGTTCGTGGATCTGGAACGTCAGGCCCCACGACTTCTCCTCGCCGGGGAACAGCTCGGCGTCGGCCGAGAACTGAGGTGCCGCTGTCTTCAACTCGCTCACCCGAAGGTCACCCATCGAGTTCGTCACCATCTTGGCGACGCTCGCCGCGCTCATGATCTGCGTGCCATCGAGCGAACCGTCGTTGAGCACCATCCGCATGAACCGCCCGTAATCGCCCATCGTGCTGGCGAGGCCGCCGCCACCCATCTCGAACTCAGGCGCCTCGGGCGGGGGAAGTTCCATTGGCATCAGCGAGCCGTCAGGCAGCCGAGCATGCATCCCCGCAAAGCGCTCCATCCTCGACTCGGTCGGCGCAAACCCGGTGTCGGCCATATCCATCGGTCCGGTGAGATGTTCCGCGAAGTACTCGCCCAGGGTTTGGCCGCTGACCGCTTCGACCATCTGACCAGCCCAGTCGATACCGAT
>CALLPT010000244.1 GCA_938015575.1 uncultured Acidimicrobiales bacterium
TTGATGCCATGGCGTAGCGCGTAGGTTCATGCGATGACCGACTCTGCTGCTCGCATCGGCAAGACGATCGCAGAATCGACCCCGCACTGGCCCGCAGACAATCGGCGCGCCGGCGCCCCCAACGTGTTGATCATGATGCTCGACGACGTGGGTTTCGCCGATTTCGGTTGCTATGGGTCCGAAGTCGACACGCCGAACATCGATGGGCTCGCGGCCCGCGGGCTGCGCTACACCGGATTCCACACGACGGCGATGTGTTCGACGACCCGCGCCGCGCTGCATACCGGCCACAACCATCACGCCGTCGGCATGGGGTGCCTGGCCAACTTCGACTCGGGATTTCCCGGTTACCGCGGCAAGATCGACTCGCAGATTCCGACGCTGGCCGAGCTGCTTCGACCGCACGGCTACCGCACCTACTACGCGGGGAAGTGGCACGTTACGCCGCTGACCGAGACCGGCCCGACGGGCCCGTTCGACGGTTGGCCGCTCGGTCGCGGGTTCGACCGGTTCTACGGATTCCTCGACGCAGAAACCGATCAGTACTCGCCCGAGCTCGTGCGCGACAACAGCCACGTGAGCGCACCGGGCGACCATACGACGGGCTATCACTTCACCGAGGACATGTTCACCGAGGCGATCGGCTTCCTCAAAGGTCACCTGGCCGGCGCCCCCGACCATCCCTGGCTACTAATGGCAATGCCGGGCGCGTGCCATGCGCCGCATCAGGCGCCCCGTGCCCTGATCGACAAGTACGACGCCATCTTGGCCAAGGGCTGGGACGCGACCAGGGCCGATCGTCTTGCCCGCCAGATCGAGCTTGGCATTGTTCCCGAAGGAACCGTGTTGCCCGAGCGAAACCCAAGGGTGCGCGCCTGGGAAGATCACAGCGCTGACGAGCACCGCATTTTCACCCGGCTCGCTGCGGCCTACGCGGCCATGTTGGAGCACGCCGACGAAAACTTCGGGCGATTGATCACGTTCCTGGAAGAGACCGGTCAGCTCGACAACACGCTGGTGTTCGCGCTGTCCGACAACGGGGCCAGCCAAGAAGGCGGCCCGAACGGTTTCGTCAATGCGATGGGGCCCTACAACATGATCCACGAGGATCTCGAGACCAAGCTGGCTCGCATCGACGACATCGGTGGTCCCGACACGCACAGCAACTTCCCGTGGGGCTGGGCAATGGCGTCGAACACGCCCCTTAAGCGGTACAAGCAGAACACCCACGGCGGCGGTATTCGCGATCCGCTCGTGGCTGCGGGACCGGGCATGGCCGCGGGGGAGTTGCGTCACCAGTTTTGCCATGTCGCCGACTTGGCTCCGACGATCCTCGAGGCCATCGGTATCGACGAAGCGTCGATGCAGGGCGTGAGCTTTGCCGAGACGTTCGCCGAGGACGCACCGACCAACAAACACGTGCAGTACTTCGAGATGTTCGGTCACCGCGGCATCTGGCACGACGGTTGGAAGGCCGTTGCCTTTCATGCGCCGGGCACCGCGTTCGAAGATGACCAATGGGAGCTCTACGACCTGGCGAACGACTTCAACGAGGTCCATGACCTGGCTCAGGCCGAGCCCGAACGCTTGGCCGCGCTGATGGATCTGTGGTGGGAGCAGGCCGAAGCCAACCAGGTCCTGCCACTCGATGATCGATTCGCCGAGCGCTTCGCTGAGAACGCCGAGCGGCACCGCGGCGACCGCACCAGCTACGTCTTCCATCCCGGTATGGGCCATGTGCCATCCGAGGTGGCGCCAGACCTGCGCAGTCGCAGCTACACGATCGAGGTCGACGTGGTGATTCCCGACGACGGAGCCGAAGGAGTGCTGGTCGCACACGGCGATGCAACGTCGGGCTGGTCGCTGTTTCTACGCGATGGCCGACTGGTACACGATTTGAACATCGGTGGAAGTCACCAGCTTGTGACCTCGGACATCGACGTTCCGCCTGGCCCGCACACACTGTCGTTCCACATGCGTCGCTCTGACGGCGGCGGAGCGTTTCCCCACGGGACCGGGACACTGGCGATCGACGGTCAACCGTGCGGCGAGTTGAGCACCGAGAACATCTTCTGGCTCATGGTGTCATGGTCGGGACTCGATGTGGGGTTCGATCGTGGCACGACGGTGTCCGATTACGACGGCTCTGGTCGCTTCGTCGGTCCCGCCACATTCACGGGGACGATCCGACAGGTCCGCATCGACTTGGCCGACGACCAACAGGTGGATCAAGCCACCGCCGCGGACAACGAGATCGCCCGCGACTAAGAACGATCTCGGGCTCAGGCAATTCGGGTTCGGGCATTTCGGGCTCAGGCGTCTCGGGTTCTGGCGCTTCGGGTTCCGGCATTTCAGGTTCGGGTAAATGAGCACGACTACGGTTGGATGATGGCAACGCTTCAGGCTGATCTGGGCGCCTACGAGGCGGACCCTCGAGAGCTCGGTTGGGTTGGCCGGGACCGCTCCGCGACCGACGTTGCCGCACTGCGAGACCACCTGTTGGCCTCGAACGGCATGATCGGGCTCGAGTCCGTTCGCCCCCACGAGATCGACGACGCGGTGCGGCTGTTCCGCCGCGACGGCTTCGTGCTGGTCGTCGACGCGCTGGCTCCAGATCAACTTCGCACGCTCCACGAGGCATGTATGCGAGAAGCCCGCGAGATTCTGAGCCGTGACCGTGAGCGGTTGGGTAATCGAGGTTCCCATCGCTATTCGTTTGGATCGGCCAGCGCTTCACGGCATCTGCTGCATCTGCCTGAGTGGGCCATGCTCGTGGATCTCCCGACGGTCACGCCGATCCTGTGCGCAATCTTCGGCGCCGACGACTACCAGCTCCGCGGCGGCGGTGGCGACTTCTGCCTGCCAGGAGCAACCGAGTACCAACGCTTGCATGCCGACATGGGCGATCGGCGCCGCTACGTGACCCACGGCGGCCGTGAGATTCAGACGGGTTCGTTTCAGGACCACACGGGTCGGTTGTCGGTGCGGGACCTGCCACCGCCAAGCATCACCTGCAACTTCTTGACCGTTGACTTCACCAAACTCAACGGGCCGACCCGGCAGATCCCCGGCACCCAACAGAGCCGTGAACCAATCCCGGCACTCGACGAAGAGCCCGAGTGGATGCGCCTGAGCACGGTGTGTCCAGCCCCAGCCGGAAGCGTGTTGATCCGCGATGTCCGGGCTTGGCACGGCGGGACACCGAACTTGTCCGACGAGCTACGCGCCATTCCGAACGCTGAGTACTGGGCGCCCTGGTATCGCGAGGAGCAGCGGCCAAGTATGCCGCAGTCCATCTGGTCGACTTTGTCCGACCATGGGCGTCGTATCAGCCGTGGGCTGGTCACCCTTGATGACGACGAGGTGACGTTCGGCTACCGCGACGACATTGGGCGCTAGCGAGTCCGTCGCAAGCTCAGCCCGATCGCGCCCGCCATCGCGGCGACGGCAACCATGGCGAGTGCGAACGCCGCAGCCGTGAAGCCGTCGGTGCGGTCGGCGATCATCCCGATGCCCCAGGGCCCGCTGAACCCGCCGATCTCGCCGACCGCGAAGAACAGGCCAGTAGCCGCCCCCATGTCGGCTACCGAAATGTCCGGGTCGTCCATGAGGGTCAAGAACATGAGCGGAATCGACCCCGACCGAACGAAGCCGAGCAGCAAGGCCACGGCAACGACGCCCCCTTGGGCGAGGGTTCCGAGCCCGATCGCACACAGCGCGAGTACGCCGTAGACGCCGGCCAACGCGAGCGCGCGAGTCCGCCCCGGAACCAGGCGGGCAATAGTCAGTGAGCCGAGGATGCCGAAGACGGTGCTGGCCGCGGCGACGTAGCCAGCCCGATCGTCGCTCAGTCCGGCGTCGGTGAGCATCTCGGGCAGCCATCCATTCAACCCGTGGCTGAACGCGAACGAGAACAAGCTGATCCACAGAATCCACCGCATCGTCGACAGCGAAAGCAGACGCGACCAAGTGCCTGCGGCCATCGGCGCGGCGACAGGAGCGCTTGTGAGCGACGAACGAGTGGCCCACAGCCAATAGCCGCAACACACCATCGCGATCGCCGCGCCGAGGCCGAGGACGGCTCGCCAGCTTCCGTCAAAGAGCGGAAGCAGCACCGGATTCGGCAACGCAAAGCCGAGCGCCGATCCGATGCCGGGCGCGGCAACCCCAAGCCCAGTAGGGAAGCGCCGTTGCTCTTCTTCGAACAGCGAAGCCACCAGCTTGGGCGTGGTGATGGACACGAGCGGCCCGCCCAGCCCGAAGACGGCGACCGCCAGGAACAAGCTCGTCGGACCGGTTGCCAGACTGCGCATACCGAGGGACAACGCAACGGAGATGCCACCGATGAGCATCGCTGACCGCAAGCCGATCCGGTCGACGATCGCCCCTCCCGGCACGGCCGTGAACACGTAGATCAGTGCCCAGGCGCCGAGAATCGAGCCCATCGTGGACCGGCTCAAATCGAGGTCGGCACTGATCTCGTCGACCATCGGTGGCATGAGCCCGATCGCCAAGCCAAAGGCGAAATAGACCGCCATGACACCGGAAACCGCCCACCACGGTGAAGTCCCTCGAGCGGGTGTGAGCGGCATGGCAGCTCAAACTACTGGTCTCTGACGTCTCGCCCCGCTATGGTTTTGGCCGTGCATCTTCTGCTTGCTCTTCGACTTAGCGACCCGGCGGCCTGACCCCTAGGGGTTTCCAGGGCCGACCGGGGTTACGCGATCCGTCGAAGTCGAAGCAGCAAAACAGGAGACAGAAAAATGAGTGAAGCAGCGAACGCGGTCCAACGCCCCTCGGGCATGCCGCACCAGAAGTACCGTCCATTCCCCGCGATCGATCTTCCCGATCGCACTTGGCCGGCGCAAGTGATCACCGAAGCACCCCTCTGGTGCTCGGTCGATCTCCGCGACGGCAACCAGGCGCTCATCGAGCCGATGGACTCGGCCCGCAAGCGCAAGATGTTCGACGCGCTTGTCGCCATGGGGTTCAAGGAGATCGAGGTCGGGTTCCCGTCGGCGAGCCAGACCGACTTCGACTTCGTGCGCGAGATCATCGAAGACGGCGCGATTCCCGAAGACGTCACGATCCAGGTCCTGGTGCAGAGCCGCAAGGAATTGATCGAGCGCACCTACGAGGCGATCGCAGGCGCCCACAGCGCAATCGTCCACTTCTACAACTCGACGTCGACGTTGCAGCGAGAGGTTGTGTTCGGTCTCGACCGTGCCGGCATCACCAAGATCGCGACGGATGCGGCCGCGCTGGCCAAGAGCCTTGAGTCGACGGTCCCGGACACGCGGGTTCGTTACGAATACTCACCCGAGTCGTTCACCGGCACCGAACTCGACTTCGCCCGCGATATCTGCGATGCGGTCACCGATGTCATCGATCCAAGTCCGGACAACAAGTTGATCATCAACCTGCCGGCGACGGTCGAGATGGCGACCGCCAACACCTATGGCGACATGATCGAGTGGATGCACCGCAACCTCAAGCGGCGCGACGAGATCATCCTGAGCCTGCACCCCCACAACGACCGTGGTACTGGCGTGGCCGCGGCAGAGTTCGGGGTGATGGCCGGCGCCGATCGTGTCGAAGGCACGCTGTTCGGCAATGGTGAGCGCACCGGCAACGTCGACATCATCACGCTGGCGATGAACATGTACAGCCAGGGCATCGATCCGATGTTGGACATGAGCGACATCAACGAGCTGCGCCGGGTCGCCGAGCATTGCAATCAGCTGCCGATTCATCCGCGACATCCCTATGTCGGCGAGCTGGTCTACACGGCCTTCAGTGGCTCACACCAAGACGCGATCAAGAAGGGCATGGACGCGCTTCTCACGCGTGACGACGGGATCTTCGAGGTGCCGTACATCCCGATCGATCCGCTCGATGTGGGCCGTACCTACGAAGACGTTGTGCGTGTCAACAGCCAGTCCGGCAAGGGCGGCGTCTCGTATCTTCTCAAAGCCGAACAGGGCTTTGATCTGCCCCGCTCGATGCAGATCGAGTTCACCCGGGTGATCCAGCACATCACCGATGACACGGGCAAAGAGATCACCGGTCAACAGATCTTCAACGAGTTCGCGGCCGAGTACCTGGATCCCAATCAGCCATATCGTCTCGATGGGTACGAGGCTGCACAGAACAAGAGCGGCGACGACAAGACGCTGCTCACCGCGAGAATGACGGTGGCGGGTGAGCCGATCGTGGTGCAGGGCACTGGTTCGGGAAGCCTCGATGCCTTTGTCCAGGGTCTACGAGAGGCGACCGGGCTCAGCCTTCGGGTGCTGGACTATGCCGAGCACGCCAAGGGCACCGGCGTCGAAGCTGCTGCGGTGGCCTACGTCCAGGCCAAGGTCGGCGACCTCGAGATCTGGGGCTGCGGCATGCACACAGACATCACCACTGCCTCGATGCGTGCAATAGTGAGCGCGATGAATCGAGCAGTGCAGTCCTGACGATGACTCGGCGGCGGCTCGGGCTTCTGGTCCTCGTCGCCGTCGTTGTCGCGTCGATGCTTCCGTTTCAACGCGCTCAGGGCCAGGAGGAACCGCCGGCCATGTGTGCTCGCGGGGTGCTGATCGAGGGTCGGTGCTTGTCAATCGACGGGCTTGCGTCTGACTGCATCGACGGATCCTGCATCGAGTTTGTCGAGGACGTCGTCCAGGTGTGCCCGGACGGCTTCGCGCCAATCGTGGATACGGATGACTGCGAGCGCATCTCGACCGCGTCGCAACGACCAGAGGACTGCCCCGATGGTGCACGTGGCGAGGTCGATGACTGCCATATTTTCGTTGCGAAAGGTGCCGATGGCTGTCCGATTGGGTCGCTCGAGATCTTGAGTGGGGACTGCAAGCGCCCAGTCGCCAATGCCAGCGGCGCCTACTACTGCCCAGGTGAACAAGAGCAGTTGCTCGGAAAAGAGTGTCGACTGGTGCAGCCACGCGAGCCGTCGGCCTGTCCCAGCGATGCGGTTCGGTTCGACGGCGCGTGCTGGCGCGTCGGAGGCCTGACACCACCCGAGACCTGCGACGGTCATGGCTTGGCGAACACCGTGGTTCTTCCCTCGGGCCAATGCCGGGTACCCGAGCTCATCTTCCAGAACAGCCTTGGGTGCATCGACGGAACCGAGCTGCTGCAAGGTATCCAGTGGCTTGAGTACGAGCCATCCTCTGGAACAACCCTGGGCGAGGGTCCACTCGTGGTCGGGTGTACGCAGCGCGGGAACGCGGGCGGCTCGGTGAGCAACTGCATCTTCGACGGCGAGCGTTGGGGTGGCGAAGTCGGCGATGACATCGACGGCGTACGGCAGTGCACACGCTTTGCTGCACCTCTCGTGGCAACCTGTGGGCCCGACTACTCCAAAGACGATTCGCTCGGGGGCGTATGCGCTCGCTTCGCACCGGTCGGTTCGTTCGATCCGCCCGTGTGTCCCGATGGCTGGGCACCCAACGGTGCATCGTGTGTCGAGACCGTCGAGTTCGAACAGTTCTCGTGTCCCGAAGGTATGGAGCGGCGCGAGGGCACCACTGCTTGTCAAGAGTTTCGAGTTCTACGCGTGCGCTACAGCTGCGAGGGGTTCGGGCTGCTCGCTTCAGATGGTTGCTGGGCGTTTGTCGGCCCCCAGCCGGACACGTGTAACGCTCTGGGAACCGTCGAGGACTGCTACACGATCCAAGATCCGGCTACGGCTGCATGCGGCGCGGCAAGCGGGTGCATCGCGCAGGGCGACTTCTCGATCGTGGGCGACGTGGACTGCGACGCTGCCGTCACGATCGTCGACGCGCTTCTGATCGCCCAATACGCAGCCCGTGTCCGAGACGCTCACGGGGCTTGTGTCGATCGGATTGCGACGTCTCAGCTCTTCGTCGGTGACGGGGATGTGAATGGCGACGGCAGGGTCGACATCGTCGACGCCTTGGTCATCGCGCAATGTGCCGCCGGCCTCCAACCTGATGCCGAGTGGTGCAGCGCCGAATAGAAACTGCAGCGTTTTGGCTGCGACCCCACGGGACGCCGTTGGGGTCGGTGCTAAAACGTCGCGCTTGGCTCGGTGGCGGTGCTGGCTAAAGGCTGGCGCGGATTCGCTGGGCGAGCGGCCCGGCTGCGTCGACCGAGATGGCATCGACGCCGACCAATTCGGCCATCATCTGTAGCTCCGCTGCCATCTCGGGGCCGACGTGATCGGCGTCGGCGTGGTCTTCGAGGAACGCGCTCAGGACCCGGAGCACGCCGGCCTCGCGATCGGTTTTGAGGTCGCAACGTCCGACGATGCGATCGCCGAGCAGGAACGGCATGACGTAGTAGCCGTAGCGACGCTGCTCCTTGGGTACATAGATCTCGATCTTGTACTCGAAGTCGAAGAGCCACTCACCCCGCGGCCGGTTCCAGACGATGGGATCGAACGGTGACAGAAACGCTCGGGCATCGACGGTTCGGGGGAGCACGGCGTCGGGATCCATGAACACCGGTCGAGTGGCACCCTCGGCCTGGACCTCGACCAGGCGCCCGTCTTCGACGACGTCGCGCAGGAGCGGACCCGCGGCTCGTTTTGGCACCCGGAAGTAGTCGACGAGGCAGCCCTGGGTGCCGAGCCCATGGGCTTGGCCGGAGCGGACCAGGAGCTCGCGGATAGCGTCGTCTTCGTCTGGTGTCGGTTGGGCACGAATCTCGGCAGGCACGATGCGATCGACCAGGTCCCACTCCTTTTCGAAGTTGCCAACCCTGCGGATACCGACTGCGCCGATGCGGAACAAGTAGTCGAGGGCCACGGAGCCGAGCGAACGCGAACCCCACCAATCGCCGCTGCGAGGGCGAGGCGAAGTGAGCTCCGAAGCCTTGAGCGGACCTCGTTCTTCGACGTCGCGTAGAACCTGGTTGATGTAGTCCGGTTCCTTCTTCGACAGCTCGTAGAGGCCTTTCCACATCTCGCCGTTGCGAGCCCGATCCTTGACGAAGCGGAACAGCGGTTCGTCCTCGATCGGCACGACACAGGCTTCGTGGATGAATGACTCGAGCCATTCGTCGCGGCGGTAGGCGACGTCGTCGAACATCGCCGTGTCATACGGGCCGAGTCGACTGAATGGCGGCATGTACTGGGTGCGGATGATCACCGGCACCGAGTCCAGCTGGATCAAATGCAGCTGACGCATCAAACGTCGCAGGTGCCCACGATTGACCGGTGTGGTTCGATCCTTTTGGCCGAACCCCTGGGCCCGCAGTGCAATGCGCCGCGCTTGTGATGCGTCGAGATTCCGTGCCGTCGTCACGACACGCGACGTTAGACGCGCCCACCGGTACTGCGGACGAACGCGAGAACTAGAACCGGATTACCCGATTCGGCGCGTCCCGCAGATCGAGTCCGTCGGCCGGCGCTGTCTGGACAGGCGTCACTGGCCGAGGCGGCGGAGGTGGCGGTGGAGCCGTCGCTTCGAGCGCACCTGGTCCGGTGCCTTGTTCGCCAGAGGCTCGATAGGCGCTCCATGAGCGCACACCGAAGCCGAGCAGCGCCAGCGTGAGAAAGAAGATGATCGCGTCGACGCCGGTGGTTTCCCAGCGGTCGGGCTGCAAGAAGGCAACCCCGTCGTTTCGGTCGAAGCGAACTTCGGTCCTCTCGTCAGGCGCAAGACTGGCAATCCTCGGGAATGACAGACATGCAGGGCCGCAGGGGTCGATCGTGTCACTGTTCAGGTCGAGATAGGGCAGGGCCTGGCCAGAGACGGGATCACGGTACGTCGGCAGCTCGCCTTGAAGTAGCTGGACCTCGGTCCGATCGGATTCGGCGCCATGCCGCACTTGTACAGCGACCCGTTCGGCGCCGAGGCGCTCGCCGATGGAGAGCTCGCGCGAGATCGACTCGTCGAGTTGCACGGCGATCACGAGCGTTCCCAACAGAGCCGCGCCGATGGCGCAGCCGAGGAGTAGACCGCGAGGCAGACGAGCAAACCAGGTTCCTCGTGCGCGGGCCGATCGACTCCGACTGATGGCGTGGAAGGCGAACATGGCGAGCGCGAAGCCGATGAGCCCGGGAAGCGCCCACCACGGTTCTTTGTCGTCTGCGAGCGCCTGGATCGTTTCGAGCGACAGCTGGAGAAAGATCGCCCCCGTGACGGCCCAGAATGCGATCGAGATCAGCGGGTGAATTGCCTTGGCCTCGCGCAGCGGCGGCGGCGGTGTCGGCGGGGGAGGCTCACCCGGGAGACCGATGAGGTTCCGGATCAGGACGAGCATGGTGGTCCGGAAGCCAATCTCGAGCGCGTGCTGGCTCAGACCCTGATCGATGCCACTCGACAACGTTTTCAGCTGAGGCGGCACGGGCAGTCGGATGGCGATGTGTCCGAGCGCCTCTCGGTCTTGAAGGAAGCCGACCCAATACGGCACGCTCGCGCTGGCGCCAAGCGCCGCGGTCGCACCGACAAGCCCTTCGTCGGTGATCGACCGGCCTAGCCGCAGCATGAGCGCGGCGAACAGAAGCGATTGCACGACGAGCCCGGCGAAGAGCACGATCAGGAGCAGGAGCGCGGCGTCTTCGAACCCGGTCGGCACATATTTTCTGATGATCGGTAGGTCGGCTCGGACCTCGCGTCGGAACCAACTCATGCCGATGGCGACGAACAACAGCGGAAGCAACACGGCGCAGGTTCGGACGACCGGTGAGCCCAGGAGCGAGCCGACTGAGCCGAGCGTGCGTTCGACCGAGCCGCTATCGCTTGGCGATCCCTTGGGGGACAGGGCCTCGACCGACTGGCCCGGCGCGATGACGGGCTTGCCAGCGACCTCGTCGAGGATGAACCCCAGCGTGGTACGGGTCTCGGCCCCGTCGCGAAGTTGTTCTCGGTGATAGGCACGGAAGTGGCTGTCGCAAAAGACAAAGGATGGATAGTTGGCCCAGACGCCGCCGTCGACCAGCTTGTGCACGTGACTCCCGACTCGGATTCGTTGCGCCGGAAACGCGACCGGAATCGACGACGAGGCCACCACGGCATCGGCGACGGTCATGTCGGGCGTGAGATCGGGCGAGAACACCACGGGTTGGCCCGACTCGAGATCGACGCTCACGACATACAGGCTGATGCCGGTGACCCGACGCACATCTTCAAACGTCGCTCCGTCGTCGTAGACCGCATGACCCGATTGCTCGTTCAGCTTTTGCGCAACGGCTTCGCCGAGCCAGGTTCGCAATCGACCACTGTTGAGCAGGCTCTTGCGCAGGAACAGTGGCAGGGCACGTCTCGGGTTTCCCAGGGCCGAAAACGCCTCGGGGATCTTCTGCTTGAGTTCGTCGGCGCTGTAGCCGCAGGCGACAAGCATCGCCGTAATCGCGCCTGCTGATGATCCCGCAACGGCACCGAACCGCACCCCCGCTTGCTCACAAGCGTCGAGCGCTCCGATGTACATCAGCCCCTTGACGCCACCGCCTTCGAAGACGCCGTTGACCACGACCTGGCCGGTCATCATCGCTCCTTCCGCCGAGGATCCGCCGTACGAGCATGTCAGGGATGGGAGCAAAGATCCAGCTCGCGCGACCTTTAGCGCCGAACCCGGACGAATCGAAATGTGGACTGGGCGAGCAACCACATCGCCAGAACACCGCAACCGATGCCGACGCCAACCAGATTCGCCAGAGCGTCGCCAGGCTCAAAGCCTCGGTTCACACTCACGAGCGGCTGGGCAATCTCGGACGCGAGACTGAGCGCCGCTAGCTCAAGCCCAACAACGCCAAGTGGTTGGCGCATCAGGCGCAACGATCCGATGACGACGGTGCCCGTCATCCACAAGATGGCGTGACCGATCTGGTCGGTGCGGGCCGGAACGTCACTGCGGTCGATGACATCGACCGTCGTCGTACGTTCGAGCCAACGCCCGGCTTCGATACCGAACGCCATGATGCGGTCGCCGAGAATCGTGCCGCGATCGGCCCACAACAGCCACACCGCAGCGATGACAAATCCGAACGCGGCCAGCAGTACACATGCTTGTGCGATCAATCGGGCCATACGCGCACCATAGAACCGATGTGCGCCACGGCGTCCGCGGCGGGCTGTGGCGTTCGGCTCAGGTGCCGAAACGGCGCACGCCTTCGCCAAAGGAACCGGTGAAGAGGTCGAGCACTTCGCCCGGCTCAGCGTGGCGGCCAGTGGCTTTCTTGGAGTAGATCAGGTCACCATCGACCTCGACCTCGAACACGCCGCCGGTGGCCGGAACCATCGTGAGTGCCGAGATGATGTGTTGGTAGTTGCTCAGGAGATCGTTGGCTGCGCTCACGGCGCGCTCGGTGTAATTTCAACTGAAGCAGTAGGTGATGCTCACGGCATGGGTCTGATCCATGGCCCTGAGCCTAGCGATCAGCCTGTCCGACTGTCTCTACCTCAGGCGTCGGCAGTCGTCGGGTCGACGAAGACCGGGTCGCGCTTTTCGAAGTAGGCCTTGACCGATTCCTTCTGGTTGTGCGTTCCGAACAGCGCGCCGATTTCGGCACGTTCCGCGGCGAACCCCTCGGCCATGGTCAGCGAGTCGGCGGCGCCGAGCAGGCGCTTGGCCGCGCGGACGGCATCGGGACTCTTGTTCGCTATCTCTCGGGCCATCGCCATCGCATCGTCGTAGGGCGTCTCGCTGACCCGTGTCGCCAAGCCGAGTTCGACGCACTCGGGGCCTTCGACCATGCGGCCGGTAAACGTCAACTCTTTGGCATGGTCGAGGCCGACGTGGCGGATCAAGGTCTGGGTTCCGGTCATGTCGGGGACCAGGCCCCACCGGATTTCGAGGACCGACATGCGGGCGTCAGGGGCAATGATCCGAATGTCGGCCCCCATCGCGATCTGGAAGCCGCCTCCCAGCGCCACACCGGTGATTGCACAGATCACAGGTGCGGGCATCTCGGTCCAGCAATAGGCGACCTGTTGACCACGATGCGTAATGCGCGACTCGTCACGTTGGATCGCCGAAGTCGTCTCGGCCGGCTCGCTGTCGGCATCGGCCATCTTGGAAAAGCTGGCGAAGTCGAGCCCGGCACAAAAGGCGCGGCCCTCGCCGGACAGCACGACCGCCCGAACCGTTGGGTCCGCTTTGAGGGTTTCGCCGGCCTCGAGCAGGGCCGTGAACATGTCGTTGTCGAGGGCGTTCATCTTGTCGGGGCGATTGAGGCGCACGTCGGCCACCCCATCATTGATCTCGATCGTGACGCGATCGCTCATGGTGTCTCCCTTGTTAACGCCTCGATGCGGTGCATCTGGCGCTGTCTGCCGCGGTCCGTGCCGTTCGCCACGGTAGTTCGGCTCCGTCGGTCGACCCAGTTCGTCGCGGTACCGGTCCTGACGCGCCTGGTCTGTGGCCGCGGGTTACGCTCGCTGGTCGCCTCGGCTCGAAAGGAACTGCACGCGTGGCTCGCCTGATCAACAGCATGCGCGCCCTCGCCCTCGTGCTGTGTTGTGCGATGGCGGCAGCCGCGTGTGTCACCGAACCGGTGAGCGGTAGCGGCGACCGCGGCTCAGTCCCGTCAGCGCGCCCGGGCGACACTTCGACAACCGAAGCCGGCGACACCTCTGTCCTCGACGGGGCGACCGATCTGACGGCGCCCACTGCAACTGCTGTGCCGACGCCTGACGAAGACGCAGAGCCCGGAGACCGCCCGTTTCAGGTCGTGACCATCATGGACGAGAGCAACGTGATGCGTCCCCTCGATGGTCCCGCGGTCGCCGGCGTTGCCCAGCGCATCGCCGAAATCAACGACGCCGGAGGACTGTTGGGGCGTCCGGTCGAGCTGCGGCGCCTCGACACCGAATCGAGGGTCAGCCTGGCGCAGCGGTTCAGTGAACGGCTTCTGCGCGATCCTCCTGATCTGCTGGTCGTCACCTGCGACGTCGACTTCTCGCGACCGATCCTCGAGTTGGCCGACGAGCAAGGCTGGCTGACGATCAGCCCCTGCGCCGACGACGTGGGCTACTCGACCGGGGCATGGGGGTCGCGAAACTTCACCTTTGGCGCGCCTGCAGGGCCGCGCGGCGCGCTCGCTGCGCAGGTGGCGGTCACCCGGTACGGGCCGAGCGCAATGGTGCTGCGAGACGTGACAAACCCCGAGGCCGGCCAGTTCTGCACCGGCTTCGAGCGCGCCTTTCGGGAGCTCGGGGGAGCGGTGGCCTATCGCGACGAGTTCTCGTACGAGACGCCAGAGCCGCTGTTCGATCGAGTAGCCGAGCGGGCGCCGCAAACCGACTTCATCGTCTTGTGCAGCCATGTCCCCGGCGGGACCAGAGGCGATGGAGCGCCGAACATCATTCAAGGTCTGCGGCTACGCGGCTTCGAAGCGCCGATCGTGTCTGGCATCTCGGTCGACGAGTCCCGATGGTTCGCGCAGGTCCCGTCGCTCGATGAGATGACCTTCATCAGCTGGTCCTCGATCTTCGGGAACGACCCGAACTCGGCCGTGAATGCGCTGCTCGCAGCATCGACCGAGAACCCCGAGACGCCCGACGGAGGCGTGACCACCGTGCTCGGCTACGACACGATCGATGCTTGGGTGCGGTCTGTCGAGGCGGTGCAATCCGCCGACCCGACCTCGGTCGCTGCCGCAATGTCGGCGTTCAACCGAGAGGTCTTCCTGACCGGCGAGATCACCTTTGCCGGCGGCGGACGCATGGACGTCTCCCGGACCTATCGGGTCTTGCAGGTGAGCGGAAACCAGGTTCTCGTTCCCGAGCTCGCCACCGTCGAGGGCTGAAGACACGTCGCCCACGCGGGCCAGCGCTCGTTGCCTGACGTTCGTACGTTCGCACACTCTCGGCGGCGAGCGCAGCCCTGCTAGATTCCCACCGTGCAACTTCGTCGTCGAGGGGGACCTTATGCGCACGCCGTTGACCATCAAGACCTTTGTGGATCGGGCTGAGTTCAGCTATCCCGATCGGGTCGCGATTGTCGATGAACCGAATCAGCCCGCGGACCCATGGCCCGAGCTGACCTTTGGTGACATCGCTCGCAAGGGACGCGAGTTCGCTACCGGTCTCGACCAGTTGGGTGTCGGCTTCGGTGAGCGGGTCGCGGTCGTGTCGCACAACGCGGCGCGGCTACAGCACCAGCTTCTCACCGTTCCAGCCCACGGCCGGATTGCGGTACCGATCAACTTCCGGCTCAACCGCGAAGAAGTCCGCTACATCGTCGACCACTGCGGTGCCCGCGTGCTGCTTATCGACCCAGAACTCGAAGAAGACATGGCGTCGATCGAGTGCGAGCACAAGTTCACGATTGGTTCGCCCGAGGCCGAGGCCCTGTATCTCGCTGGCGGTGATCCGGTTCCGTGGGAACCGAACGAAGACGAGACTGCGACCATCAACTACACCAGCGGTACGACCGCCCGCCCCAAGGGTGTGCAGCAGACGCATCGTTCGTTGTGGATCAATGCGGCGACGTTTGGCTGGGACGCCGGCGCGAATACTCGTGACGTGTACCTGCATACGCTGCCGATGTTCCACTGCAACGGTTGGGGTATGCCCTTTGCGCTGACCTCGGTCGGCGCCAAGCAGATTGTCTTGCGCAAGGTCGACGGCCACGAAATCCTCAACCGGGTCGACAAGCACGGCGTCACCCTCATGTGCGGAGCGCCTGCCGTGGTCGCGGCGACGCTCGATGCGGCCCAGGAGTGGGATGGCCCGATTCCCGGCCATGGTCGTACCCGCATGGTCGTCGCTGGTGCGCCGCCGCCGACCGAGACGGTCGAGCGCATGGAAACCGAGTTGGGGTGGGAGTTCATCCAGCTGTACGGGCTGACCGAGACGGCCCCGTACCTCACGATGAACCGTTGCCGCCCGGAATGGGACGAACTGTCGTCGGGGGAGCGAGCCGCGAAACTGAATCGCGCCGGGCAGCCGGCTCTTGGTGTCGACATCAAGATCAGCGAGGCTGGCGAAATCCTGGCCCGCGGCAACGTCGTGCTTGAGTCGTACTGGGAGCAGCCGGCCGAGACCGCAGCGGCCCTCGAGGGCGGCTGGTTCCACACCGGCGACGGAGGCGTGCTCGACGACGAGAACTATGTCGCGATCGCTGACCGCAAGAAAGACGTCATCATCTCCGGCGGCGAGAACATCAGCTCGATCGAGGTCGAAGACGCGCTGTTCTCGCATCCTGCCGTGACCGAGGTTGCCGTCATCGGCGTACCCCACGAGAAGTGGGGCGAGAGCCCCAAGGCCCTCGTCGTGCTCGCTCCTGGCAGCGACGTCACTGAGCAAGAGCTGATCGATCATTGCCGCAACCGGCTGGCGCACTACAAGTGCCCGACGTCGGTCGAGTTCCGCGATGAGCTGGCTCGTACCGCGACTGGCAAGCTCCAGAAGTTCAAACTGCGTGAGCCCTACTGGGAAGGCATGGAGAAGCAGATCAACTGACCGCTTCTCCAAGATCGCCGAACGGTGCCCACGAGACCGGCGGCACCGGCGATGACATCTCACCAAAAGCCTGGCGCGCCCTCGCCGTGGGGGCGGCCGGGTTCGTGCTGGTCGGCTTCAACGGCACCGCGACAAATCTGGCGTTCGACGACATCACGGAGACGTTCGCCTCGGTGCCGGAGACGACAACCGCCTTTGTCGCCTCGGGCTATCTGATCGGCACCGCGGCACTGCTGCCATTGGCCGGCCGGATCGCGGACCGGCGCGGCCGCGTGCGCATGTTCCAGCTCGGCGTGTTGTTGTTCGCAGTCACCGCTGCGCTCTCCGCTCTCGCCCCAAACGTCTGGGTCCTGATCGGAGCCCGAGTGCTGCAATCGATCGGCGGCGCGCTGGTCATACCCGCATCGCTGTCGATGGTGCTGCCGTTGTTTCCCGATCACCGTCGATCGACCGCGGTCACGAGTTGGGCCGCCGCTGGCCCGCTGTCGGCCGCCATCTCACCCTCGGTGTCCGCGGCCATCCTCCAGATCAGCAGTTGGCGATGGCTGTTCCTGCTCAGCGCGCCGATCGGCGTGCTCGTGTGGCTCGTGGGAAGACGCCTGCTCGAGGAACAACCGGTTGCCTCGAGCAAGGGTCGGCTGGACATGGTCGGCTCAGCGCTCGGAACCGTCGCGATCGCCGCATTGGTGTTCGCCATCGGCAAGGGAGACGATTGGGGCTGGACGAGCGTCGCCATCTTGATTTCGTTTGGCGTCGCTGCCGGTTCGCTCGTCGGCTTCTTCGCTCAGTCCAGGCGGCACCCGGAGCCGCTGATCGATCTGAGCCTGTTCCGCATCCGCCAGGTGTGGATGACGAACTTGGCGAACACGTTCGTTTCCGTCACCAGTCTCGCAATCTGGCTGGTCTGGCCGCTCTATCTGCAGCGGGTCTGGGACTATTCGAGTCTGCAGGTCGGGCTTGCGCTCACTCCGGGGCCGATCGCTGCGGCGACCATGAGCATGCTGGGCGGTCGGATCGCCGACCGTGTCGGTCACCGCATCCCGATCGTCGTCGGTTCCCTCGTGATGGTTTTCGCGGTCGGCTGGTTCGTTTTCGTGATCCCACCCGACGGCAGCTACGTGACGGGCTTCCTTCCGGGGATCTTCGCGTTCGGGTTCGGCTGGGGATTCTCGTCGCCGACGATGAACAGCTTCGCCCTCGAAGCGGTCCCGGAGCCCCAATGGGGATCGATGAACGCGGCCTTCAACATGTTGCGAAATGTCGCCGGAGCGATTGGCGTCGCGGCTGCGGTGGCGATCGTGGGAAGCCGCGATCGCGCCGACCTCATCGAAGCCTTCGACCGCGCCTACGTCTTCTTCCTCGTCTTCACCGTCGCCGCAGCCCTTGTCGTCGCCCTCGCCTACCCCAAACGTAACGGTGTCTGACACCTGTGACGGTGGGCCGCAACCGGTGTCAGACACCGTTACCCACCACGAGCCGCGATTGGTGGGCTACGGTGAAGGCGCACAAGTGAAACCACCGTCAGGGGAGAGACCGGTTCGACCGGTCGCCGAAGGAGCAACCGCCCTCGGAAACTCTCAGGCACCCGGACTCTGACGGCGAGGCAAACTCTGGAGAGCAGCCGAAGCTCGGCTCACCGAAGGGGCGGCTCATCGCATGACCGTGCGGCGAGCGAAACTCTCAGGTATCAGGACAGAGGAGGGCACCACCTATGGAGGTGCCCCCATGACCGACCCAGACCCAATCCCGGAGCACGATCGGTTCGTCGATCGACACGTCGGGCCCGATGCGGCCGAGATCGACACGATGCTCGACGCAGTCGGCGTCGCATCGCTGAGCGACCTCGTTGACGCGACGGTCCCCGAACCGATTCGCGACGGCTCGCTCGATCTCCCGGCTCCGCTCACCGAGGTCGAGGTCACCGCCCGGCTGCGGTCACTGGCCGACAAGAACGAGGTGGCCATCTCACTCATCGGATGCGGGTACCACGGCACGATCACGCCGCCCGTGCTGCGGCGCAACATCCTCGAGAACCCGGCGTGGTACACGGCCTACACCCCGTATCAGCCCGAGATCAGCCAAGGTCGCCTCGAAGCGCTGCTCAACTTCCAGACCCTCGTGAGCGATCTCGCCGGGCTTCCGCTGGCCAACGCATCCTTGCTCGACGAAGCGACCGCAGCGGCCGAAGCGATGGTCATGCTGATGCGCTTGGCTCGCAACGACCGCACGGTGTTCCGGGTGGATTCCGCCGTCCACCCGCAGACGCTCGCCGTGATCGAGAGTCGGGCTGAACCGATCGGCGTCGAAGTCCAAGTCGCCGATCGCAACGATCCCGTCGGCGACGACGTGTTCGGGGTCCTGTTCCAATACCCCGGCACGACCGGCGAGGTGTACGACCTGGCGCCACTAGTCGCAGCGGCCAACGATGCCGGCGCCCTCACGGCGGCTGCCGCTGACCTGCTCGCGCTCGTGCTGCTCGAAGCTCCCGGGCACGCCGGCGTCGACGTGGTTGTCGGTTCGTCGCAGCGCTTCGGCGTGCCCATGGGATGCGGGGGACCGCACGCGGCGTTCATCGCCGCTCGCGAAGGCTCCGAGCGCTCGCTTCCCGGGCGCGTCGTCGGCATGTCGGTCGACACCGAAGGAAGGCCCGCGCTTCGTCTCGCCTTGCAGACGCGCGAGCAGCACATCCGCCGGGACAAGGCGACGAGCAACATCTGCACGGCACAGGTGCTGTTGGCGGTCATGGCATCGATGTACGCCTGTTGGCATGGCCCTGACGGGCTTCGCCGAATCGCTCGACGAGTCCACACGTCGACCACCGAGTTGGCCGCAGGCCTCGCGGCCCGAGGCATGCAGCTGCGCCACACGACTTGGTTCGACACGATCACCGTCGAGGTCCCGGGCCGCGCCGCCGACGTCATCGCCGCTGCGGCGAACGACGGCATCAATCTGCGCCACCTCGACGACGACGCGGTCGCCATCAGCCTCGACGAGACGACGACTCCCGAGATCGTCGCTCGTGTGCTGCGGGCCTTCGACGCCGACCCAGTCGGCGATCCCGTCGAGTCGCCCCTCGACGGTCTGCTGCGCAGCGACGAGATCCTCGACTACGCACCGTTCCACCGCTACCGCTCCGAAACCGAGATGCTTCGCTATTTGCGGTCGCTGTCGGATCGCGATCTCGCGCTGGACCGCACGATGATCCCGCTCGGCTCGTGCACCATGAAGCTCAATGCGACCACCGAGATGGAACCGATCACCTGGCCTGAGTTCGCCAACCTGCACCCATTCGCACCGGCCTCGCAGCGGGCGGGCACTGCCGAGCTCGTCGCCGAGCTCGAAGGGTGGCTTGCCGAAGTCACCGGCTATGCCGCGGTGTCGATTCAACCCAACGCCGGTTCACAAGGCGAATTGGCGGGCCTGCTCGCAATTCGGGCCTGGCATCGCGACAACGGCGATGAGAACCGTGACATCTGTCTGATTCCATCGTCGGCCCACGGCACCAATGCCGCCAGTGCCGTGATGGCGGGCATGCGGGTTGTCGTCGTTGCTTGCAACGATGACGGCGATGTTGATCTCGACGACCTGAAGACGAAGATCGAAGCCCACGGTGCTGAGCTCGCTGCGATCATGGTCACGTACCCGTCGACCCACGGCGTGTTCGAGGCCGAGATCCGGACACTGTGCGCAATGGTTCACGACGCCGGCGGCCAGGTTTATGTCGATGGCGCCAACCTCAACGCGCTCGTTGGGCTCGCCCGTCCCGGCCGATTCGGAGCCGACGTCTCCCACCTGAACTTGCACAAAACGTTTTGCATCCCACATGGCGGTGGCGGCCCGGGGGTCGGCCCCGTCGCCGTCGGCGCACATTTGGCGCCATATCTGCCGGGGCATCCCGGTGATGACTCTCTGTCGGACCGCAAGGGCCCGACGATTTCGGCGGCGCCGTGGGGCTCGGCCGGCATTCTGCAGATCCCCTATGCCTACATCGCCATGATGGGCGCCGACGGGCTTCGCCACGCAACCGAGGTCGCGATCCTGGGAGCGAACTATGTCGCTGCCCGTCTGGATCCGTACTTCCCGGTCTTGTACCGCGGCGACAACGGTCGGGTCGCCCACGAGTGCATTCTGGATCTTCGCCCGCTGCGTGAGCGCACCGGCATCACCGTCGACGACGTCGCCAAGCGTCTCATCGACTACGGCTTCCACGCACCAACGATGTCGTTCCCTGTTGCGGGCACGCTCATGGTCGAACCGACCGAGTCCGAGTCGCTGGTCGAAATCGACCGGTTCTGCGACGCCATGATCGCAATCGCCGCCGAAGCCGACCGAGTCGAAGCGGGGGAGTGGAGCGCCGAGGACAATCCGCTTGTCCACGCCCCGCACACGGCGGAAACCGTTGCCGCCGACGAATGGACCCGGGGCTATCCGAGATCCGTCGGTGCCTGGCCAGCGGGAACGCAGGGGGCCAAGTACTGGTCGCCGGTGTCGAGGATCGACGGCGCCCACGGCGACCGGAACTTCGTGTGCAGCTGCCCGCCGCTGAGCGAGCTCGCCGATGGTGAGCTCGCAACCACCGGAGGCGACCGTGTCTGAAACTGCAGCACTACGGACAACCGCACTCACGGAACTTCACGAGCAACTCGGCGCCAAGCTCGTCGACTTCGCCGGCTGGTCCATGCCCGTCTGGTACGACGGAGCGACCGAGGAGCATCACGCAGTTCGTCGGTCCGCTGGGCTGTTCGATCTTGGCCACATGGGCGAACTGTTCGTGTCTGGGCCCGAAGCGGGCGCAGCACTCGACTGGTCGCTTCTCGTCGACGCATCAGCGATGCCGCTCGGGCGCGCCCGCTACTCGATGATCTGCAACGAGGCCGGCGGCATCATCGACGACCTGATCGTGTATCGCCTGGCCGAGGAGCGGTGGATGGTCGTCGCCAACGCTTCGAATGCTGGCGTCGTTGCCGAAGAGCTGCATGTTCGCAGTGAACGCTTCGACGCTGAGGTCGACGACGACACCGACGCGTGGGCGCTGATCGCATTGCAGGGGCCAGAGGCGGCTTCCATCTTGCAACATCTGGTCGACATCGAGTTGTCCGCGATCCGCTACTACCGCATCGACCAAGCTCAGCTTCTCGGCGAGCCTGCGATGATTGCCCGCACTGGCTACACGGGTGAAGACGGCTTCGAGCTCTTCGTTCCCGGTGCTGTCGCGGTTGATCTCTGGCACACGTTGGCCGATACCGGCGGCGATCGGGTTCGGCCCTGTGGGCTTGCCTCGCGGGACACGCTTCGCCTCGAAGCCGGCATGCCGCTCTATGGCAACGAGCTGTCGCTCGACACGACGCCCTTCGATGTCGGCGCAGGCCGGTTGCACAAGCACGACGCACCTGATCACGTCGGCCGTCAGGCACTTGTCTCCGCAGCCGAGGAACCGCACCGGCACCTGGTCGGGTTGTTCGTCGACGGTCGTCGCCCCGCCCGCGCCGGCTACGCAGTGCTGCACGGTGGAGCCGAGATCGGCGCCGTCACCAGCGGCGCTCTCAGCCCGACGCTCGAGCGCCCGATCGCTATCGCCAGTGTCGACCGAGCCTTGGAGCCCGGAGACATTGTCGACATCGACGTCCGCGGCAAACTAGTCCCGGCCACGGTGACGGACCTGCCCTTTTACACCCGCCCCTGAACGCAAACACTTTCTGGAGAGACCATGTCTGAACTACCTGAGAACCTGCAGTACACGGCCGAGCACGAGTGGCTTGCCGAAGGCGACCCGGCGACCGTCGGCATTACGGCCCACGCGGCCGAGGAGCTTGGCGAGATCGTTTTCGTGGAACTGCCGACCGTCGGAGCGACGGTGACCGCGGGGGAAACGTGCGGCGAGATCGAGTCGACCAAGGCAGTGAGCGAGCTCTATGCCCCGGCTTCCGGTGAAATCGTCGAGGTCAACGAGGCGCTCGTCAACGCGCCCGAGACCGTCGGCGAAGACCCCTACGGCGAAGGCTGGCTGTTCCGCATCAAGGTCACCGAGACCGGTGAGATGCTCGACGCCGCCGCCTACGCCGCACTCATCGCCTAGCGCGTCTTCACCGTTGCGGGTAGACGCGATAGGGGCTAGTTGAGGCGGGTGCGAGTGTCGCCTTCGGTGGCTTCGATGAAGATGCATTCGCCTGGGCAGATGATGGCCGCCTGGACAACGAGGTCCTCGCGGCCGCGAGGCACGAGCGCCAGGCTGCCGGCCATACCGGGATCGTTGAGGGCAACTCCGTCCTCGACGACATAGGCGATGCCGTCTTCGAGCATGACAAAACACTCGGGCACACCGTCGACGCACAACCCATCGCCAGTGCACAGGTCCTGATCGATCCACACGTGAAGGCGCGCGTCTTCGCTCAGCTCGGCGTTGGCTTCTTCGGTCGACGCGGACATCGCCGGACAGTGTCGCCGCCGCGGCAGGGATCAACACACCTCAACGGGAGCGATTTCGCAGATTGTTTCGATGTCGGGCCGATCAGCTCACGGCGCCATGTGACTCTCGCAGCACCCGCTTGAGAACCTTGCCTGTCGCGTTGTGCGGGATTTCGTCGACGAACACCACGGACTGTGGAACCTTGAACCGAGCCAGGTGCTCGCGGCAATGGTTGATGATGGTCGACTCGTCGACGCTCTCGCCTTGCTTGAGTACGACCACGGCGCGGCCGACCTCGACCCATTTCTCGTCGGGCACGCCGATGATGGCGACTTCGGCGATCGCGGGGAGCTGATAGATGACGTTCTCGACCTCGGCGGGATACACGTTCTCACCGCCCGAGATGTACATGTCCTTCCAGCGGTCGACGATGTAGATGAACCCGTCCTCGTCGATGATCGCGGCGTCGCCGGTGTGAAGCCAACCGTCGGTGAACGACTCGGCGTTGGCCTCGGGCCGGTTCCAGTAGCCGGGCGTTACGTTTGGCCCCTTGACCCAGAGTTCTCCGGTCTCGTTCGGCCCGAGATCGGTGCCGTCTTCGTCGACGATGCGGACGGCCGTGTGCATGGCAGCGAGCCCGGCGGAACCGATCTTGACGTCACAATCCTCGGCCTTGAGCGCGCAGACCAGCTGCGAGGTTTCGGTCATCCCGAACGCCTGCTGGAGTGCCATGCCTTTGGCGCCCCATGCTTCGAGCAGCGGCACCGGCGTGGGGGAGCCGCCAACCGAGGCGCCCTCGATCGTCGGAAATGAGGCGTTCTCGAACGCTGGTACCTGCGACATGAACAAGAAGTTCGCGGGAACCCCGATGAAGTGGGTCACGCCGACATCCGGATCGGTCAACAACCGCAGCGCTTCGGCCGGTTCGAATGTCTTCATCACGATGTTGCGCCCGCCGAAGTGAAAGCACGGATTGGCGAACACGTTCAGCCCGCCGGTGTGGAACAGCGGGAGGAACGCCAGATTGGTCATGCCGGTCCGCAACGCATAGAACTCGACGCAATTGACGGCGTTGTAAAAGGTCATGCCCTGGGTGATCTGTGCGCCCTTCGGAAGCCCCGTGGTGCCCGACGTGTACATGATCGTCAAGACGGTGTCGAGCGAGTTGTCGGCTGCGGTGTAGCTCGTTGGGTCCGCGGCAGCGATGGCGCTTTCGTAGTCGGCGGCCCCAGCGTCGTTCGACTCCCAATCCATCCGATGCGAGATGCCGGCAGCATCAGCAAGATCTCGCGCCATGTCGGCGAACTCGCGATCGTGGATGATCAGGTCGGGCCCACAGTCATTGGCAATGAAGGTCAACTCCGACAGCGTCAGGCGCCAATTGACGGGCACGAAAATTGCGCCGAGCTTCCAGCACGCGAACTGGACCTCGAAGAAGTTGGTGTTGTTGTGCGCAATAACCATGACGCGGTCCCCTGCGCCAATCCTGAAGTCGTGTTCGAACGCCGACGCGAGTCGGCTCGTCCGATCTTCCATCTCGGCCCAGGTAAACGTGCGATCTGTCGCTAGATCCTGCATGGCCACGTTGTCTGGCCGGGTCGCCGCGTGGTGCGCGATCCAGTCGAAGCTTTTCGTCATGAGCCGAACGTAGTCCCACGGCTCCCGAGGTTGATATTGACGGCGAGACGCGCGCTAGGTCGGTGTCGACCGCGTTTGCCTAGGCTCGTTGGATGATCTCGATCGAGGGTCTCGCAGACTCTGCGTTTGCCGATGCGCCGAGCAATCCGTTGGCAACGACGCAGGCTCTGGTGGTGATGCGCAATGGCGACATCGTGTTCGAGCGCTACGCCGATGGCTTCGACGCGGCGTCGACCTTCATCTCGTGGTCGATGGCCAAGAGCATGACCTCGGCGCTCTGCGGCGTGCTCGTCGACCGG
>CALLPT010000245.1 GCA_938015575.1 uncultured Acidimicrobiales bacterium
GCCGCCACCGAGACACTCGGTAACGTCTTCGCCGGTCAGCTCGACATGGATGCCGCCGGGCCACGTGCCCGCGTCGTCGTGGGCGGAGAAGAAGCCCTCGACCTCGCGACAGATGTCATCGAAGTGGCGAGTCTTGCGGCCCGTCTCGCTCGTGAACGTGTTGCCGTGCATCGGGTCGCACTGCCAAACCACCGGGTGGCCAGACTCCTTGACCGCCTCGAGCAGCGGCGGCAGGCCCTCGCGGACCTTGTCGGCGCCCATGCGGCTGATGAGCGTGAGGCGACCCGGAATCTGATCGGGGTTGAGCGCTTCGCAGAGGCCCTTGACCTCGTCAGGCGTCGCGGTCGGACCGATCTTGCAACCAATTGGGTTCTTGATGCCGCGCATGAACTCGACGTGGGCGCCGTCGAGTTGACGGGTACGTTCGCCGATCCAAACCATGTGCGCCGAGCAGTCGTACCACTCGTCGGTCAGGCTGTCTCGGCGAGTCAGGGCTTCTTCGTAGCCGAGCAGCAGGGCCTCGTGGCTGGTGTAGAAGTCGACGCCGTCGAGGCGCTGGTCGTGCGTCGTGTCGATGCCGCAGGCGCCCATGAAACGCAACGCGCCTTCGATCCCGTCGGCCAGCTGCTGGTAGCGCTTACCTTCGGGAGATGCGGCCAGGAACTCCTGGTTCCACGACTGGACCTGGGCCATGTTGGCGAAGCCGCCCTTGGTGAAGGCCCGGACCAGGTTCAGGGTTGCCGCGGACTGCTGGTAGGCCTGGAGGAGGCGCTCGGGCTGGGGCGAGCGGGCGCCACCGGCGAACTCGGGATCGTTGACGATGTGACCGCGGAACGAGGGCAGTTCGACCCCGTCGACGGTCTCGGTGTCGCTGGAGCGCGGCTTGGCGAACTGGCCGGCAATGCGACCAACCTTGACGACCGGAAGGCCCGCCGAGTAGGTCAGCACGACCGCCATCTGCAAGATGACCTTGAGCCGATCGCGAATGCCGTCAGCCGAGAAGCTGTCGAACGACTCGGCACAGTCACCGGCCTGAAGCAAGAACGCCTTGCCCTCAGCGACTTGGCCCAGATACTCGGTCAGATCGCGTGCTTCGCCGGCAAAGACGAGCGGAGGTTGTGCGCTGATCTGGTCGAGAACGGCGTCGACGGCGGCGAGGTCCGGCCACTGCGGCTGTTGGGCCGCCGTGCGCTCGCGCCACGAGCCTGGGCTCCATGTGGTGCTGGTCATGACCACCAGTGTGCCCTAGGAATGGGGGCGACCGGACGCGAATTTCCGTCAGGGACGTCACAGCGAAGGTGAACGGGTCGAGTCGGCTGGCGGACCCGACTCGACCCGAGAGCGTGCCGCGCTAGCGCAGCTCCACGCCGGTCACATACAAGCCAGACAGGTCTCGATCGTGGAAGGGCCGATACTCGACGTACAGATTGATCGGAATCTTGCTCGGATCGACCGGGCCGCCCGCGACCTCGTTGCGGTACTCGTCGTAGGCCCAACCCTGGTAGCCGTTGTCCCACGCAACCTGCAGGGCGGCTTCCTTACGTAGACCAATCAACGAGTAGATATTGAACGACGGTTCTGGCTCGGGGCCCGGCAAGGGGTCCACGATGTCGTCGTCACAACGGCCGTCGCGATCAAGGTCAGGGCAGGTCGGGGTGCAGTCGGTTCCCGGAAGCATGACGCAACCATCGCACTCGTCGCCGATGCCGTCGCCGTCGATATCGCCCTGGCCGGGATTCCACTGGCCGAGACAGTTGTCGTAGGAGTCGCAGTGCAGGTCGAGGTCCGCATCGACGCATTCGTCGACGTCATCGCAGATGCCGTCGTTGTCGGCGTCTTCACTACATGCGGGCACGGGCGTCGGGCTCGGGGTCGGCACTGGCGTGGCCGTGGGAACCGCCGTCGGCGCCGGGAGTGGTGTCGCCGTCGGAACCGCGGTGGGTTCGGGCGTGGGCGTGGCGGTCGGTGTCGCCGTCGGTGACGGCTCGCTCAGGTCGCAGCCCGCGACGGCCAGACTCGACCGCGGTGCGACCAGGAACTGCTGGTCGCCATTGGGTCGCAACCGCTCGAAGACGAGCCACACCTCGCCTTCGTAGTCGAATGCGTCGACAGGCCCATCGACGACAGGGCGGACGCCGAAGGCCCGGAGCGGTTCGACGCTGTAGTCGAAGTCCAGGTCGCCGTTGTCGACTCGCAACGGCAGGTGGCTGCCCGTCACGCAGCATGGCTCGTCGCCCAGGCAGGGCGTCGGCGTCGGGGTTGGCGTCGCGCTTGGCCCAGGCTCGATGTTCTCGCACGTCGCTTCGTCCGGCGATGCTGGTGCGGGGTTGCTCGCTGACGCGCCGGCGCCCGTGGCCACAGCGCCTGCGTCGCACGGCGAAGCGAGGCAGACATCTGCGGTCGTTGCGGCGATGTCGTTCGACCAGACCATGCCCGCCCGAGGGTGATGCACCAGCTGATAGGTCGTGGTTCCGGAAACAACGGCGGTGGGTTCGAGCTCGATCGTCGTCGGTTGCTCGTCGCCGGTGAAGGTGTCGCCGAGTGGCACCCCTGTTCGCCATGACCCGACCGTGGCGCAAACACGGGTGAATGTAGAGGCGGCGCAGGTGGTCGGCGGGCGGACCGCATCGACGGTGGCGAACCCTTCGATACCGAAGCGATCTGACCTGACACGCCAGCCCGCTGCTCCGACCGTGACCTCCTCGCTTGGATGCTCGAGCACCGTCACCGACTCGGCCCCGGCCAATAAGAGTTGCCCCCGAGCGTCGTTGATGGCGACCACACATTGCGCCGGCGCATCATCGGGGGCGAGACCTGCCCCGCACCGGTGGGCGTCGACGTCGACGACGTTCACGTGTTCCGAGTGCGCCCATCCGCTGGTCCAGGCGCCGCTGCCGACATTTCGGAGGTGCCAATAGGCGTCGCCGCCGGTGCCGACTACGGCGAAGTCGCCCAGTGCGACCAGGGTGGCCTGCGAAATCTGGCCGATGACGGACGCCCCCGCCGCTGGTTCGGACGTGAGCGCGGTGGTCGTCGTCGCACATCGCGTCGATGACACACAGGCACTGGGGTTGGCGGCGATCCCATCGACAGGGAACCAGGCCGAAACGCCGGTGCCGGCAAGCTCGGCTTCGAACAGGCCGTTCGTGCCTGCCCCTGCACGCTCGCCCGTCGGATGCAGCAGGGCACTGAACACCTTCGCAACGGGAGCGCTCGTTGCGTCGCTCGTCGCGTGGACCTGCACGCCCGAGTCGCTGGCGAAGCAGGTTCCGGTCGGCCCGGGCCCGTCGCCGCA
>CALLPT010000246.1 GCA_938015575.1 uncultured Acidimicrobiales bacterium
CGAACCTCGACATGTGCTGCACATTGCCCCAATCGACCGCTGGTCAGCGGTCGCCGACGACACCAACGGCAACTATCTCGACCCGTCACTCGAAGCCGAAGGTTTCATCCATTGCTCCACACCCGCGCAGGTTCTGATTCCGGCAAATGAGCGATTCGCTGGTCGGACCGACCTGCAGCTTCTCGTCATCGACCTCGAACAGGTTCCGGCACGAACCGTGTTCGAAGACTGCTATGAATCTGGCCAGGCCTTCCCGCACATTTACGGCCCGATTCCCGTTGCCTCGGTGGTTCAGGTGGTGCCGTTCCCGTGCCAAGACGACGGCACATTCCTGCTGCCAGAAACACTGCGGTAGCGCAGAGTTCACGGAAAATCCCCTCCTGGCAGCGCCGCTCGGTTTAACGTCGAGTCATCGGCCCGGGAAGCGAAAAACAGCAGGCAATTACGTACGTCCTCGACACGTCGGTATTGCTGAGCGATCCAACCGCCTTGTTTCAGTTCGAAGAGAATCGAGTGGTGATCCCGCTCGTGGTGCTCACCGAACTCGAAGCCAAGCGTCATCACCCCGAACTCGGATGGGCAGCACGCCAAGCGCTGCGCTCGCTCGAAGAGATTCGAGTCACCCATGGCAAGATCGACAGCGCAGCGCCGATCAACGACCTTGGGGGCACGATCCGAGTCGAGCTGAATCACATCAAGCTTGATTCGATGCCCGAAGCGTTTCGCGATGGCTCCAACGATGAACGCATCTTGAGCGTCGCACGAAATCTCGCCGACGAAGGCGAGCACACCGTGCTGGTCACCCGCGACCTGCCCATGCGACTTCGAGCATCGGTGCTGGGGTTAGAGGCCGACGAATACCGCACGGAGTTCGCCGCTGACCCCGGCTGGACCGGCGTCATCGAACTCGAGGTTTCTGCCAGCGATATCAATCGCTTGTATTCCGACGGCGAACTCAAGCTCGAAGAAGCCCACGACGCGCCGGTCCACACGGCGTTCCGCCTGACGGCCGGACAGCAATCCGCGATTGGGCGCATGCACGCGGATCGGCTCATCCGGCCTCTCAACACGATGTCGCTGTTTGGCCTGCGCGGCCGCAATGCGGAACAGCGCATCGCCCTCGACCTGCTCGCCGACTCATCGATTGGCATCGTCAGCCTGGGCGGGCCTGCCGGCACCGGCAAAAGCGTGCTGGCGCTCGCGGCGGCCCTCGAGTCGGTCGTCGAGCGCGGCGCTCAGGAAAAGGTCCTGGTATTTCGCCCGCTGTTCGCCGTCGGCGGCCAAGACCTTGGCTACTTGCCCGGCGACGAAGCCGAGAAGATGGCCCCGTGGGCGGCCGCGGTATACGACGCGCTCGGCGCGATCTGTTCCCCCGAGGTCCGACGCCACATCGAGGCCCACGACCTGCTCGAGATCTTGCCCCTCACCCACATTCGCGGCCGCAGCCTCAACGACGCGTTCGTGATCATCGACGAAGCCCAGAACCTCGAACGAGGCGTGCTGCTCACTGCGCTGTCTCGCTTGGGTGAGAACAGTCGGGTGGTGCTGACCCACGACATCGCCCAGCGGGACAACTTGCACGTCGGTAGCCACGACGGCGTGGTGTCGGTGATCGATGCTCTCCGAGGCCAGGAACTATTCGCCCACGTGGCGCTCCGCAAGGCCGAGCGCTCCGCAATCGCCGCGCTGGTCACCGACCTGCTCGACGACAGCCACACCCGCACCCGCCGTCGCTAGCGACGCCCCGGTTGCATGGCCCTAGTGTCCTGGCCGGACGTTATAGGTGCGAACCCGGTGTCCTGTTTTAGGTGCGACCCCGGTGTCCGGTAGGGCGCGGGGGCGACAGAGGCACAAGACTGGTGACATGCGAGCAGCGGTCCTGGGTCATGGCGCCTTCACCTTGGCGATGTGCGGCGTCATGCTGGCCGTGCAGCTCGTCATCTATCCCCAGTTTCGCAGCGTCGACCCGGCCGGCTTCTCGACCTATGCCGCTGATCATGCGACGCGCATCGTTACCGCGCTTGCGCTCGTCGCGCCGCTCGAGATCATCTTCGCGGCGTGGATCTGGCTCGATCCCGTCGACGGCATCGGTCGCACTTCAACGTTTATCTCGGGAGCCTTGCTCGTCGTCGGGTGGGTCGCCACCGCCCTTTGGTACGCGCCGCTGCACGGACGGTTCCAGACCGAGGGCTACGACGCCGATCGCATTGAACAGCTGATCACCACGAACTGGCTGCGCACCGCCATCTGGGTCGCACGCGCCGGCTTCGCCCTCTGGTTCCTCTGGAAAATCATCGACCCCGAAAACGGGTCACCAGCCGCCTGATCAAACCCCGCCGCCGCTCATCACCGATCTCGCGAGCGGCCGCGGTGACCGGGCGACCACGACCCATCTCGTCGAGGCGCACGAGCGCAACATCGTGCTCAACCGCGAACTCGACCGCAGGGCTCGTGAAGCCTGCTGTCGACACGACCGCAGGGCGTCGCTCCACGTGCATCGCGGCGCCGACGATTTGTTGGACCGCGGGGCGCCCGACCCTTCGCTCCGTGTGCTTCACCTGCACCGCCCACTCGCTCGTCAGCACATCGACGCCGCCATCGGCACCGGCGGTGGTCATCGCCACTTGGCGACAGCCGACCGTGCGCAGCCATGCCGCGGTGTCGCGCTCGACCTGTTGCCAATCGCGGCCGACGCTTCCCCGGTCCGACCGCACGAACCAGATCAGCAACAGCACTACGCCCACGGCGCCGAGCACGCCAGCAATCGCAGCCATGGTCACGCCTGAGCGAGCGCGGCCACCGTCGAGCGGACTCGTGCCATCGCGTCGGGCAGGTCGCGCACGCTGCGCTCGATCGCGCCAGCGGTGCGAAGGAAGACGAACCGGCATTCGGCGACCCGCTCACCGGTGGCCTGTTCCAAGGCAACCGCGTACGCGGCCGCCTGGAGCTCATAGGCGTCGAGCTTGGCATCGACGTCTTCTTCGGAACGGACCGAGTCAGTCTTGTAGTCAATCACGACCAGTCCGTCAGGCCCTTCGACCAGCAGGTCGACATAGCCCTCGATCATGCGATCGTTCAGCGGAGCAGCCACGAAGAGTTCCTTGTGGTGGCGATGCTCGGCCGCAAGCGCCACCGCCGGGCTTGCCAACGCCGCCTTGACCAACTCGCCCACCACGAACACATGCTGGGAGATCGAATGCGCCTGGGCTTGCTCGGCGACCAAGGCGTCGACCGAACGAACATCGGGATCGGCGAGGTCGACATGTTCGAGCACCGCGTGAACGGCCGCGCCGATCGCGGTGCCGATGCGGCCCCGGCGACGCTCAACGACACCGTCGTCGGGAATGTCGGCACCGTCGTCGTCTTGTTCGGCCAGCGCATCAGCCGGATCATCAACGATGCCTTGAGCATGGCGGGCAACACCCGTGGCCGACAGCACCCGCGTCTCGCGGAACGCATGGAGCAGCTCGGTGCGGCGCTCGATCCACCGGTTCCTCGCGTCGAGGGCGAAGCCGAGCTGCGCGGGTCGAGGTGCCGCTTCGGGGGTGTGGTCGATCAGTTCATCGAGATCCGGGCGCTGCGCGAGATGGGCCAACGCGTGTTCGTCGAACACCTGCCAGAACCGGCCGCCGAAGGTCTTGTCGGTCTGCGAGGCCTTGTGGTGACACGACACGATCAGGTGGTCCCGGGCACGCGTGGCGGCGACATAGGCCAACCGCATGCGTTCGTGCTGATCCATCTCGGACTCGACATCGGCGCGTGGCTCGTGGCGCATCGTCTGCAGGCCCTTGCGCATCCGGATCTCCGGCGGTCCGACGTCGTCCCACAGCACGCTCACGCCACTGCGCGCCGGCTGCAACTGGGTCGTCATGCCGGACAGGATCGTGATCGGAAACTCGAGACCCTTTGAACCGTGGATGGTCTGAACCGACACCGCGGCCTCGTCGGTTTCGGGAAGTAGCGGCTCGTGGACACGCGCCATTGACCCGGACTGAAGCGCAGCCCATTCGGTGAAGGCTCGCAGACCGCCTGGGCCCGTCTCTTCGAATGAGCGGGCCTGTTCGACCAGAAACCGGAGCCGGCGCCACACATCGACCGGGCGGCCGGAGCCGAACGCGAGCATCGCGGCGCGTCGCTCACGCAACAGCCGTTCCAGCAGTTGCGATGGCGTCACGAACCAGCGCTCGGACCACAACGACTGCAGATGCGCAAACGCCGCCGCAACCGGATGTGTTGCCTCGACCCCGGCCGGAACCGGGGCGCGGTGATCCCAGCGTCCGCCCGCCTGCGTCCACGTGAAGAGATCGACGTCGCTGCATGCATACAAAGGTGAGCGCAGTGCGGCGACGAGGCTGATCGCATCGGTCGGGTCGTCGATCGCTCGGATGGCCGAGAGGGCGTCGACGACTTCTTGGGTGTCATAGACGAGGGTGCCGGTGGCGATCCGGTACGTGATCGAAGCTTCGTCGAGCGCCGACTTCAGGAACGGCAGCGAGGTTCGGGTCGGCAACAGGATCGTGATGTCGCCCAGCTGCGGGTTGCGCCAGCGGCGCGTGCCTCGCTTGTCCCGGTACTGGACCTGGAATTGTTTCGGGCTGTCGAGGACCGCTCGGATCGAGCGCACGACGTCGTCGGCCTCGACCGCCCGCAGTTCCGCCGAGGTGATCTTGGGATTCTCGTGCGGGCCGCCGAGCAGGATCGGCCGGTGCGCGTCGATGTCCTTTGGATCCCGGTCGGCGGACAGCGGCTGATACCGGGGTTGCGCATCGGGGACTTCCTCGGCCATGACGTGGCCGAACATGGCATTGACCCAGCGAACGACCGGATCGACGGTGCGGAAGTTTCTGGTCAGTTGGTGCGCACCGCGCTCGCCGGCAAACCGATCGCGGGCTCGCAGGAACAGCGCGATGTCGGCCCGACGGAATCGGTAGATCGACTGCTTCGGGTCACCGACGAAGAACAGCCGGCCGGGAGCGACCGGAAGCTCGGCCCACGATTCGTTCTCGACCTGCTCCGCATCGGTGGCAATGAGGACAGCGAGTTCGATCTGGATCGGGTCGGTGTCTTGAAACTCATCGAGGAGCAGGTGGGTGTAGCGCTCATGCAGCGAGGCCCGGGCTTCGGGATTGGTGCGCACCAGGTTGCGGGCCAACACGAGCAGGTCATGGAACTCGAGGCCGCCGTCGTTGCGGCGAGCCGTTGCCGCCTGCACGGTCTCGTCGGCGATGAGCGATGCCAGCTGGGTGAGGACCTGGTCGGTGATCGGGTCGAGCGATGCAAGAATCGCTTCGTTGACCGCCGTGATGTCGTCTTTGATCTCTTTGGGATCGATTGGCCAGCCGAGCTTCTTGCCCCCGCTGCCTCGGCCCCACCCGCCGTTCGATTGACGCCGCCGATTCGCGAGCAACCGCAGCTTGCGATGCGGGTCCGCGACGTCGACGATCGCCTGCATCTCCGGCACGATCTTGTGCAGATGCGCCAGCAGCTTGTCGCCCGGGTCTTTGCACTGCGGAATCCAGGCTGCGAGCGCGTGCACGGCACGATCGAACTCGACAAAGTCCATCGGGGGAAGTTCGTTGCGACCCAGGCCGAGTAAGGGGTCAAGCCGGTCCCAGTTCTGGTTGAACTCGACGGCAACATCGCGCAGCGTCGAGTGCTTCGGGTACCGAGGCTCCAACGCGATGTCGAGCGAGGCTGCCGTCACCAGAAGCTGTTGCAGCTCGGCGTCGTCATACAGCCGATCCACAAACCGCTGCCACCGGTCCTCGTGCGCGAGCTGCGACGAGACCTCGTCGAGCACCCGCACACGGGGCGGCAAGCCGGCCGAGACCGAGTACTCGCCCAGGATCCGATTCGCGAAACCATGCAGCGTCGTGATCGCCGCCAAGTCGGCCTCGTCGATAGCCGATGCGCACCGCGCGGCGCGGTCGAAGTTGCCGGCGTCGACCGCGGCTGCCTGCTCTTGCTCGAACCGGGAGCGCACCCGCGACTGCAATTCGGCCGCGGCGGCTTCGGTGAACGTGATGGCGGCAATCGAGCGCAGCGAGACACCCTCGGTCAGCACCAGGTTGACGATGCGGGTCACCAAGAGCGTGGTCTTGCCCGTGCCGGCACCCGCTTCGACAAACAAGGTCTCGCCGAGACCGGTTTCGCCGACGAGTTTGCGGACGGCCTTGTCCGCCTTGACCGCTGCGTTCACGTCGAAATCGGGCACGGCGGCTCCGGTCATGTCGCGACCTCGCCGACATCGTCCGGCTTGGCCGTCAGCGCGACGCGCACGGAGAGTTCGGGCGCCGTTAACTTCTCGGCCGCGTGTTCGGCCCGGTCACGCGGACAGATCGGGTCGAACTCGCAGAACGCACACTCGGAGTAGGTGCGGCGGAAGCTGTCCCACTCGCCCGGCGCCGCAGCGAAGACGCCAGTTTCGATGCCATCAACGATGGTCGAGACAACCTGGGTCAGGCGGTCGCGATGCTCGGCGGTCCACTCGTAGCCCATGCGCTGATAGTTGGCTCGCGGGTTCACCATCCAATAGCTGGTCTCGACCGAATCGGCGCCGAGTAGCTGGTGGGCGGCCTCGGCATACAGGCCGAGCTGAAGCAAGGTGCCGGCCTTGGTCGGGTCGTCTTCGTTCGCCAGGCCCTTGTATTGGGATCCGCTGCCGGTCTTGTAATCGCTCACGACCATGCGGCCCGGACCCGCGGTGTCGATCCGGTCGATGAAGCCGCGGAACCGGAGCTGACGGCCGTCGGCGATCTCGATCGCGACCGGTGGCGCCCCATCGAGACCGAAAGCCTGCTCGAAGTGGGCGGGCATGGCGCCGTGAGTTGCACGGTGCTCGTCGTCGGCGAAGAGGAACTCGTCGATCGATGCGAGCAGATCGCTCTTCTGGGTGTCCCACATGACCGGTCGTCCGGTGCGACCTCGGCGCTCGTAGTCGTCGAAGACCTCGGCAGCGACCTGGAGTGCCCGATCGCGTTGTTCGTCGCTCCATGGCTCATCGGGTGACGGTGGTCCTTGCCCGACCATTTCGCGCAGAAACGTCTCGAGGATCTCGTGCATCGCCGAGCCCCGGTCGAGCGCCGACAACTCAACCGTTCGCTCGGGATCGTCGCGATCACCGATCCCCAGCACATAGGCCAGGAAGTAGCGGAAGCCGCACGCCGCCCAGGTCTCGAGCCGCGACGCCGATTGGGGGCGTTCATCGGTGGTCGGGATCGGCAGGCCGGCCAAGTTCCCGTCGAACGCAGTGAACTCGCCACCGGCGCGGGCCATCTGGGCTCGCAGGCCGCCAGCTTCGGCCGACGCGGCGGGGTGATCGGCCGCATTGCCGTTCGCTCGCACGAACTCGAGCACCTCGGCCAGGTCGCGCTCGTCGAGCGAAGCCGGATGCTCGGCGGTCGCGAGCGCTTCGGCGTGGGATTCGACCTCGATCACGCCGTGCGGTGTGTCGTGCTCGAAGTCAGTGGCGAACAAGGTCCGGTTCGCGGCGGCGCTGGCCGACGGCAAGAGCCAGCGCGACGGGCGGGCCCGCCGACTGCTGCGCAGGTCCCCGCGGGGAAACAGCAACCATCGCTTGTCCGCCGGTGCCGCAGCAAGGGCGGCGAGGAAGAGTCGGTGTTGTTCATGCAGCTGGCCGAGCCGAGGGCTGAGGTCACCGCCGGTCAAGAGACGAGCTTGGTCCGACAGCAGCGCGTCTTCTCGGCGAGGGGCAGGCAAGATCCCCTCGGCGCAGCCGAGGATGAATACGGCGTCGAGGTCCTGGCCGACCGCCGATGCCAGCGGTCCGTAGACGACACCTTGACCGAAGCGCCCCGAACGTCCGCGAGCGATCGAGAGCTCGGCGACCAGCGCGCGACTGAACACGGCGAGCGACGGTCCCGGGTCGAGCTCGTCGAGTTCGCTCAGCCGATCGAGCGCGGCTTCGACCTGGTCGAACGCGGCTTGTTCAGGTTCGGGCCACGCGCCGTGCCGGTTGCCGGGGCCGAGCAGCGTGACCAGCAATTCGCGTGCCGCCAGCGAGCGGGTTTCCCACGAGTCCGCATCGGCGACAGCGCCAACTGCGGTGGCGAGCGCATCGATGAAATCGGCTAGCTGGGTGCCGTCAGCCCGTACCCGTTCGAGAACCTCGGCTCGGCGTGTGTGGCCTCGTTGGAGGGAGTCGTCGTGCTGCTTGGCCAGCCGCTCGTCGTAGGTGGCGAGTTTGGTGCGCCAGTCGCGCAGATCCATCACGACACCGGCGTCGCGCGAGACGCCATCCCAGACGGTCGGCCGAGCAAACCCATCGCCGTGGCGGATGGGCGCATCGGCGAGCAGCGCCATCACCCGGTCACGACGCCACCGCTCGGCTGGCAGGGCCAACGCCGCGAGCAGCGCTCGACCGGCGATCGACTCAGCCAGGCGGCGGCGCGACGGCCCGTTCGCCGCAATGTCTGCCGCGGCGAGGTGCTGTTCGAGAAGTCGCACGTAGGGGTCGGGCACCGGGTGGAAGATGCCGATTCGGTCGAGCCGGACACCCGAGTCGACCAACCCGACGATCTCGCGAACGACGTAGCGGACTTCTTCATCGGCGTCAGAAACGGAAACCACCCGTGACGCGAGCGGGGCCTCGATCCCGTCGCTCATCGCGCCGGCGACGCCGGCGATGCGCAGCGCACGATTGACTTCGGCATCGGCCTCGTCGACACCGTTCACCCCGATGATGACGGTCGAGGAAGTATGGGAGAAGACGGCCCGCAGCATGCCCGCCAACGGTGCTGTGGTCGCACCCGGCAGGTACCAGATCACCGGCCCGAACGGGTCGAGCGCCTGGGCCAGGTCCGGGCGATGGGTGGCAGCTCGAGCGACGTCGGCCTCGTCGTGGAAACCACGCAGCCGTGACACGACGTCGCGGTGCACGAGGACGACCGACGCGGCGAAACCGCCCGCGTCAACAATCGCATCGAGCCCCTGCTGGCTCACATTGGACAGCTCACCGACGCTGGCCGCGAGTGCCTGTTCGGTGGCGTGGTGGTCACGAACTCGAGCGAACTCGCGCGGTTCCTCTGCCAACGTGCGCCGGACCGCTGCGGCGAGCACGGGATTGGTGAGCGGCCGCTTCCCACGGAGCTGACCGACGGCCAGCAACTGGGCGAGGCGGAACGGGGTGACGAAGTTGACGTTGGCGATGCCGACCGCCTCGGTGCCATCGGCCACGACCTCGCCGCTACCCAAGAGCCTCCGAGCCGCAAGGCCCGCGAAGTTCGACGGAACAACCACGGTGACCGGCGCAAGTGCGCGCCCTTGCTTGGCCGTCGCGATCGCATCGGCCAACGCTTGGCTGGCGGCGCGCCCATACGACCTGACGAGGACCCGAGTCACGTCGACAACTTACGTGGCCGGTGTGACAGCCGTTCGGCTTCGCCTCACTTACCGAGTTGCTCGCTGCGCTCACAACATCGCAGTGTTGTGCACTCGTTCGCTTACCGAGTTTGGCTCCGCCACTCGCCGAGTGAGCACATAGCGCCAAACATCAAACTTCTCTGCGGAAAGCTAGATCCCGACGACGGAGACGGATCGATAGTTCGCGGCGAGACGATTGAGATCGGCTTCGTCGCCAGTGATCACAACACCTCGGCCGTGCTCGGCAGCCGCAGCCACACCGTGCGCGTCGATGATGTCCTCGCTGCCCGCACCGGCCCCGAGAAGGACACCACCAACCAACCGAGCAAAACTCCGATCGGTATCCCGACTCACGCTCGCCGCACACATACCTCACGAACGGTGGGGAATGGGCCGCGATTTGCGAAGATGGCCCGATGGCTTCGATGCTGCGCCCGTTTAGCGGGTACGTCCCCACGTCGTCATTCGGCAAGCGTGTGGTCGGACCTCCCAAGGCGCTGCTGAAGGTCGCCGAACGCGACGCCGGCTCCGATGACCCGCTCAGCTTCCGCTACTCGGTCGGACGAGGCGCGGGACCATCCGCCGACGCCGCGCGCGCCTGGCTGCGCGCAACCGCCGAACACGAC
>CALLPT010000247.1 GCA_938015575.1 uncultured Acidimicrobiales bacterium
CCGGGCGCATCGAACGACGCCGGTGGGCTCGTTGGCATCGTTGCTCCCGTCACCTTTGGTGTTGGCGCCGGTTACAAGTCCACGAGCCAGACCATCGTGCTCGACACACCAACGCCGTCGGCCACGATCCGCTACACGACGAACGGAAGCACCCCGACCGAATCGAACGGCACCCAACTCGCCCCCGGCGGATCCATCACCGTCAACTCGACGACGGTGGTGCGAGCGGTTGCCTATCGCAGCGGCTGGGTGACGAGCTCGACCGAGACCCGCAGCTACTTCTTCGCTGCCGACATCGTGCAGCAGGCGGCGACGCCGCCGGCCGGCTGGCCAGCGGACGATGAGTTCAATGGGCAGGACATGGATTACGGCATGGACCCCGACGTGGTCGCCGGAAACGAAGCCGCCATCCAGAACGCACTCACCGCCATCCCTTCGATCTCCATCGTGACCGATCTGAGCAATCTCTTCGATGTCACCGATGGCATCTACGTCAACGCCGGCAACCGAGGGCCGGATTGGGAGCGACCCGCATCCATCGAGCTGCTCGATCCGAGCGGTGCTGAACCGGGCTTCGACATCAACGGCGGGATCCGGATGCGAGGGGGCTTCAGCCGCAGCTCGTCAAACCCCAAGCACTCGTTCCGCCTGTTCTTCCGCGACGAGTACGAGGGCGAGCTCGACTACGCCTTGTTCGGACCCGACGGCGTCGACAACTACGAAAAGGTCGACCTGCGAACGTCGCAGAACTACGCCTGGTCGTGGAGGCGCTCTACCGAGGCGACCTTTATGGACGAGCTCTGGAGCCGCGACACCCAGGGTGCGATGGGCCAGCCCCACACGCGGAGCCGCCAGTATCACCTGTTCCTGAACGGCCAGTACTGGGGTATCTACATGACCCAAGAGCGAGTGTCTGGCGACTACGGCGAGCGCTACTTCGGCGGATCCGGAAGCGATTACGACGTCGTCAAGCGCGGGGCGCCTGCGGTCACGGTCGAGGCGAGCGACGGGGACCTCGTCGCATTCCAAGGCCTGTACCCGCTCGTCAGCGATGGCACCGTCACGACTACCGAATACACCCAGATCGCCGCCCACGTCGATCTGGAGAATCTGGCCGACTACTACCTGCTCCACTTCTTCACCGGCGACTTCGACGGAAGCCCGTCGTGGTTCTTCAGCTTCGATGGGGCCCGCTATGCAGCTTCGAACAACTGGTACGCGCTGCGCAATCGAGCTGGCATCGGCGACGCCGGACGATGGCAGTTCTTCGACCATGACAGCGAGCACAGCCTGTGCGCGAACTTGGGCCCGGGCCTGCGTGAGAACATCGACAACACGACACCTTGGCCGCTTCGCGCCGGTGCCGAATACATGTCGCCCGCGTGGCTGCACCAGGGACTGTTGTCCAACGCGACCTATCGCCAGCTGTTCGCCGACCGGGTGCAGCGGCATCTGATCGACGTGGGCGGGGCCCTCACCGTCGACCAGGCCAACGCCCGCCTCGATGCTCGGGTGGCCGAGCTGAGCGTCGCCGTCGATGCAGAATCGGCCCGTTGGGGCGATGGTCCGAACTCCACCGATCCCGTCTACGGCCGGACCCAGTGGGAGAACGGTCTGCAGCGGCTGCGGAACTGCTTCGCTGATCGCCAGAGCATCGTGCAAGCACAGCTCACCGCGGACGGGCTCTGGCCGGTCGGCAACGCTCCCAGCATTGCGCCGACGCCGGGCCCGATCGCGTTCGGCGCGCCGATCACGTTGAGCGCGGATGGCCAGCCGGGAACGATCTGGTACACGGTCGACGGCAGCGATCCGCTGGGTGTTGATGGCCTACCGTCGGCCTCGGCGCAGGCCTACGTCGGCCCACTCACCATGAGTGCCGACTTCACCTTGAACGCCCGGCTGCTCGAGGGCGGCCAATGGACGCCGATCGCGAGCGGGGCGTTCGTGCTCGCCGGACCGGTGGGGCTTCCTCGCCTGCTGGTGAACGAATACAACGCCGTTTCGGCGAGCAACTACCTGGGCGGCGGGACCGCAGCCGATGTCGTGAACGGAACCGACAGCGCGCTCGGCCGGGTGATCGGCAACGGTGGCGACTGGTTCGAGCTGGTCGTGCTCGAAGACCGTCTTGATATCCGTGGCTGGTCGGTCGATGTGTGGAACAGCGGAGCTGGCGTGGCCGAACGCACTGCCCGACTGGTGTTCGCCGACGCGCCGGAACTGAGCGACCTGCGGGCGGGCACGATCATCACCGTCAGCGAGGACATCGCCGACGACGTCTCGTATCTGCCCCAGACCGGCGACTGGAACCTCAACCTCCAAGCCAACGACGCCGACCAGGGCGCGTACTTCACCGTGGCCTCACAAACTGATTTCACCACCGACAACAACGACACCCAGATCGCGATCTTCGACGAGCTCGGCCAACCCGAAGTGCTCCGAACGGGCGAAGGAACCGCCCCGAGCGCGGGCGTGAACAGCACCGAGGTCTTCAAGCTCGAGGGCACACCGAACGAGAACATCACGCCCGACAATGCGCTCTACAACGACGGCACCTCGTCGACGTGGGGAGCCCCGAACGTGTTCGCGGGCGGGATCGAGCAACAGGACCTCTCGGGCCTGAGGATCGAGTTCGGCGACACGAACTGTGATGGCTCGTCGAGCATCGTCGACGCCTTGCTCATTGCCCAGTTCGAAGTCGGTAATCGCACCGGTGCCGACTGTCCTCTGCCCGATGTGACGAGCCAGATCTATGTGGCCGGCGGCGACGTGAACAACGACGCCAAGACGAACATCGTCGATGCCCTGCTGATTTCGCAGTGCGAGGTTGGGATCCCCAACGTCTTCTGTCCCTAGGCAGTCGAGGGCTGGGAGCGCAGCGCGAGCAACCCGGCTGCCGCGATGATGCCGGCACCGACAAAGGTCCAGGCGTCAGGCACATCGCCAAAGATCACGATCTGCAAGATGATGGCGAAAAGCAGAATTGTGTAGCGAAACGGCGCCGTGAAGCTGATGTCGCCATTGCGGACGGCATTGATACTGCCGACGTAACCGAGCGACAAGAACGCGGCGGCCGCAACGAGAGCCAGCGCTCGAACCGTCGACGGGGTCTCCCAACCCTGGAACACCGAGATGATGAAGCCCATCACGGTGATCGCGATCCCGGTCATGAGCGCCGCAATCGAGCCGGGGATATCGGTGGAGATGTCTCGCGTCGCCAGCTCTCGCACGATGATGATGGCGACCGTCGCCAAGCCTCCGAGAAACCATGGGCTGAAATCGTCGCTGCCAGGCCGGATGATGAACAGCACGCCGACGAAACCCGCAACCACCGACATGACCCGGATCGGGCTCACCGCTTCGCGCAACAGTCGAGCGGCGGCGAACGTCACCGCGATCGGCACCAGTTGCAGGATCGCGCTCAGGCTCGCAAGCGGGACATGGGTGAGCGCCAACAGATACAGCACGGTGCCGATGCACTCCATGGCAACCCGCAGTTGCAGGGGACGAGTGGTGATCACCTCGTGGGTGAGCGCCACGCCGCGGGTGCGAGCGATCGCGGCCAGTAGCACGACGATCGCACAGCCACGCAAGAAGATCGATTGGAACAGTGGCAGGTCCTCGGCCACCCATTTGATCAAGGCATCGTTGACGACGTAGCCGAACATCGCGGTCGTCATCCAAGCAGCCCCCAGCAGGTCGGGGCTCAGGCTGTGGTTGCGAATGCTCAGTCGAGTTTCGACTTCCACTCGGCCAGCGAGGCTGCTTCGACGCCGATCGACGTCGAGTCGCCATGACCGGTGTGCACGGTGGTTGTGTCGGGGAGGGTGAACAGCTTGTGCTCGATCGACTCCAGAATCTCCGGGTAGCTGGAGAACGAGCGACCCGTTGCGCCGGGTCCCCCGTTGAACAGCGTGTCGCCAGAGAACAAGACGCCCTCACTCGGCAGATACAGACAGCAGCCGCCGGGGGAGTGGCCGGGGGTGTGGATCACGTTCACGTCGACCCCGCCAACCGTGAAGCTCTGGCCATCGGACAGTGGGGCATCGACTCGACGGTCGGCATAAACAGCTTCCCACAACATGGTGTCGGCGGGATGCAGCCAGATCGGTGCGTCGAAGTGCTCGGCGACTTCGGCGGCTGCGTTGATGTGGTCGTTGTGGGCGTGGGTGCACACGATGGCCCGGAGGTGGCGATCGCCGACCGCGCCGATGATGGCCTCGTGATCGTGGGCACAATCGAGTACGACGCACTCGCGGTCATCGCCGACGATCCAGACGTTGTTGTCAACGTCGAAGTCTTCTCCGTCGAGGGAGAAGATCCCGCTCGTGGTCAAGTGATCGATGGTCATGGCAGCCTCGGAAATCGCAGAACAGTGATGGGACTCAGAGCACGTACCAGCCAAAGGCCAGCCATCCGACGAGCGGGAGCGTGGCGAAGAACAGGACAGTGCCGAGCGAGCCGGTCGCCACCGTACTCACCCCGCTGACCACCCGGTGCACGATCTCGTGGGCGGTCTCATACCAGTCGCCGACGAGCTCGGCCCCCGGAGGGACGGGCGTGAGTATCGCGGCGACGATCTCGGCGCCGTCGCCCTCCTTGAAGTCGAAGTCCGTCGATGCCGCGATCTCGCCGAGCTCGGGATCGTCGAGGACCTGGAGCACACGACGTTCCACGGCCTGGAGCGGGTACTTGAGCAGCCGGGCGCCGAGCCAGCCGACCGGGCCCGATGCCGTGGTCGCGGCGGCTACGACGTTATGGCCGGCGCCGAAGAGCGCCGGGAACACGAGCTCGCGGGTCAACACGGTCGCGACCTCTTGTATCGGCAACGTTGCTTCGCCGGAGCGAACGGCCAGGTAGTCGGTGTGCAGCTCGGCGGTCATCGAGAGGACTCGGTCCGCGGCCTGGTTGGTCTCCGCGATCCGATTGCGGAGCACGAACATCAGGCCGACATTGATGGCGGCCAGCACCAGCGTGGCGATAAGCACGACCATGTAGGGATAGAACACCCAACTTGGCATGCGTCCATCGAACACCAGCCAAGCAATCGCCGAACCGACCAGCGGGATCAACAAGGTCCACTTGAGTGTCGTGTACACCGCCTGTCGAACATCGATGATGTCGGCGATGTCGTTGCGTAGCCCGTCGAAGTCGTAGCGATCGAGATCGATCTTGCTGAGGTCGACCGAGTCCCGGATCATGGAGTCGCTCAGCCGTCGCCGTGTAGTTGGCGCCGGAACAGGTCGTGCATGCGTTCCCAGTGGCGTTCTGACGCGGCTTGGTCGTACTGCGGGCGTTCCGCATAGGCGAAGCCGTGCTCGGTGCCCGGGTACCACTCGCAGCGCCCGCTGGCAGGTGAGGCTTCGAGCGCGGCGGCGAACCCGTCGATGATCTCGGGCGGCGCCCAGTCGTCGGTCTCGGCTGCGCCGATGTAGACCTCGCCGTTGACCTGCTCGACCGCCAGGTGGGGTGAGTCCTCTTGGTCCGTGACCAACCGCACGCCATGGAACGACGCGGCAGCGCGCACGCAATCGTTGTGAGCGGCCGCCGTCGTCACCGCGAACGGGCCGCTCATGCAATAGCCGACGACGCCGACTCGGCTGGCGTCGGCCGCCGGGTCATTGCGGGCGTAGTCGAGGAGCGCACCGTTGTCGGCGTCGACCATGCCGTTGCTCAACGCGTTCATGAGTTCGAACATGCGGTCGCGGTCGCCGGTCTCGAACACGTTGAACTCGCGTACCTGGCGGTAGTACAGCTGGCTCGTCATCACGTAGTAGCCGGCGGTGGCCAATCGGCTGGCCATCGTGCGGATCTCCTGGCGCATGCCTGGCGCATCCATGAGGAAGAGCACGACCGGATAGGGCCCCGCATTGGTTGCCTGGTCGGTGTCCGGGTGGAACGTCCAGGTCGGCATCTCGCCGTCGGCAGTGGTTAGGTCGAAGTGGGCTTCCTGCATCCCCGCAACTTAGTTCCCCGACCCGTTGGCCGGTACGGTGCCGGCCGTGCTCGGCAGGGATTACACAGCAGAAGAAGTGGCGCGGGTCGCGCTCACTGATCAGATGCGGCGAATGGCGAACGACCTCTTGCGCGGCGATCACGCCGCGGCGGATCTCGTGGCCATGGCCGAACGACTCAAGCTCGAAGCCGACGCGCTCAGCGAGGTTCCCGACCGCGTGCCCGACTATTCACGCTTCGACGAACCTGGCTCCACGCCGGTCCCCGACGAGGGCGAAGAGTTCTTCAACTCGCCAGACCGGCCGTTCAGCGGGCGCGGTCACCCGTACGGGCTGCCGCTGCGGGTGTATCGCGAAGGCGATCGGGCTGTGACCGACGTCGTGCTCGAACGATCGCACCAGGGCGCGCCAGGCATGGCGCATGGCGGATTCGTCGCGGCGATCTACGACGACCTACTCGGGTTCTTGCTCATGCTCCAGGAAACGATTGCGTTCACCGCGTATCTGACCGTGAACTACAAGCTCGGCACCCTGATCGGCGAGCCGCTGCGATTCGAGGCCTGGATCGATCGGGTCGAGGGCAAGAAGATGTTCCTCGCCGGTGAGTGCCGCGATGGCACCGGCACCATCGTCACGACCGCCGAGGGCCTGTTCATCGATGCCAGCGACCGATTTCGCGAACTCGCCGAAACGACGGGTTCCCAGAAGTAGATCGTTGCGCTTTCGGTCAGTTGGCGCGGGTAGCGTCGCCGAGTGGCTGCCTCGGTGACTGACCCGCGTCGAACCGAGCGCGTCGTGATCGCGTATCTGGCGTTCCTCGGCATGATGATGGCGACCGGGATCGATATCTCGTTGCCCGCGTTTGGTGAGATCGACGATGATCTCGCCGCGGGCGGACGCGAATCGTTGATCGTCACCCTCTATTTTTTGGGCGCCGCGTTCGGCCAGCTCGTGATCGGCCCACTGTCGGACATGATCGGGCGACGGCCCGTGGTCCTGGGTGGCCTTGCCCTCTATGTCGTCGGGGCGGCGGCGTGTGCGCTGGCGCCGAGCTACGGGTTCCTCTTGGCAGCACGGTTCGTGTGGGGCCTCGGCGCAGCAGCGCCGACCGGTTCGCGAACCGCGATCAGCCGGGACCTGTACTCGGGCGATGCGATGGCCCGCGTGACCACCATCATGATGGCGGTCTTCTTGATCGGCCCGGTCTTCACCCCGCTCATTGGACAGGGCCTGCTCACGTTCGGCGACTGGCCGATCGTGTTTTGGTTCTGCGCAGCCCTGGGCGGGCTTGCCTTGCTCGCAACGATGTGGTTCGGCGAGACGCTGCCAAAGGAACGTCGCCGACCCGCGGACTTCGCCAAGTTCGTCGAGGCCCTCGGCGTGATCGTGCGGACCCGGTCGACGCTTGGCTATCTGATCGCCAACGTGTTTTGGTCGAGCGCGTTTTTCATCTTCCTCGGAAGCGCCCAGCCGGTGTTCGATCGGATCTATGACCGCGAGGACACGTTCGCCTTTTACTTCGCCGTGCTGGGGGTCTGGACGATCCCGCTGTTGTTGCTCAACAACCAGGTCATCAAGAGACTCGGCGCGCGACGCACCTCGATCACCACGGCACTCGTGTCGGTTGTGGCGTGCGTGGTCGGTGTCATCGTGGTTGTCATCGTCGATGCGCCAGGCTTTTGGTTCTGGTACGTGTGGCTTGCATTCGCGTCGTCGTTCATCACGCTGACAACGCCGCCCATGTACGCACTTGCGCTCGAACCAATGGGGGACTTGGCCGGCACCGTTTCGTCGCTGTTGTACTTCAGCGGCTTTGCAGTCGGCTCGGGTCTGGCCGCAATTGTCGATGCCCAGATCGGGACCGCGATCGCGCCGTTCATCGTCGGGTTCTCCGTCTACAGCTTCGTGGCCTTTGGCTTTCAGGTTTGGGCCGGTCGTGACCTGGCGAGCGCCGGGCAGTAGATTCGAGACCACTCGCGAACGCAAGGAGCGCTGTGATGCACGATCTCGTGATCCGCAATGGTGTGGTGGTCGACGGAACCGGGGCGCCGCGCTTTGGTGGCGATGTCGCCATCGATGGTGAACGCATCACCGCCGTGGGCAAGGTCGAGGTAGCCGGGCGCCGCGAGATCGACGCCGACGGTCGCATCGTCAGCCCTGGATGGGTCGACATTCATACGCACTACGACGGTCAGGCCACCTGGGATCATGACCTCGCCCCGTCGTCGACCCATGGCGTGACCTCGATCGTGATGGGCAATTGCGGCGTTGGTTTCGCCCCGGCCCAGCCCGATCGACACGATTGGCTGATTTCGCTGCTCGAGGGTGTCGAAGACATTCCGGGCACCGCGCTCACCGAAGGTATGACGTGGGGCTGGGAAAGCTTCCCCGACTATCTCGATGTGCTCGACCGCATGGACTGGACACTCGACGTTGGTACCCAGGTGCCGCACGCCGCGTTGCGTACCTATGTGATGGGCCCCGATGGCGCCGACAACACAGTCCGCGCGACGCATGAGCAAATCGAGGCGATGTCGGCGTTGTGCGAAGAAGCCGTCCGCGCTGGAGCTCTCGGCTTCACGACCTCGCGCACCTGGGTCCACCGCACGAGCGAGGGCGCCCAGATCGGCACGCTCAAAGCCGGCCCCGAAGAAGTGCTGGGCCTCGCCGCCGCATTGCAACGAGCCGGCACGGGTGTCATCCAACTCATCAGCGACGCATACCAGACGACCGACGACGAGCTCGTCGCTTCGGAGCTTGCGTTGCTCGAATCGATCGCACTCTTCGTCGATCGCCCGATGAGCTTCACCGTGCAACAAAGCGACGAATCGCCCGGTCGCTGGCGCGAGCTGCTCGATGCCATCGCTCGTTGGGAACGGGCGGGTGCGACCGTGCGAGCCCAAACGGCGGTGCGCCCGATCGGCGTCGTGGCCGGGCTGACCTCGACGGTCAACCCGCTGCGTTGTTCGGCGACCTACAAGGCGTTGGCTTCGCTTCCGCTTGCCGAGCGGGTGGTGCGCATGCAGGACCCCGCAGTTCGTGAGACGATCTTGGCCGAACACGGATCGTTCGTGCCCAGCACATTCAGTGCAACGACGCACTCGGGCTACGACCGCATGTTCCCGATGGCCGAGTTTCCCAACTACGAACCAACAGCACAGGACTCGCTCGCGGCCGAAGCCGCCCGTCGGGGTCTGCCGGCGAACGAGGTCATGTACGACTACTTCTGCGCCGACGGCGGTGAACGTCTCGTCTACTTGCCATTCATGAACTACTCGGGTGGCAACCTCGATGACGTCGCCGAGATGATCGCTTCACCCCTGACCCTGTCGGGTCTAAGCGACGCGGGCGCTCACTGCAACACCTTGTCTGATGGCACGATGCCGACCACGGCGATCAGTCACTGGACGCGCGATCGCGGCGACGGCCGCACCTTTGACCTCGAGTACATGGTCCATCGTCAGACGCAAGCGACGGCGTCGTGGGTGGGCTTCGACGACCGCGGGGTCGTTGCCCCCGGCATGCTCGCGGACCTGAACATCTTCGACCACGACGAAATCAACGCCTACGCGCCTGAGCTCGTCGAGGACCTCCCGGCTGGCGGCACTCGGCTTCTGCAGCGTTCGGCCGGCTACGCAGCCACCATCAAACGAGGTGCGGTGACCGCCGAAGGTGGCGAGCTGACGGGCGAACGACCCGGCTCATTGCAGCGCGGCCCACAGCAGTGACCGACGGGTTCGACATCGCCGTCATCGGTGGCGGTATCGGCGGCGCCACCGCAGCATGTCACCTGACGCCAAACCACCGGGTCGTGCTGCTCGAGCAAGAAGCCGAGTTGGCCTTCCACACGACATCGCGCTCTGCCGCCATCTATCTCGAGGGCGACGGCGGTGGGATCATGCACCGCCTCAACCGATCGTCCCGGGCGTTCTTCGACCAAAACCATCCTGAGCTCGATGCTCCATTGCTCGACCCACTCCCGGTGCTCACGGTCGGCACCGAGGGCATGGAACAGGAACTACAGGACCAGGCCGCGCGAGACGTCGTCTTGACGCCGTCAATCCGGTACGTCAGCGGCCACGAGCTCGTCGACTTGTGCCCAATTCTGCGACCCGAGGTCGTGACGTGCGGGATCCTCGAGGCAAGCGCCGCGTCGCTCGACGTGATGGCGCTACACCAGCTCTATGTCCGGCGGGCTCGCGCCGGCGGGACCGAGGTGCGACGGTCGTCCAAGGTGACCGCCATCGAGCGCACGACCGGCGGCTGGCGCTTGGCCACGGCGTCAGGCACGATCGAGTGCGGCACGATCGTCAATGCGGCTGGCGCCTGGGGTGACATCGTCGCGGAACTTGCGGGCGTGCAACCGGTCGGGCTGACCCCGATGCGGCGCACCGCATTTACGGCGCGGGTTGACCAGGACCCGACGCTATGGCCGTTCATCTATTCGCACAGTTCGCGCTACCCGTGCTACTTCAAGCCCGAAGCCGGCCAGCAGCTGTTGTGCTCGCTGAGCGATGAGACGCCGTCGGAACCGGTCGATGCCCGCCCGCTTGAGATCGATGTCGCGATGGCGATCGATCACATCAACACGATCTCCACCCTGAACCTGCGCTCGGTGACCACGACTTGGGCAGGGCTACGAACTTTCGCCCCTGATCGCGACCCTGTCTACGGATGGGACGACAGCGTCGATGGCTTCTTCTGGCTGTGTGGGCAAGGCGGCTGGGGCATCGTCAGTTCACCTGCCGCCGGACGAATCGCTGCGGCCGCGATAGCCGGCGATGACTTGCCGGCCGAGCTGGTCGAGGCTGGCCTTCGATTCGAGGATCTCGCTCCTCGGCGTTAGGCCCGGGGACTCGACGTCAGCCGTCGATGTCCGACAGCAGCGCTCTGGGGTCGAAGATCTCGGCGTACTTGTCGAGGCGTTCGCAAACGTCGCGAGCGTGCGAGGCCACGATCTTGAACTCATAGTCGTCGAGCCTCGACAGCGTGGTGAGACACAGGAAATGCCAGGGCAGTGCCGCCATGCTCAGAGCGTTGAGTCCGAGCACGAAATCGGACCCCCGAGCCGCGCGAGGACCGCCCGACCGGACGACGAGTGCCTGTTGACCCCCGGCCCCAAACCACAATCGCAGACCATGCGCAGCCGGCAGACGAGGGGCCTCGTGCCCGAACGTCTTGGCCAGATCGTCGAGTGATCCGATCATGGTCGGGTGCAACGAGGGCCCGTGAGGGAAGGCTTCGACAAAGGCGGCGACGCGCTCAAGCTTGGGTAGCCGTGGCGTTTCGTAGTCGTGTGGAAGTCGCGTGTTTCGTCGGCGTGAGGCCGGATCTGGCAGTTCCGCCATCGGAAAGTTTACCTCTTGTATGCCGCCGTCGCGTCCAGAGTGTCACACCCCTCGTCCATGATGCCAAGTGTGTACGAGAATCTGATTGACCAAAGTCCCGAGCTAGTGGACACCGACCTCTGGGCCGAAGCTTGCGTGGTTTGTGAATCGACAGACAACTTCGGAAACGGCCTATGTGAGTCGTGCGATGCGGAACAGTTGCAGGCGGCGTGATCGGGTCGTGACCGGCTTCTAGGGCCGGGACGGTCGTGAGATCTAGCCTCGGGCTATGACGGGAACGACGCCAGGGACCGGCTCACGGCTCGACGACAGGGTGGCCATCGTGACCGGAGGTGCTTCGGGCATTGGTCGCGCCACGGTCGCACGATTTGTCGGCGAAGGCGCTCGGGTCCTCGTTGCCGATCTCGACGGTGAAGGAGCGGCGGCGGTTGCTTCGGCCTTTGGCGACGCGGCAACCTCGGTGCAGGTTGATGTCACGAACTATTCGGCGGTCGAGGCAATGGTTGCCCAGGCGGTCGAGACCTTTGGTGGCCTCGATGTCATCTTCAACAATGCGGGTATCTCGTCGATGGGTCGGGTCGATGAACTCGACATCGATGCCTGGCAGCGGGTGATCGATGTCGACCTCACCGCGGTCTTCTATGGCTGCAAGGCGGCGGTGCCTGCACTACGAGCACGCGGTGGGGGAGCGATCGTCAACACTGCTTCGATCTCGGGCTTGTTCGGCGACTGGGGGATTCCGGCCTACAACGCAGCCAAGGGTGGCGTGATGAACCTCACGCGTGCGCTCGCAGCTGATCACGCTCGCGACAACATTCGTGTCAACGCCGTTTGCCCCGGCGGTGTCGAAACTGCCATGACCGATTCGCTGGTGCACAGCCGGCGCGCCCAGGCCCAATACGAGCGTCTGGTACCCCAGGCCCGCATGGGTCGACCCGAAGAAATCGCGTCGGCGGTCGCGTTCCTTGCCAGCGACGACGCCTCGTATGTGAACGGGCATGGGTTGGTTGTCGATGGCGGCGTTACCGCGACAACCGGCCAGCCGAATTTCAGTGCGCTGGCCGAGCGCTGGTGGCCCGACGCTTGACGACGGCTGGCTAGGGTCGCAGCCATGCCTGTGGTCCTCGGTGTCGATTCGTCAACCCAATCAACCAAGGTCGAAGCCCGCGACGTCGAATCCGGGCGCGTGCTCGGTTCGGGGTCGGCCCCGCATCCGCCGACGACGCCACCGGTGTCCGAACAGGACCCGGCTGCGTGGTGGGACGCACTCGTCGCGGCGACGCAAACCCTCGACGCGAACGTGCGAGGCGATGTCGTCGCCATCTCGGTCGCCGGGCAACAACATGGCCTTGTGCTGCTTGACGAGACCGGTCAGGCCGTGCGCCCCGCGAAGTTGTGGAACGACACGACTTCGGCCGAGCAGGCAGCCCGGTTGGTGGCCTCGCTCGGCGCTGAGTGGTGGGCCAAGGCCACCGGGTCGATGCCGGTCGCTGCGTTCACGGTCGCCAAGCTCGCGTGGGTCGTCGAGCACGAGCCGGAGCTGCTCGACCGTGTTGCCCGGGTCGGGCTTCCTCACGACGTGCTCACGCTGGGACTCTGCGGAGAACATGTCACCGACCGCGGTGATGCGTCGGGCTCCGGCTGGTTCGATCCAGCGGGTGGCGGCTATGTCGCCGACGCGCTCCGGTCAGCGGGCGTCGACGACGGCTGGCTCGAACGGCTACCACGGGTCCTCGGACCAACGGAGGCAGCCGGGACGCTGACGGAGCAAGCCAGCGATGCACTCGGGTTGGGGCCGAGCGTCGTCGTCGGCCCGGGGTCGGGCGACAACATGGGCGCAGCGTTGGGGCTCGGCCTGTCGATCGGCGATCTCGCGATCTCACTGGGCACCAGTGGAGTGGCCTATGCCCGGTCAGCGACCGGCACTGCGGATCCGTCGGGCAGCGTTGCCGGGTTCGCCGACGCTGCGGGTGGGTTCTTGCCGCTTGTCTGCACGCTCAATGCCACCAAGGTGACCGACACCGTCGCCCGATGGTTGGGGACCGACGCTCCTGGGTTGGCCGAATTGGCGCTCCAGGCCGGGTCATCAGCCGAGTTGACGGTGGTGCCCTGGTTCGATGGCGAACGAACCCCGAATCGCCCCGATGCGGCGGGGGCCATGACAGGTCTGCGCACGGACACCACCCGAGAACAGCTCGCACTCGCCGCTCACGACGGGGTGCTCTGCGGCCTGCTGCACGGTGTCGATGCGTTGGCCGGGTGCGGTGTGGCAACCGATGGCCTGCTTCATCTGATCGGTGGCGGCGCTCGATCCGTGGCGTATCGCCAACGGTGCGCCGACTTGTGGCAACGGCCGATCGTGGTACCCGATGCCGATGAGACCGTCGCGACCGGCGCCGCCGTCCAAGCCGCGGTAGCGGCCGGCCTGGGATCGTTCGACGAACTGCAGCAGGCTTGGAATCTGGGCGCCGGCACGATGGTCGAGCCTGATCCATCGGTCGACGCCGTCGCGATACGCGAGCGATACGCCGCAGCTACCAGCTGACCGTCACCGGTTGCGGGTGTCAGAGAACCGCAACTTGGGGCTGACGGTCACCGGTTGCGGGTGTCAGAGAACCGCAACGCGTCGGCGCGGCTAGAGATCGGTGACGGAGTCGCGGGTGACCCGGGCAAACGATGGCGGACGCTTCTCGACGAAGCTGGCGACGCCCTCGCGGAAATCGTCGCGAACCAGTGAACGTGCCATCAGGGTGTTCGTGTCATCGAGCGAATCGGCGAGCGACTGCTCCAGGTGACTCCAGACCTGCTGCTTCATGACCGCCATCGATGACGAGGCTGCGTTCGAGGCCAGCTCCCAGGCGTACTCGCGCACCGTCGTCATGAGATCGTCCGCTGGAACGGCGGCCTTGACGACGCCCATCTCGGCGGCCTCGGTCCCCAGGAACACGCGCCCGGACATGAGCAGGTCGAGGGCCACCGACGGTCCGGTCACCCGGGGAAGCACCCAGGAGACGCCGTGCTCGGCGACGAGCCCGCGTTGGGCAAAGGCGGTCGTGAACTTCGCACCCTCGGCAGCGAAGCGCACATCGCACATCATGGCGTGGACGAATCCCAAGCCGGCGCACGCACCGTTGATCGCACCGATGATTGGCTTGGGGATCGAGGTCGCGTAGGTGTGTGGGCGGGTTTCAGGAGGCGCGTCGTCGCGTTCGCCGGCGCCGATGCCTTGCAACATGTCCATGTCCGCGCCGGCGCAGAAGCCCCGGCCCGCGCCAGTCACGACGATCACGCGAACGTCGGGGTCGTCGGCCGCACGGTCGAGGGCGTCGAAGTACGCCGTGCCGAGCTCGGCAGTCCACGCGTTGAGCCGGTCGGGGCGATTCAGCGTGATGGTGGCGATCTCGTCGGCAACCTCGTAGAGGACGACGTCGGTGGATTCGGTCATGGCAGCTCCTCGTCTTGTCACCAGGGTGGCGTACGTGAGTGGTTCCCTCCAAAGCAGCCAGGAGGCCGCTGCTCAGGGACGAAAGGCAAGACCTCGGCTGCCCAGGTTCTGGGGCAGGTTGATCAGGCGATACGCGGTCGGCAGCCACTCACACACGAGACGTCTCGTGTCACGGGGGTCGATCATCTCTTCGAGCTCGAACCGATTCAGCGGGCCAATCGGGCCGCGGGCGCTTTCGATCCGTTCCATCAGCTCGGCCCGGAACGCAACAGGGTCGTCGGCCTCGGCGAGTTGGCGCTTGTACGCGGCCTCGATCCCGCCCTCGGGCGGGATGCCGCCGGTGTCGGCCGAGGGCCAGGTCACCCGCATGGTCGCGTTGGAGCGCGGCGCTGCGTAGTTGTTGCCGGCCACGCCGAAGCTGCGGCGCATGACCACCGTGAACATCGGCACCGTCGTTTGTGCGGCGGCCACCATCCACGCGCCGCCGCGGCGAATGGTCCCCGCGATCTCGTGGTCGATGCCGACGGCGAAGCCCGGATTGTCGACCAGGTTGAGCATCGGGATATGAAACAGGTCGCACAGATCCATGTGCCGTGTGAGTTTGTCGCAGCCGTCGGCGGTGAGCGCCCCGCCGTTGATGTGTCGGCTGTCGCTCGCCATGATGCCCATCGGATGCCCGTTGAATCGGGCGAAACCGACGACCTGGTCGGTGCCCCAATGGGTCCCGATCTCGAAGAACGAGTCGCGGTCGGCCATGAGCGTGATGGCTCGGCGGATGTCAAAGGTGGTCGTCCGGTTTCTCGGCACCAGAGTGAAGAGTTCTTCGTCGCGGCGGTCGGGTGGGTCGTCGGTCCTGGCCGCCAGCACCGGTGGCGCCTCGAACACGCTCGACGGCAGATAGGACAGGAATCGCCTCGTCATGTCGGCGGCGTCTTCTTCGGATTCGGCCAGGTTGTCTACCGAGCCGTTCGTGCAGTGGATACGCCAGTCGCCCAGGTCCTCCTTGGTGACGTCGTACCCGACCGCATGCGAGACGACCGGGGGACCAGCGACGAACAGCTGGGCGATGTCGCGCACCATGACCGAGAAGTGGCCGAGCACGGCCTTTGCCGCGCCGAGCCCGACGACACTGCCAAGCAGCATGTTCACGACCGGCACGGTCGCGAGCTGGCGTGCGTACATCGATGAGCCGAGGTGCGCAGGAAGGAACGAACCGCCGGTGCCTTCGACCCGCGGCCGCCCGGCCTTGATGGCCCCGCTGCTCTCCTTGGCCGCGGCTTCTTCGGACTTCTTCTGCTTCGGCACCATCGACGCCACGCTTCCACCACCGCTCGACCCGTCGAGCAGCCGGATCGACGGTGTTGCGAGCTCAATCGAGAGGCGGTCGAGCCAGGTGCTCTTGGCGCCGATCGCCCCGTCGCTGTGCCCGCCGCGGCTGGTGAAGTCATCGGCGCACACGATGGCCGGCCGCTGATCGATGGTGCCGTGGCCGCCCACCATGTTTGCCGGCGTGAAGGCTTCGATATCGCCGTAGTCATCTCGCGAGGTGAAGCCGGCAATGCTTCCGACCTCGCGGAAGCTGCCATCGTCGAGCAGCAACTCGATCCGCTCGCGGCAGGTGAGCTTGTTGCGACTGCGCTGGCGCACGACGCCTGGGTCCTCGGAGTCGGGAGCGAGACGAGCCGCGGCAAAGCCTTGGAGCGTGGCGATGTCGTCCATCATCGGCCCCCACGTGTCGGCCCCGCTCGGGGCCTCGGCCGGTCCGGTGTCGGTGGGTGCGATGACGGCGACGACATCACCGGTCGTGACGGCGTCGCCCGGTGAGACAGGTGCGAGTGCGACGACGATGCCCGAGCAGGGGGCCGTCACGAGGGTCTCCATCTTCATTGCGGTGACGATCATGAGCGTCTGCCCCGCGTGGACCTCGTCGTCGACCGCGGCGACGACCTCGACGACCTGACCGACCTGGGGGCATTCGACGACCTGTTGGCCATCGTGGATTGGCAGCGGCTCGATCGTCGACGCGGGCGTGGCGACCGTCATGGCGCCTTGCGGGGCAGCGGCCGCCGGTGCCGCGGTGTTCGCGAGCAGCTCGGCGATGCCGCCGGGTGCTAGTGCTGGTGCCGTCGCCAGGTCCGGGCGCTCGGTGAGCAGGTTCGTGCGTGCCTGCCCACGCCGGACCTCAGGCTCGGCAAGGATGGCCGCGAGCGAGCCCAGGTTTGTCGGGAGCCCCGCGATGTGGAACTCCGTCACCGCCCGTCTCGCTGCGTCGATCGCCGCCTCAATCGATCCACCATGGGTCGACGCCACGACCTTGGCCAGCAGCGGATCGAAGTGGGGCGATGGGGTCAGCCCCGGATAGCCGCTGCCGTCGACGCGGACACCCGGCCCCGAGGGCGGCTGGTAGCCGGTGAGCGTGCCTGGGCCGGTGGCTACGACTCGCGACTGAATCGACCACCCACGCGGTTCCGCCAAGTCCGTCTGGGCCAAGCCCAGGTCCTGAAGCGTCGCGCCGGTCGCGATGAGGAACTGTGCACGAACAAGGTCAACGCCCATGACTTGTTCGGTGACCGTGTGTTCGACCTGGATCCGAGGATTGCACTCGATGAAGAAGAACTCGTCGGTCTCGGGGGACACCAGGAACTCGACGGTCCCTGCGTTGAGATAGTTGGCCGCAGCGACGAGAGCGGTGGCGGCATCGTGCATGGCGGTCCGCATCGCAGGCGCCAAACCGGCAGCAGGTGCGATCTCGACGACCTTCTGGTTGCGGATCTGGATCGAGCAATCGCGTTCGTAGAGGTGGCTCACCTCGCCCGTGCGATCCGCGATGACCTGGACCTCGATGTGGCGGGCATGTTCCACCAGACGCTCGAGGAACACAGTGCCGTCGCCAAAGGCAGCTGCGGCTTCGCGGCTGCAAGCGTTGAATGCGTCCTCGAGGTCAGCCGGATCGTGAACGGCGCGCATTCCCCGCCCCCCACCGCCTGCCGCGGCCTTGATCATGACTGGATAGCCGATCATCGCTGCGGCAGCTTCGGCCGAATCCAGATCATCGAGTGGGTCCGGTGTGCCGGGAACAATCGGGATCGAAAGCGAGTCGGCGAGCGTGCGTGCGGCGACCTTGTCGCCGAACAGTCGCAGGCACTGCGGCGACGGGCCGACGAAGGTCAGGTCGGCCTGGGCGCAGGCCTCGGCGAGGGCCGCGTTCTCCGACAGGAAGCCATAGCCAGGGTGCACCATGGTGCACCCGGTGTCGAGCGCTGCCGCGACGATCGCATCGACCTGGAGATAGGTGGCAACCGGGTTGTCGGCCTCGGGGAGCGGGACCGCTCGGGTCGACGCGGCAACATGCAACGCGTCGGCATCGGCGGCGCCAAACACGGCGACCGTCTCCATGTCGAGACTGGCCGCAGCAGCAGCGATTCGAATAGCGATCTCGCCGCGATTGGCTATGAGCACACGTTCCATCGACTCACGATGGCGGCTCGGTTCGCTGCCCGCCAAATGGGCCGAGGCTCACCGCCGTCGACCTGCGCCAGTTACTGATGGTTGAGCGCGGACTCCGACGCGGCTTCACCGGCGATGCGCGTGTGCCACATGATGCGCGGTTCGTCCATCTTCCACGGGACACCTCGGTGCATGATGCAGCGGTTGTCCCACAGAACTGCCTCGCCCTCGGTCCACTGGTGCTGGTAAATCCGTGGCGGCTGGCAGGCTTCTTCGTTGAGCCGGTCGATAAGTGCGGTCGACTCGTCTTCGTCCATCCCGACGATGTCGTGGGCATGGCGACCAATGCACAGGTTGGTGCGACCCGTGATGGGATGCACCTTGGTCAGCGGCCGAACCGAGACCTCCATGTCGTGGTACCCGTACATGCCATAGCCGCCGCCGACGTCCTTCTTCGGAAGTAGCCCGGCCCGCCCTTGCGAGTAGTAGAGCGAATGGTGCGCGGCCAGGCCTTGGACCAACGACTTGTCGTCGTCGCTCATTGCGTCGTACGCGGCGCGCATGTCTGCCCAGGCGGTGTCGCCTCCACCCGGCGGAACCAGCTCCGCGGTGAATACCGCACCCTTGGCCTGGACGGGCATGTACGTGCTGTCGAAGTGCCAGCCCTGGTTGCCCTTGAGCGACTTGACGAGGTCGTCGTCAGGATCGCTGTGTACGACGGTTCCCTTGTCGGTCACATTGCTGATCGCAGCGGCCGTGAACTCGAGGTCGCCGAACCAGCGAGCGAAGTCGTCCTGTTCGCTCTTGGACAGGAACTGGTCCGAGAAGATCAGTAAGCCGAATTCCATCCACGCTTCGTGCAGCGCGGGAAAGATGTCTTCGTCAACCGTGCGGACGTCGAGATCCCGGATCCAGGCGCCAAAGGTGACCCCTTCGAGCGGTTCGATATGCAGCGTTGCCCCCATAGGCCAACGCTAGTCGGGGTGGTGCCCGCCATGAGAAAGGAAGCTCAAAGGCGCCAGTCAACCCACGAGGCGCGACCGGACATCGCTGACCACATCGCTTGCCGCGGTGATCGCCTCGCGGAGTTGGTTGATCGCGTAGTCGAGCCGTTCTTCGGAAGTTGCTTCGGGATGGAGCGGCACGATCGGTGTCGGTCGGGTGCGGGTCACCTGGGCCTCGATGTCGAGGAGCCGCTCGCGTACCGAGCGCAGATGAAGCTCGTTGTTGCGCCGGGCGAGCGCGAAACGCAGCGCCTGACCGATCTCACGCGGCTCAGCATGATCCTTGACGAGCCAGTCCTGGACACCGCGACGCACGGCTTCGAGCGCAGTGCCCGGGTCCGTCAACTCGGTCAGCACGACGACCGGTAGCTGGCTCGGATGAGCGAGAAACGCATCGCAGGCGGCGAGTCCTGAGGCATCAGGAAGGTCCAAGTCGAGGAGCACACAGTCAAAATCGTGGTGCAATAGTTTCCGGAGTCCAGCGAGGGCTCCGGAGACGTGCGTGATGGAGAATTCGGCACCTACACCGGCGAGTCCGCCACGGAGCCGGAGCGCGGACGCGGCATCGGGTTCGACCAACAGGATCCGAAGTTTTGGTCCGGTGACGTCAACGTCGTCGACGATGGTGGGTTCCAAGTTGGTTGCGACTGTTGCGTGTTCCATGTGGGTCGATCGGACGCCTTGAGGGGAACTTTAGGAACTCTTGAGACAATCGTCGCAAATCCCTTCCTGAGTCGATCGACCTATCTCCCTTGGGTTATGGGTATGACAGATGACCTACAGAACCGCAGTATTTCGTAGTTCTTGGGGCCCAAATGGGCCGCGCGCAGCAACCTAGCGCGGCGGCTTATCGACGATGATGCTCGTGGCTTGGAGCACGGCAATCTCGTTGGGGGAGAACCCGTTGCGGTTGAGGACTTCGACATTGTGTTGGCCCAATGTCGGTGCCGGCCCGGTCACCTCGACCGGCCGCTGTGCGAGCGACAGTGGCGTGCGTGACACGGTGAACGGCCCGATGTCGGGTTGATCCACGGTCCACCAGAACCCGGCGTTGCGCAGGTGCGGGTCTTCGAGCAGCTGCGGCGCCGTGGCGGTGATAGCGGCCGGCACGCCCACGGATTGGAGCTTGTTCATCAGTTCGCTGGCGTCGGATCGGGCGGCAAGCTCGGCGACGTCGCTGAACGTTGTGTCGCCGAGCAAGGCGAGGAGCGCGTCGTGTTCGGTTCCGGCGCGAGCGGTGATCGAGATCCATTCGTCGTGGCCCTGGCAGCGATAGGTCCCGTTGACCTCGACACCCGGCTCGCTGGTGCCGGGCACGTACATGCTCTCGACTTGTGCCTGAAGCACCTGATCGCCGATCGCGGCAACCGTCGACTCGAACTGGGCTGCCTCGATGGTGCAGCCTCCCGCTCCGTGGGCACTGGCCCAGAGGGCCGCGAGCGCGGCCGAACATGCGTGTAAGCCCGCGATCGGGTCGGGCCAGGCAATGCCGCCTTTCCAGGGGTACTCGTCGGGGTAGCCCGTGAGCCAGGACAGTCCGGCGTGTGAGTCGATGCACGATCCATAAGCAAGCCAGTGTTCTGCTGGGCCAGACCGGCCATAGCCGGGCATCGTCAGATAGACCAGGTCAGGATTGAGCGTGTGCAACCGCTCTTCATCGAGTCCGAATTGGGGCATCACCCGGGAGCTGAAGTTCTCGATCAGTAGGTGAGCGCCTGGCACGAGCCGCTCGAACGCGGCAACCCCGTCGACCTGTTGCAGGTCGATCGCCAGCGACGCCTTGCCGATCGCGTATTTGGCGAAGTGGCCGTTGCGGTTCCAGGGACGTTCGCCACCCTCGTTGTTCGGAAAGTACGAACAGGCGTCGATGAACGACTGCGGCAAGTGTTGGGGGCCTCGAGCAAGCGGGGCTTCGACCCACACGACGTCGGCGCCCAGGTCGCTCAGCGTGCGGCTGCACAATGGTCCCGCCCACACCCGTGCGAGGTCGAGCACCCGGAGTCCTTCGAGTGGTCGCTCGGCCGGTTCGGTCGGTCGCCACGCCCGACCGCCACTGGGTTGGCGGTGGGTGATCGAAAAAGGTGCACCTGGTACCCGATGTTGCGACGCGGTCTCGACGGGAGCGAAGAACTCGCGGTGGGCCAACTGAGGGTCCTCGAGGAGCTCGAGCGGCGTGCGCAGCGGACAGGCCGGAATACGCATCGCCTGGAACAGGTCGACGACCTCGTCGAGGTCTTGCTCCAACAACCAGCCCGACAGGGGACCATCGAGGAGCTCGGGGTGCTGTTGGAAGTCCAGCGGCGACTCGATGCCGGGAAGATCCATGAGATGCATCAAGCCGGTCACGGCGAGCAGCGCTTCGACCTGTGGATTGGTGACGCAGGTGATCGCGATCCAGCCGTCGCGACACCGATAGGGGCCGTGGGGTTGTCCCTGGCCGGTGTAGCGATTACCCAAGCGGCCCACGACATCGCCGGTCATCGTCCACCGCAGCAGGGTCATCTGATGCAGCGCCACCATCACCTGGTGATGGTTCGCCTCGACGAGTTGGGCGCCGTGGCCGCGGGCTCGGCCGAACAGGGCAGCCATTGCACCCACGAAGCCGTACAGCCCGGTTGCAATCGCCGGTTGGTGTGGCGGGCCGGGGATCGGTTCCCGGTCCGGGTCGCCGTACAGGTACGAGTGTCCACTCAGGGCGTAGTCCACGAGGTCGCTTGAGCGCCATGCGGCATATGGTCCGCTCGATCCGAACGGCGTGAGCGCGACCTGAATGGTCTGGGGCGATCGGGCCGGTCGGGGCGTAAACCCCTGCGTTGCCGAGCTCTCGATGACGACGTCGACCGATGACGGGTCGAGTGCGTCGACCTCGGCTTCGGACATGAGTGTCGTGCCGGCGCGGAGGTAGCGCTGCTGGTGTGGGTTGAGGGCGCCAGCCCCGACGACGATGACCTCAGCCCCCTGGATGGCGAACATTCGCGCG
>CALLPT010000248.1 GCA_938015575.1 uncultured Acidimicrobiales bacterium
GCCCGATCAACCAATAGCCAACGGTGCCGAGTCCAGCGAGCGGAGCCGGAAATGGGGCGGTCTCGTCGAGGGTGGCGAGAAAGCGGGTCTCGGTGATGGAGGTGGGATAGGCCTTCATCAACTCGTTGCGCGAGGTGCAGAGCTTCCACACGAGCGGGAGCTCGTAGTTCTCGAGGTACTTGAAGCCACCCCACACGAGGTTCGACGACTCCTGGCTCGTGAAGCTGGCGAAATCGCCTCGGTCGACGACGGCGACCGAGATGCCTCGTGCAGCGAGGGCGGCGGCCGAGACAGCACCATTGATGCCCCCACCGACGATGAGCACGTCGAAGCTTCCGCCATCGAGCCGATCGAGGTTCTCGTCACGAAGGGTCATGAGGGTGAACCCTCCAAGGGGGAGTGCCGCGTCATTGAAGAAACGGTACCGACCAACGCCGCGACATGGCGGTTCGGCCGGTTCGAATCGACGCCATATTCGCTGGTCACAATTCACCGTCGACGTCAGACTGCATGCATGTTGAGGGCGACGGATCTGACCAAGGCCTATGGAGAGGTCCAGGCGCTCAACGGTGCTGATCTGTCCGTCGCACCCGGTCAGGTCGTGTCGTTGCTCGGCCGCAACGGCGCAGGCAAGACGACGATGCTGTCGATCATCGCCGGGCTCCTTCGACCGGACGCTGGCTCGGTCGAACTCGGCGGCATCGATGCGCTGGCGAAACCGGAGGCGGCGGCCAAACTCCTCGGCATCGCTCCGCAGGACACCGGCATTTACACCGTGCTGACCGTTCGCCAGAACCTCGAGTTCTTCGGCGAGCTCTCGGGGATGGACCGGGCGACGCGCAGTGCTCGAGCGGTCGAGGTCGCCGATCGGTTGGGGCTGGGCCCGCTCCTCGATCGCAAAGGTGGTCAACTCTCCGGCGGCGAGACGCGCCGTCTTCACACGGCCTGCGCGCTCGTCCACGCTCCCCGACTACTCATGCTCGACGAGCCGACGGTCGGGGCCGATGTCACGACGCGCTTGCAGATCATCGAAGCCGTCCGCGATTTGGCCGCCGACGGCGCCGCAGTCGTGTACACCACGCACTACTTGCCCGAAGTCGTGTCCCTCGAAGCCGACCTCGTCATCATCGACAACGGCCAGGTCTTGGCGACAGGCACCCAGCCCGAGCTGATTGAGCAGCACCGCATCAGCGGCGTGCAGTTCGAAGCCGCAGGAGAGCTTCCCGATTCGCTCACCTCCGGTCAGGGCCTCGAGGTCACTCGCCAAGGGCCTGATCGGTGGCAAGTGCTCGGCGATATCGACATGGCCCAGCTCCTCGAGTACTTCGGCGACGGGACCGCCCGGCTCCGATCCGTTGAATCGCTGCAGCCGGATCTCGAGACGGTGTTCCTTGCCGTCACGGGAAACCGGATCGACGACGAATCCCTCGACGAAGAGGCGGCCGCCACCGACATCGAGGAAGGGGCGCGAGCATGACGGCGGCACTCGCGATCACCAAGCTCCAACTGCGGATCATCCGGAACGATCCCTGGTTCCTCCTGATCATGTTCCTGATGCCACTCGTCGTGATGCCGCTCTTCGTCAAGACCCTCGGCTTGGGCCTGGTCGCGAGTGGGTTCGAGAGCGCGAGTGGCGCCGAGGTCGTCGTGCCCGGACAAGTCGTCTTGTTCGGCTTCTTCGTCGGAGGGTCGGTCGGTTTCGCTCTGTATCGAGAGCACGGCTGGAAGACATGGGACCGGCTCCGAGCGTCGGCCGCGCCATCGCGTTCGTTACTCGCCGGCTTCGCCGTGCCGTGGACGGTGATCCACGTGGCGTATCAGCTCATCTTGTTCTTGGCCGGAGGCTTGGCGCTCGGGCTCCGCTTCAACGGCGGGTCCCCGTTCGCGCTCGTTCTGGTGGCGGTGGGCTATGGCGCCTGCATCGTCGCGCTCGTGTTACTCGTCTCGGCATCGTTCCGAACGATCAACCAGGTGAACGCGTTTCAAAACGTCGGCGCCATGGCCTTGGGCGGTCTCGGCGGAGCGCTCGTACCGCTCGAGCAGCTGCCGGGATGGGCCCAGGCAATAGCCCCGGTGACCCCGCAGTATTGGGCCATGCGCGGCTTCCGAGGCGTGTTTCTCGAGTCAGCCTCGATCGTCGACGTCTTGCCGTCGGCCGCGGTGCTGTTCGGCACCGCCGCCGTGCTCTCGTTGCTTGCTGCTCGCAGGTTCCGGGCTGACGAGACCAAAGAATTTTTCGCCTGAGAGGTCGGAATGCACACGATTGACACCATCGATGAGCTCGAAGCGCTCTACGAAGCGGCGGTACCTGGGGCATTGACCAAGGTCACGCCGACGATGACGCCGCTCTATCGCCAATGGATCGAAGCGTCTCGTTTCCTCGTACTGACGACGGTGGGGCCCGAGGGCACCGACGCCAGTCCACGAGGCGATGACGGCCCGGTCGTGCACATTGCCGACGACCACACGATCTGGCTACCGGACTGGCGCGGCAACAACCGCATCGACTCGCTGCGCAACGTCGTGCGCGACGGCCGCGTGAGCCTCATGTTCATGGTCCCGGGCTGCGACAACGTCGTGCGCGTGAATGGGACCGCGGTGCTGTCGCCTGACCCGGCGATAACGACCCAGTTCGAACGAGGTGGCAAGAACCCCAAAGCGGTCATCGTCACAACCATCGGCGAGATGTATTTCCAGTGCGCAAAGGCGCTCATGCGCTCGGAACTGTGGACGTCTCGAGACGCGAGCGACTCGGTGCCGACGGCGGGTGAGTTTCTCAAGGAAGTCAAGAACGACTTCGATGCCAAGAGCTACGACGAGGGCTACCCGGAGTACGCCAAGTCGAAGATGTGGTAGCCGCGGATCGGGCGGGCCTGGACCGCTGAGCGGCCGTCAGTTCGCCTCGATGAAACCGGGGCGGCTCACATCGTCGAGGTAGCAGTACGCCCAGTCATCGCCCCGTTCGAGCGTGGCGATGAGCGCGTGACCCGTGGCTTCATAATGCTCACGCGCGTGCTGGCCCGGCGTGTCGTCGCAGCAGCCGACATGACCACAGATCAGGCAGAACCGCAGCTGCACGGGGTCTTGCTTGAGCTCGACGCACGCTTCGCACTCGCCGTGGCGCGGCGTCGGCGACGGGTCGACTTCGTCGAGATGCGCACACGAGCCCGCCGTGTCTTCGATCACGCCTTGCACATGCCGGTTGATGCGGTACTCGGACTTGTGGGCCGCAAGCACCTCCACCGCGATCTGGCCAATGACCACCACGGCGACCAGCACGAGGAACAGCACCGCGTTGGGCTTGGTCGCGCCATAGATGCCGAGCCCGAGCAGAGCCGCAGCCGCAACGACCCGGGGGCCCACCCGTTCCGGAGCATGGATGGCGTAGTGCGGCGATGCCGTGACGAGGTCGAGAATGGCTACGGCCAGGAGCACGACGGCCACGGTCCCGACGAGCAACCAGGCGTAGTTCGGCTTGAGGTAGTCGGACAGCGTTTCAACACCCACGACTTTCTTCGCCGCGACACCAAAGGCGGTGATACCGATCGCAAGTGGCAGGTGCGTATAGACCCAGATGATGCGGTTGCTCGTCGGGTTGTTGGCGAGTGCCGACGTCGCTCGGATCTCGGCATCGGCAACATCGTCGAAGTAGGTCCACCAGATCGCGATCAGCATGAAGAAACCAATGCCGCCGAGCACCTGCGTCTCGATGCTGATGCCTCGGTCGCTCACGAGGGTGAGCGTCTTCACAAAGGTCTCACCCAAGACGATGATCGTGAACAACGCGTAGCGCTCTTGGAGGTGATGATCGTGGGCAAGACCACCGGTGCCGCGACCACGAGCCACCAACGGTGCGGCAAATTCGAGCGCCAGGCCGAGACCCCATGCGACGTAGCGCGCGTCGCCGGGCAGGGCGAGCGATGCCACCCAGATGGCGAGACTCGCGCCGAAGAAGCCGAGCAGGATTTTGATCCGAGGCTTCGCTCCCGGGTCGGAACGAAATGCTCGCAGGTACATGGCCACGAGCGGCAGACGGGCGGCGAGATACGCAAGCACGAACCACGCCTGCCAGTTCTCTGGCGTCGTCGCGGCAAGGACGGCGAGATTGCCGACCGCAGCCATCTGCACAAACGCCAGCACCCGGTGTGTGATGTCGTCGACGGCGAACTGGTTGGTGAATGCCGTGGTGCCGGTCCAGGTCCACCACAACACGGTGAACACCCCGGCGAACGCCGCAACACCGCTCCACGAGACGTCATCGGCGAGTCGATCGCCGAGCTGGATCAGCGCAGCGACGTACACGAGGTCGAAGAAGAGTTCGAGCCAGGTCACCCGGCCCTGCTCGGCGACGTGGTGCCGTGGCACCGGCGGCTGCCATTTCGTCAGCGACATTCCTTGTTCCCTCCTGCAGCGCTGGCCCACATCGCGCTGAACGAAACGGATGCTAGGCCGCCGCCTGAACGAATGGCGGACCGTCAGGCGGGTTCGTCACCGAGAAGGTAGCGAGGTCCTGCGCCGCGCCGGGCCGCAATGTCGTCGACGTTGTAGATCCCGCAGCGATCGAACGACAGGCACCCGCAACCTATGCAGGCGTCGAGTTTGTCGCGCAGCGCGGTGAGGCGCTGGATCTGCTCATCGAGGCGAGGACGCCACGACTCGGCGATGACCGACCAGTCATCGGGCGTAGGCGTCCGTCCCGATGGAAGCTCACCCAACGCCGCTTCGATCTCGGTGAGGCTGCGGCCCACCGCTTGGGCGGCGGTGATGAACGAGATACGGCGAATGGTCTCTCGGGCGAAACGGCGCTGGTTGCCATCCGTTCGAGATGCGGAGATCAGCCCACGCCGTTCGTAGTAGCGCACGGCCGAAGTCGCAATCCCGCAACGGTCGGCGACCTCGCTGATGGTGAGCACGTCGTCCATTTCACGAGTTTCGCGCAAGAATTGCTTGACTTAAAGTGCAGTTCAAGTTTTACGGTTCCTGGCATGAGCGAGACAGCCATGAGCGATAGCACCACGGAACTCACCGACAGCGAACGGGCAACGACCGAGGTCGTCGGCACCACGGCCGACTTCCCCCAGGGAACGATGAAGATGGCGACCGTCGGTGAGCGGCGAATCGCCGTGATCCACACGCCATCGGGCATCCATGCACTGGACAATGCCTGCCCGCACCAGGGCTACGGCTTGGTGACCGGCGCACTCGACGGCGAACTCGTCACCTGCCAATGGCACAACTGGAAGTTCGATGCCCGCGACGGTTCATGCGTCATGGGCCAAGAAGGCGTTGCCTGTCACCGCGTCGATATCGACGGCGACGAGGTCAAGGTAACCGTGGTCGAGGCGACCAATGCCGAGAAGCGCGAGGCCCTGTGGCCCAGCCTGCGGAACGGGCTCGACCGCCACTACAACGGCCAGATCGCCCGCGACGCGGCCCGACTCCTCGAGGCCGAAGCGACGCCGGCGCAGATCATGGCCAGCGGCGTCGCCCACGGCGCGCCCCGCAACGAATGGGGCATCGGCCACGAGATGGCGATGGCCGCGGACTGCCTCGCCTGGTCCGAGATCCGCACCGGCGAGGAACGCACCCTGCCGCTCGTGCACGGCTTGACGGGCATCGCTGAGACCTCTCGCGACCGCCCTGCTCGCGAGGTCCCCGCGCCCGACCCGGGCGTCGACTTCGGCGCCGCCATCGAGGGCGAAGATGTCGAGGGAGCAATGGCGGCCGTCATGGCGTCGATCGAACGCGGCGACGACCCGTCGGCGCTGCGACGCGACTTCATCCACGCCGCATCGCAGCATCACATCAACTACGGCCACGGCATGATCTATGTGCAAAAGGCGTTCGAGATGCTCGAGCGGACCGGATGGGAACACGCCCCCGACCTGCTCCCCCACCTGGCGGCGACCACGGGCTGGGGAACTCGCGAAGATCTTCTGCCCTACATGCGCAAGGCAATGCGAGTGATCGACGCGGCAGATCTCGATGCGCTCGCGGCCGCCGAGGACCGGCGTACGACGGGCTGGTGGGATCCCTCGGTCGTCGATGCACTTCTTCGTCTTGATGAAGCGCCGATCGACGTCGCAATTCGTGCGGTCATGGACGGTGCGGGCATCGAAGGCCTGCTCGACGCCGTCACGATCGGAGCGTCACGGCGCCTGCTGCGCCACAACCTCGACGTCGAGTTCGATCTGAGCAATGACTATGGCTGGCTCGACATCACCCATGCCCTGACGTTGTCCAACGCGGTGCGTTGGGCGTGGCGCCACGAGCCTGGACCCGACACCGCCCGTGCCGCGCTCTTTGCCGCATGGTTGCTGTTCGACGCCGGCCGAGCCGAGCGCCGGTTCGGGGTCCGACCCGAGGCGGCAATGGCGACGACCGGGTCGTCGGTCGACGACCTCGGCAAGGCGATTCGCATGCGTCAGACCGAAGCCGCCCTTGGGTGGGTCCACGACGCCGACCGCCAGGTTGCCGTCGCGGCGCTGATGGACGCGGCGCTCGCCGATCAGTCCGGCGCCTTCATCGTGACGGCGCACGTCATCAAGCTCACGCACGCGGCGGCCGAAGAAGCCGCCGTGCTCGATGCAACCGCTCCCGACGCGGCGGTGCTTCCGCTGCTGGCGACGACTCGCTTCCTCGCCGAGCCTCGCCTCGAACGTTTCGTCGCCCGCAATGTCGACGAGTCCCTCGAATTCCTCCGCACCGGCGCCCCACCCAAGCGCTAACCACGAAATTGATGTGAATTGGGGGTCTGCGAGACCCCTGAATCACATCAATTTCGGGAGGCGAGGAGCTTGGCCAGGCGTTTCATGCCGAAGGTGAAGCCGGCGACGCCCAGTTTGGCGAACACCGGAGCCGTGAACGGTGGGGCATACGGGACCGTGACGTCTTCGACCCACACCATTCGGGTTCCCTCGCCCAACGGCTCGACCGTGAACGAGGCCCAGCCCGTCAGCACCGGTCCCAGTTTGGCGACCTTGCAGAAGCCCGATAACGCCGCCTCGTCAAAGGCCATCTCGTCGACTCGCATGCGGTCTTCGAGCGACAGCTTGCGGCCGATCGACGTCGTCGGCGCCGGACCGCTCCAGGCGGTGAACTCGCCGCCGATGCCGTGCTCGTCGCCAGGGCTGTGCACCTCGACGTCGGTCGACGGGATCCACTCCTCGTGGCCCTTCCAGTCGACGAGCTCGTCCCACACCACCTGCGGCGGCGCGTCGAAGTCATGGGTCAGCTCGAAGTGCACGTGGGCCATGACATCACGGTACGCCGCCGACATCGGTGGCCGACCAGTCAAACCGAGGTGCCCGGCGTCACCTATTCGCCGACGACGAAGAGGCGGGCATCGGGATCGGCTGCTGTGGCCGGAGCGGCCACTTGCCGGATCCGCCAGCGTCCAGCCGGCGATTGCACGAGCACGAACCCAAGGCCCTCGGGATGATGCGGCGAGCTGGCGTTCACCAGCACCGCTTCGTCATCCTCGCCGAACACCACGTTCGTTCCCCGACCGGTCGCGACGCTGCCCCGCACGTCGACAAGCAGCTCGCCCATCTCTGTGAGGTGTCGCATGCCGCTGTCGAAGCCCCCGACAGATCCGAAGCCGAACTCGCCTTGCTCCGATGGCATCGGTGAAGAACCGTCGATCGATATCGGCACATGCTGCGCTCGCACTGCGACTCGGTAGAAATCGCGTTGCCCGATGGAGTCGACCGCGAGGAACAAGCGCACGTAGTCCTCGTCGTCGAAGAGCCGCACAAAGGTCCGCACGGCTGCGTCGGGCGATGAAAGATCGAGCGCGCGATACGCGGCGATCTGATCAGGGTCAACCGGCACGGGAATCAGCTCAGTCACGTCCCGATCGCAGCTTTCCGCCGCTGGGTCCGAATCATGTGCGCAGAGATCGGTGTCGACAGAACGCATGGCGGTCGAAGACACCGTCGGCGATCCGATCTGCGCGACGTTCCACCGACCTGACGGCGACGGGACCATTCGCAAGGTGAGATCGCGACCGTCTGCGAGACGAATCGACACAGCAGAGCCGGCTTCCGGCGGGCTGACGATCTCAGCATTGTTCAGGTCGATCAACAGCCTGCTGGAACTACGGGCGCTTGTCCACTCCACCAGAACGTTCCAGAGCGGCCAGACGTTTTCGCGTTGGAGTTCAGCCGTCATGGCCGAGGGCGTCCCAGGCATCACCAACGGCAAAGTTTCACCCGTCGAACCGGCGCTGACTACTTGAAGCCGAACCGGCTCGTCCAGCAGCTGCACGACAAGCAGGTAATCCTCGATCGTCCACGCATCGATGAACGCCTGGGCGCCGAGCGTTGGCGTCGACAAATCGAGCTCCCAGTAGGACAGCCGCTGCTCTGGTGGTCGTGCCCGCTCATCTCGGGCATCCATCGGCGTGGTCAGCGAAGCAACGAGCAATCCGATCATCATCGCGGCAGCTGCCGCTACGGCACCCGCTTTCATCGGCGGATCGCTGCGCGGAAGTGAGTGGTCAGCGTGTCCACCGTGTCGTGGGCGTTCAGGCCGCTTGTCGATGGCATCAAGTACACGGGGCGCCCTCCAAGCTCACCCGGCTGCCATCCTCCTCTGGCCTTGCGGTCCACCGCAAGGCGCCAACCTTGGAGCCCCACGAATACGACCGTGCCCGGTTGGAGCCACTCCACGAGTTGTTCAACTCGCCGCATCCCCGCCTGGAACTCGTCCCTGCTGAGCTCGTCGGCGCGCCGAGTGGTGCGCTTGACGATGTCGGTCATCCCCATGCCGTGATGCTCGAGCGCATGATCGGGATCACGATCGATCGATGCCAGCCCTGCCGCGGTCGCGGCCGGCCAGAACCGATTGCCGGGCCGATGGAAGCCGATACCGCTCTCGGCCGACGCAGGGCTCGGATTCAGACCGACGATCAGCAGTCTCATGTCAGGCGCCACCCGGTCCGGCAAGGTGTAGAGCCGCCGTAGCCGCTGCCGGCCTTTGTGCGCTCGAGCGCGGGCGAAGCCCGCTCCTTCGATGATCAGCTCGTGGCGAGGTGTGCGGGGCACCTCGACCTGGACCAAGTCGTCGACGGCGTGCTGGAGATGCAGCCGAGCGAGGTGCTGCGGCAGCTCCTCTTCCCTCATCGATTTGGCGAAGTCAGAGTGCGTCGACGGTCGCCCGGTTCGCCGCGAGATGCGCCTCGAAGCGGGTGAGCTGATCTTGCAACGGCACCAGGCCGGCACCACCTGGCGTGATCCGGTTGTGCACGGCGCGGCCGGGTTGCAGCAGTGCTGCGGCCTCGGGACCGAGCTGCTCGTGGTCGCGTGTCAGGTCGATCAGCGACATGCCCGTCGACAGCGCTTCGCGCACGAGCGTGCCGACGACCGCATGGGCGTCGCGGAACGCAACCCCGGAACGGACCAAGTACTCAGCCAGATCGGTTGCTCCAGCGAGCGGATCATCCGCGGCGTCGGCCATCGCACCGGTGTTGAACGTGGCGGTCGCGATCATGCCACCGATCGCCTCGAGGCCAGCCGAGATCTGATCGAGGCTGTCGAACAGCGGCTCCTTGTCCTCTTGCAGGTCACGGTTGTACGTGAGCGGCAGCGACTTGAGCGTGGCGAGCAGACCCGTGAGGTTGCCAATGATGCGTCCGGCCTTGCCTCGCGCTAGCTCGGCGATGTCGGGGTTCTTCTTCTGCGGCATCATCGATGAGCCGGTCGCATAGCCATCGTCGAGCACGACGAAGCCCATCTCACCGCTCGACCACAGCACCCACTCCTCGCCGATCCGGCTCAGATGGATGCCGATCATCGTCAGCGCATAGACGGCATCGGCGATGAAGTCACGGTCGCTGACCGCGTCGAGCGAGTTCTCGAACCGGCGGCTGAAGCCGAGCTCGGCAGCGTTGGTGTCCGGATCGAGGGGCAGCGAGGAACCGGCAAGCGCACCGGCGCCGAGCACCGAAACGTCGGAGGCGTCTCGCGCGGCCAAGATACGGGTGATGTCGCGCCCAAATGTCCAGGCGTGAGCCAACAGGTGGTGTGCCAGCGGCACCGGTTGCGCCCGCTGAAAGTGCGTGTAGCCCGGCAGGTACGCGTCGCCAGCGGCAACCGCACGGTCGAACAGCACCTGCTGCATGTCGACGAGCTGGGCGGCGATCGTGCCGAGCTCCCGCTTGAGCCACAGGCGAATGTCGGTCCCGATCTGGTCGTTACGACTGCGACCGGTGTGCATCTTGGCCGCGGCCGGGGCGAGTTCGGTGCAGCGACGTTCGACCGCGGTGTGGATGTCCTCATCCGCGGGAAGCAGCACGAACGAGCCGTCGGCGAACTCCGCTTCGACCGTGTCGAGCGCGTCCAGGATCTGGTTGACCTCGAGATCGGTCAGCAGGCCGACTCGCCCAAGGCCACGC